>JAURMX010000028.1 GCA_030830475.1 Candidatus Nanopelagicales bacterium
ATCCTCAACCGCCATATCGGTAGCGATAACTACATTTGATTCCGCAGAAGCAAACACCGCTCCATCATCTCCGTTGGGAACAATGAGGTTTGGTGGATCAGCAACTTGGTCAAAGATGGCGCGCACCCGAGCTAGTACTTCGCGCTCATTCACCGGTGCACATCCTCGATCTCGCTAGTTTGATTTCGGTTATCCGCTAGATTTTGCCAGCAGCACTAGCCTAATTCCCGAGCGGCAATTACGCTAAGGCGGTAAATAAACCTATAACCCTCAATGGTGAGGTCACTGGATGAAATGGAACTCAAAATGTCTATACAGGCATACATCTTGATTCAAACCGAAGTAGGAAAAGCTGGCGCTGTTACTAAAGCTGTTACCGCTATTGCTGGGGTAACTATCGCAGAAGGCGTTACTGGACCTTACGATGTAATCATGCGGGCTGAAGCGGCAAATATGGATGAGTTAGGTAAAACTGTTCTATCCAAGATTCAGGCGATTCCTGGAATCACCAGAACCCTAACCTGCCCAGTAACCAACCTTTAGTTCTAGCGCACCACTCCTCGGTCACGCTGCAGCGCACTCATAATTAATTGTGTAATCAGCGCGCCATAACTCATTCCGCTGGCCTGCCACAACATCGGAAATACCGAGGAATTGGTAAAGCCGGGCATGGTGTTGAGTTCATTAATCAACAGCTCATTCTCATCGGTTAAAAAGAAATCAACCCGAGCCAAACCTTCACATCCCAAAGCTTCAAAGGCGGTTACAGCGGCTTGGCGAATTTGATTGGAGATTTTCTCTGGGATATTTGCCGGCACATCAAAACTAGTTGAACCATCAAAATATTTCGCTTCGAAGTCATAAAACTCATGTGGTTCATGAACTCTAATCTCACCAATTATGGAAGCGGTCGCTTTTCCGTCAATCTCTAACACCGCACACTCAACTTCGCGACCTTTAATTGCGACCTCGACGAGGGCTTTTGGATCATGCTCATGCGCCGCTTCGATTGCGGCTGGAATATCACCCTCCGATTTAACCTTTGACGTGCCACGACTTGACCCACTTCTCGCAGGTTTTACAAACAACGGAAAACCTAAAGCAGAAATTTTGGCAATCTCGAGCGCCTGATTTTGTGCCCAATCACTTTTGTGAACCGTTATGCCGTCAGCAACTTTCAAACCAAAGTCAGCGTAAATTGGTTTGGCAAAGGTTTTATCCATAGCTACTGCAGAAGCCAGCACGCCCGAACCAACATAAGGAAGATTCATCATTTCAAATAGACCCTGAATAGTTCCATCTTCACCATAAGGGCCATGAAGCAATGGAAAAGCTAGATCAACTTTTAACTCCGACCAAGATATTTCAATCCCTAATTCTGGAACCACTGGCAATCCATCTTTATCTTTAGAAAAATCATCAGCTGAATTGAGTGCTACCCATTTTCCAGATTGGGTAATGCCAATTAAAATCGGGTCAAATGAATCTCTATCGATGGCAGTTAGGACACCACGTGCGGAAATGCAAGAGATTTGGTGTTCGCTACTTCTGCCACCACAGATGATTGCAACACGCTTTTTCATTCGTGATCAATCTCCGCTCCAGTTTGAATCTGCATCAGGGACCTAATTGCCTGCTCTGGCGTAATGTTATTACTAACCACCTCATAAACCGCCTCCATAATTGGAGCTTCCACTCCAACTAGGTGCGCCAGGTCCACTACCGCCTTCGCAGTGGCAACACCTTCTACTGTCGAAGACACATCTGCTCTAGCGCTCTGCATCGAACCTGTGCGACCCAAAGCCTCACCAAAGGATCTATTTCTAGATAAAGGAGAGCCGCAGGTCGCAAGCAAATCACCGACTCCAGCTAGTCCAACAAAGGTCAGTGGCATAGCACCGCGTGCAATTGCCAATCTTGTAACCTCATTCAAACCTCGGGTTATTACAAGAGATTGGGTGTTCTCTCCAAATCCCATTCCAATTGCCATACCTACCGCAAGCGCGATTACATTCTTGGCGGCACCAGCTAACTCACAACCAATCACATCATTTGATGTGTAGACGCGAAAATATGATGTGTTAAATGCTTGAGCAACTAAATCCGCTAACTCTTGAGATACCGAGGCGGCAACCGCTCCAGCGGGTTGGCGCAATACAACCTCTCGAGCCAAATTTGGCCCTGTGATTATCGCTAAATTTCCCTCAGGAATCCCTAAAACTTCTTGTATTACCTCTGTCATGCGAAGTTGAGTGGAGACCTCAATACCTTTCAGAGAGGAAACAATCGGAATATCTTTATTAAAGAATTTGCTCCATTGCTGAAGATTTGCCCGTAAGGATTGTGCTGGAACCGCTAAGAGCAACATTTGAGCATGTTGCATCGCCACAGAAATTTCAACGGTAGCTTTTAGATTTTGCGGCAAAGCAATGCCAGGCAGGTAGTTGGTATTTGTATGGCGAAAGTTAATCTCTTCTACAACGCTAGTATTTCTTCCCCAGATCAAAACATCATTTCCAGCATCACAGAGTATTTGAGCTAAGGCACTTCCCCACTGTCCGGTTCCCAGTACCGAAATCTTCATTAACGTGCCTTGCGGGCTTTCTTGTAATTACCGATGCGCGGTAAATCAGATTTCTTTGGATCAAAGCGAACAGCAGGCGCTTTCTCGCCCCTCAGTGTTTCCAATAGCTTTGTAATCTCATCCATAACGTAATCGGCAACCTCCTCAACCGCAGCCGGGTCATTTTCTTTACCCTTCCAGCGATCTAGATTTAAAGGCTCCCCCATCAATACTGAAACCTTGGTGCGTGGAAATAGCCTAATTCTCTTGCTATACGGTGGAAGCACCTTTTCTGGCCCCCACGATGCGCAGGGATAGATCGGAGCTCCAGTAATTAGAGCCAGACGCGCCACTCCAGTCTTACCGCGCATTGGCCAGAGATTTTCATCTCTGGTCAAAGTTCCTTCTGGATAAACCCCTAGCAAATGTCCCGCCTTCAACACCGCGATGGCATGTTCTAAACCTTTGACCGCGTCCTTACTTTCTCTGGATACCGGAATCTGTCCTGCACCTCTAATTACCTTGCCGATTAAGGGGATTTTAAATACCGATTCTTTTCCAAGATACCGGGGCGCTCGACCATTGTTATAGAGGAAATGGGTAAAGGTAAGTGGATCGACATATGAGAGATGGTTGCAAACAACAATTGCGGCGCCTGACTTCGGCAAATTTTCGCTGCCGCGCCATTCTTTCTTAATTATGAGATTGAGAATTGGGCGCAAAACGGAAGCTCCAAAACGAAACCAACCATTACTGCCAAGTGGAGTTCCGGTTGGCGGTTCATAGGAAATCCGTACCTCTGATGCTGTCATAGTGGAAGCGTAGGGCAGAAAAATAAGGGCCACGCTTGATTGCGTGGCCCTTACTAATCAGTAATTTATTTCTTCTTGCCCTTTTTCGCTGACTTCTTAGCTGCCTTCTTCGGAGCCTTCTTTGCGGCCTTCTTAACAACCTTCTTGGCCGCCTTCTTGGCTACTGGCTTTGCAACTACGACCGGCTTCGGAGCTGGACCCAACTTGCGTGCGCCAGAAACAACTTCCTTAAGCGCCTTAGCTGGGAGGAAGCGAACCTTCTTGCTCGCTTTGATTTGAATGGTCTCGCCGGTGAAAGGGTTACGACCCTTACGTGCCTTGCGATCTACCTTCTTAAACTTTCCAAAATCGTTGATGGTTACATCTTCGCCCTTTTGGATATTGCGCACGATGGAATCGAAAACGATTTCTACAGCGTGGCCTGCCTCTTTCTTGCTTCCGTTGAAGTGTGGTGCCAACGAAGCAATGAACTGGGTCTTGTTCATTTAATCCCCTTATTTACGCGTAAAGTTAAGCGTTTGCTTAACCTGTCGATAAATTTACGCATATAAATCAAGGTTTTCCCGCATCACACTCGGTGTGTCGCAACAAATCGCAAATGACCAATCAGGAAAAAAGCTGGTTTTTATGCGTAAAAAACCCTCAATTAGAGGTTGAGAGTCGGAGAAAAGCTCCGCTTATGACAAGGTTATGTGAGAACAGGCAGCGTTTTTGGCTTAAATTTCGCTCTTTTTTCCTCAAAATCTTCAACCGCATCAAGATTTCTCATGGTGAGACCAATGTCATCCAGCCCTTCCATCAATCTCCAGCGGGTGTAATCATCTAAATCAAAGCTAATTTCGCGATCTTTGTAGGAAACGCTCTTTTTCTCTAGATCAACCGCTATCGGCATCTCTGGATCCTGCTCTATAGCGCCCCACAATGCTTCAATCTCTGCTTGTGGCAGTATGACAGTTAGCAATCCACCTTTTAGAGAGTTGCCCCGGAAGATGTCGGCAAATCTGCTGGAGATGACAACTTTGAAGCCATAGTTCTGTAGCGCCCAAACCGCATGCTCTCTTGAGGAGCCAGTACCAAAATCAATTCCCGCCACCAAAATGCTTGCCTTTGCATACTCAGGCTTATTCAAGACAAACTCTGGATCATTTCGCCAAGCGGCAAATAGACCATCTTCGAAACCAGATCTGGTAACCCGCTTTAAGTAAACCGCCGGAATAATCTGATCGGTGTCAACATTGCTGCGGCGAAGTGGTATTCCGGTTCCCGTGTGTGAAATGAATTTTTCCATTATTAACTCCTAAAGATCCGCCGGCGAGGAAAGAGTTCCGCGAATTGCGGTCGCCGCTGCAACTAATGGACTTACCAAATGAGTTCTACCGCCTTTACCTTGGCGGCCCTCAAAGTTTCGATTACTTGTCGAGGCTGATCTCTCGCCGGGTTTCAATTGATCTGGATTCATACCAAGACACATCGAGCACCCAGCACTGCGCCACTCAGCACCAGCAGCGAGAAAGATTTTGTCGAGTCCCTCAGACTCAGCCTGTAGTCGAACTCTTGCCGATCCCGGCACCACCATCATTCTTGTGTTTTCCGCGACCTTATTCCCTCTAATGATTGCGGCTGCTGCCCGTAAATCTTCAATGCGTCCATTGGTACAAGAGCCCAGAAAAACAGTATCTACCTTGATTTTTTTCATCGGAGTACCAGCATCGAGCCCCATGTACTCTAAAGCGCGTTGTGCAGCGGTGCGCTCTTCAGGATCATCAAAGCTCTCTGGATTTGGAACGGTTTCATTTAATGGAACACCTTGTCCTGGGTTAGTCCCCCAAGTTACAAAGGGTGAGAGCTCATCGGCATTTAGATAAATCTCTTTATCAAACTTGGCATCATCATCACTTTTCAGAGTCTTCCAATACTCAACTGCGGCATCCCAATCCGTCCCGGTTGGTGCATGAGGACGTCCCTTTATGTAATCAAAGGTGGTTTGATCTGGCGCAATCAGACCGGCACGAGCGCCAGCTTCGATAGACATGTTGCAGATTGTCATACGCGCTTCCATAGATAGAGCTCTAATAGCGCTTCCTCGATACTCAAGTACATAACCTTGTCCGCCACCTGTACTTATTTTGGCGATGATGGCCAAGATGATGTCCTTACTTGTGACGCCAGGCTTCAAGCTTCCTTCAACATTAATCGCCATTGTCTTTGGCTTTGCCAATGGCAGTGTTTGGGTAGCCAATACATGCTCTACCTCGCTGGTACCAATTCCAAATGCCAATGCGCCAAAGGCTCCATGGGTAGAAGTGTGGGAATCTCCGCAAACAATTGTCATGCCAGGCTGAGTTAATCCCAGCTGTGGTCCAACCACATGCACGATTCCCTGCTCCACATCACCGAGGGAGTGAATCCGAACCCCAAACTCTTGGCAGTTCTTTCGCAAGGTATCTACCTGCAATCTGGAGACTGGATCAGCAATTGGTTTATCAATATCCAAAGTTGGAACGTTGTGATCCTCAGTTGCTAACGTTAAATCTGGGCGGCGTACCTTTCTGCCTGACAAACGCAATCCATCAAAGGCTTGTGGGCTGGTTACCTCGTGAATTAAGTGCAGATCGATATACAAAAGATCGGGTTCTCCGACATTGCGCCGAACTACGTGGTCTTCCCAAACCTTTTCTGCGAGCGTCTTTCCCATTGCTATTCATTACCCCTTATGGCTTGCTTCTCATATGATGAGATGGCAGTATTAGATTATGGACAGAAAGAATAGCGGAGTCGGCGTTTTAGATAAAGCCGTGAAGATTCTAGGAGTACTAGAGTCCGGACCGCACTCTCTCTCTGAGTTAGTTGCCGCTACAAAGATTGCACGTCCCACAGCACATCGTTTGGCGGTTGCGCTAGAGCATCACCGCATGGTGGCAAGGGATTTGAATGGCCGATTTATTTTGGGACCAAGACCTGCAGAACTTGCTGCCTCTGCTGGCGAAGATCGTTTACTGGCCGCAGCCGCACCAGCTCTGACCGCGTTACGTGATGCAACCGGTGAAAGCGCTCAGCTTTATCGCAGACAAGGTGATATGCGAATCTGTGTTGCAGCAGCCGAGAGACTTTCTGGTTTACGCGATTCGGTTCCAGTAGGTGCTGCTCTGACAATGAACGCTGGATCTGCGGCCCAAATACTTTTGGCTTGGGAGGATGCGGATAAGTTACATAGAGCATTGTCCAATGCAAGGTTTAACGCGGCCGCATTATCCGCGGTACGTCGTCGTGGTTGGGCACAAAGTGTTGGAGAGCGTGAACCTGGTGTTGCATCTGTATCTGCACCTGTCCGCGGTCCAAACAACAGAGTAATTGCCGCGGTGAGCATTAGCGGACCTATTGAAAGATTAGGCAGACAGCCAGGACGGGTTCATGCAGCAGCCGTGGTTGCAACAGCAATGAAGTTAAGTGAGTTTATCTCCAAGAAAAATTAGCTAGAAGAATTAACGAGTCTGGCAGCCCCGAAGGGATTCGAACCCTCGTAGCTGGCTTGAGAAGCCAGAGTCCTAGGCCGCTAGACGACGGGGCCAGATCTCGTTGTGTTATCCATAAAAAATATTTAGTTGTACTGCGCTGGGGTACCAGGACTCGAACCTAGACAAGCTGAACCAGAATCAGCTGGGCTGCCAATTACCCCATACCCCAAGATCACAGCCTTTTGGGCTTGTGATAAGAGGCAAAGAATACCAGCGAAAAATTAAGCTATTGAACCGCAGCCTGCAACCTCGCTAACGAACGCTCCTTACCCAATAACTCCATCGATTCAAATAATGGTGGAGAGATATGGCTGCCAGTTACAGCGATACGGACCGGACCAAAAGCCAACCTCGGCTTTAGCCCCATTTCATCCAATAAAACCGCACGTAATTTGGCCTCTATTTCAGAGTGGGTCCAGTTCTGCAAATCTCGCAGCGCCTCAAGGGCTTTTTGAACAACATGCTGAGATGGCTCTTCTTTAATTTTAGCCTCTGACTCTGGCTCAAATGAAAGTTGTTCAACAAACAAGAATTTCAACATTGCAGTGACCTCATTCATACGCGCAATACGCTCTTGAATGATTGGTAATGCAGATTTAACTACTGCAATCTCAGCATCTGTTCCCGAGATTACGCCATCCTTTAACAAAAATGGCAGAGCTCGCGCTAAGAAATCATCAATTGCTAATGCGCGAATCTTGTCACCATTTATCGCCTCAAGTTTCTTCATATCAAAGCGCGCCGGAGAGCTGTTGACCCGTTCTACAGTAAATAATTCAACTAGCTCCTGCATGGAAATATTTTCTCGATCATCGCCTGGGGACCATCCCAGTAAAGCAAGATAATTACAGATCGCCTCTGGCAAAAATCCCTGTTCGCGATACCACGCAATTGATACCTCACCATTGCGCTTGGATAACTTAGCGTTGTCCTGCCCCATCACAAATGGCAGGTGAGCAAACACTGGATACTCTGCAGGATCTACCTGCATCGCCTGATAAACCCTAATCTGTCTTGGAGTTGAAGAGAGAAGATCCTCACCGCGCAGCACATGGGTTACTTTCATCAAAACATCATCAACCGCGACCGCTAGGGTGTATAGAGGAGAACCATCGGCTCGCATCAAAACAAAATCCGGCACATATTTATGCTCGAAAACAACCTCGCCGCGGATTAAATCTGTAAAGCGGGTTTCACCATCGGGCATTCTCATCCGGATAACCGGCTGGCGTCCCTCAGCTTGAAAAGCAGCGATTTCAGCAGGAGTTAAATCCCGGCACTTTCCATCATAACCAGGGGCTTGATTTAGCTCCCGTTGTTTCTCGCGACGGGCCTCTAACTCCTCGGTTGAGCAGTAGCAGTTGTAGGCATCGCCATTTCGCAAAAAGGTTTGCGCCCATTCAGTGTAAATATCTAATCGCTGTGACTGTAAATAAGGTCCGCATGGACCACCAACCTCGGGACCTTCATCCCAATCTAATCCCAACCAGCGCAGAGTCTCGATGGCGCGGGCGATGTATTCATCTGTAACGCGTTCCCGATCCGTATCCTCTATTCTGAAGATTAGCTTTCCGCCTGTATGTCGGGCATAAGCCCAATCAAAAAGTGCGGTGCGAATATTGCCGACATGTAAATCTCCAGTAGGTGAAGGTGCGAATCGAACCCGAACATCTCTTTGGTTATTAGCCACGTCTAGACACCCGATTCCTCAGACTACCCAAACCCTCGATAGACACGACAACCTCTCCTCCAGCATTCATAGGACCAATCCCTGAAGGGGTGCCGGTAAGAATTACATCTCCTGGCAGCAGAGTCATAACCTTAGTCACAAACTCGATGATGAATGGAACATTGAAAACCATATCGGATAAGGGAGCGGACTGTTTCAACTCTCCATCGACTTGAGCGGTTACTAGTTGGCTTCCTGGTTTAAATTCAGTATCGATCCATGGCCCCAGAGGACAAAAAGTGTCGAATCCTTTTGCTCTACTCCACTGTCCATCTTTCTTTTGCAGATCGCGTGCAGTTACATCATTGGCCAAGGTATAACCAAATATCACATCTTGCGCCTTTTCCCTTGGGACCTCTTTGCAGATTTTTGAAATCACAACTGCGAGCTCCGCCTCATGATCAATCCGCTCGGAGGTACTGGGCCACTGAATAATCTCATTGGGTCCGATTACAGAGGTGTTTGGCTTGATGAAAATTATCGGCTCAGATGGAACCTCTCCACCCATTTCCGCAGCATGGTCAGCGTAATTCTTGCCGACACAGACCACTTTGCTGCGTGGAATAACGGGAGCTAGCAACCGCACATCATCGATTGAGAATCGATCATCTTCCGGGAAAACCCCAGCATAGAGCGGATCACTAGCGATCGCTCGGATGGTTTTGTCATCTTCCAGGATTCCAAAATGTGGATCGGCACCAAGTTTTGAGCCTTCGGGGGGAGCAAATCTGACTATGCGCACTGGCTAACCTTAAACCTCTTCAGTTGGAACATTGGTAGCCGAATCAACATTTTGATTCTCCAGGAGAAAGGTAGCGATTCTATGGCGTCTACCAACTGGGCGTTCTGCAATTATCTCCCAGCCATGTAACTTCACACTACTACCCGGAATGGGAACTCTGCCAAGAACCTTAGCTACATAGCCACCAACGGTGTCTACATCCTCCAGCTCTTGCTCACTTAAATCCAGTTTCAAATTATCCGCGAAATCCTCGAGATGCAGACGTGCTGAAACCCTTGCCTGTTTCTCTGAAATCCATTCAATCTCTTCAACATCATCATCGTATTCATCAGCGATTTCACCGACGATCTCCTCGAGAATATCTTCGATAGTGATCAATCCAGCGGTTCCGCCGTACTCATCTACCACGATAGCCAAGTGAATCTGATCTCGCTGCATTTCCTTTAACAACTCTGATGCGGTCTTGGTTTCTGGAACAAAGGATGCTTTCCGCAAATGTTCATTCACAAGCTCGGTTTGCTCTGATTCGCGATACTCATGGGTTCGTTTCGCCAAATCCTTTACATAGGCGATGCCCAAAATGTTATCTAGATTCTCTCCAATCACCGGGATTCTGGTAAAGCCGGAGCGCAAAGCTAATGAAAGTCCTTGACGGAGGTTTTTACTGCCTTCAATCCAAACCATCTCAGTGCGCGGCACCATCAGCTCACGAACCAGGGTATCGCCCAGTTCAAATACGGAGTGAATCATTTCATGCTCTGATTCTTCAACTAAACCACGCTCGTGGGCCTGATCCACTAAATCTCGCAGCTCCGCCTCATTAGCAAAAGGCCCAGATTTGAAACCCTTACCAGGAGTTAAGGCATTTCCAATTGCAATCAACAAGGTGGTTAGAGGGCCAAGAATTTTTGAAAGTAGAACTGCCACGAAACAGGAAGGCACAATCCATTTACCGGCATGCTGTTTACCCAGAGTTCGGGGTCCAACTCCGACTACAACGTATGAGAGAACCAGCATGAGACCGATAGCCGCAGCCATAGATGCAAATATTGAATCAAAATACGCTCTTAAAGATTCGGCAACAATTACAGTAGCGGTCAACTCGCAAGCCTTGCGGACAAAGAGAATTACATTTAGGTATCGAGCTGGCTCCATTAGTACCTTTTGTACCCAGCCCGCTGCACGAGAGGACTTAACCTGTAACTCTTCAACAAAGACTCGGGATATGGAGTTAATGGCAGATTCAGATCCCGCAAGAAACCCAGCAAATAGCAGAAGAGCTATTACTGATAAGGAAGCGTTAATTGTCATTGCTGTGCTCTCCAATTAGTTAAGTATCTTTCCTGCAGACCAAACATATGATTTTTCTCATCCTCTTCCCGATGATCAAAACCAACAAGATGCAAAACACCATGAACCGTCAAAAGCTCTAACTCCTCTTGCAGGGTATGTCCAATCTGGTTTGCCTGTCGTGCTGCAAACTCTGGGCAGAGAATTATGTCACCCAACATTCCCGGGCCTGATGCAGCAGATTCTGGCCGCAGTTCATCCATGGGAAACGATAAAACATCAGTAGCTCCCGGCTCATCCATCCAGCGCACATGCAAGGTGCTCATCTCTGCTTCATCTACTAGCGAAATGCTTAACTCGCAATCCTTGTGTAATCCCAATGAATGCATCGCAAAATCTGCGACAGACACCAGCTTTGACTCGGAACAGTCAATCGCAGTGAGGTTTGTTATTTCTATATTCATTTCGCACTCAAATCCACATGCTCAAAAGCATTAAGGAAAGAATCAGCGATCACTCCTTAGAGAACGTGGCTTGTTTATCCGGCGACCATGGTGGCTACCTTCGGACCGTGCATCAAACTTGCCATAAGCGTCAACGATTTCACTAACCAATCGATGGCGAACTACATCGTCTGAAGTTAAATCCATAAAGGAGATATCTGGGATGCCTTCCAAAATATCTCTGACGATGCTCAAACCTGACTCCTGATGTGTTGGTAAATCGATCTGCGTGACATCTCCAGTCACAACCATCTTGGAGCCAAAACCCAGACGGGTTAGAAACATCTTCATCTGTTCAGGAGAGGTATTTTGAGCCTCATCTAAAATAATGAATGAATCATTTAAGGTGCGTCCGCGCATATAGGCCAGTGGAGCTACCTCAATAGTGCCTGAAGACATCAACCGTGGAATTGCTTCTGGGTCCAACATGTCATGCAAAGCATCAAATAAAGGACGCAAATAAGGATCAATCTTTTCATGCAGAGTTCCCGGCAAAAAACCTAATCGCTCACCCGCTTCAACAGCTGGACGGGTCAAAATAATTCTATTTATCTGCTTTGACTGTAAGGCTTGAACCGCTTTTGCCATTGCCAGATATGTCTTGCCAGTTCCAGCCGGCCCAATCCCAAACGTAACCGTGTGCTTATCAATCGCATCAACATAACGTTTTTGATTAGCGGTCTTTGGTCTGATTGTTTTCCCACGGTTGCTCAAAATATTCAAAGTCAAAACTTCGGCTGGAGATTCATTACCGCCCTGCACCATTGCGATTGAACGTCGCACAGCATCATCACTTAAAGACTGACCGGAACGCACTACTGTCAAGAAATTTTGCATCAAATTTTTAACCCGCTCTGTTCCTTCAGCGCTTCCTCGGACAATTACCTCATTGCCCCGAACAGTGATTGCGATGTCAGGAAAGGCGTTTTCAAGAGCGCGAATGTATGAATCGTTAGGCCCTGTGAGCGCAACACTTGATATATCGCCGGGCAGAGTAAGAACAATGCGATCCATTAGCCCAAGTCTAGCCAGGTGGCCATTGCAACGCTCGTCCGCCCAATAGGTGCAAATGAGCGTGAAAGACGCTCTGCCCCGCAGCTGCTCCAGTATTGAAAACGGTCCGGTAACCCTCAAGAGCGTTATCTAGTGAAAGTTGGTGCGCCATTTTGAACAGTTCAGAGACGGTTTCCGGTTCTTGGCTAGATAACTCGGCAATGTTTTCATAATGTGATTTTGGAATAATCAAAATATGAACCGGTGCTTGTGGGTTAATGTCATTAAAGGCTAGGGCTTTTTCACTCTCCATAAGCTTTGCAGCCGGGATATCACCTCTAGTAATTGCACAAAAAAGACAGTCCATGGGATATCTCTACCAGACCTTTAACCCGGTTTGCACCGCTGCCAAAGCAGCAGCGCCGGCATGGGCGGAGCGAAATACCGGTTTACCCATACTTACCTCTATGGCCCCAGCCAACTTAAAAGCTTCTAACTCCGTTTCTGAGATTCCACCTTCCGGACCGATAATCAACAGCAGAGAAGATGGTGATTTCTCAGATAAAACTTGGGAAAGTTTTTTCTCACCTGTCTCATGGAAGATCAGCGAAAGCTCAGAATCTTTAACTCTTTTCACAATATCTATTGTGGTTTGAATCTCTGAAATCTCCGGAATCCAACTTCGTCTAGATTGTTTAGTTGCCTCTTTGGACCAAACTCTCCATTTTTCTAAGGCATCATCTTTCCATTGCCCAACGCAGCGCTGTGCGCTCCACGGGATTATTTGATCTACCCCAGCTTCGGTAAGTAACTCTATGGTTTCTCTTGCTCTATCCCCTTTTGTAAGAGCCTGGACCACCGTGAGTTTTATTTGAGAACTTGGCTCTTGTTGATAATTATTTAACTCAACTACAAATGTTTTTCCGGTTACGCTGATTACCTGCGCATCAGCTCTTCCGCCTTTGCCATCCGTTACTGAAATCAACTCTCCATTTTTGATACGTAGAGAAGAGATGGCGTGCTTGGCTTCATCTCCATCTATCTCTAATGATCCAGAGTTAGGCAGATTATCGACAATAAAAAGTGGCAGCATTAGCCTTTAAACGCATCCCTAAACTTGCCGAAGATTCCACCATCTGAAATTTTCTTTACCTGTGTGGATTTTGAGTTATCGCCCCGCTCATCAGCGAACTGCCGTAACAACTCCTCTTGTCGCTTGGATAGCTTGGTGGGAATCTCCACATTTATATGGGCGAATAAATCACCTCGGCCGCCACCACGGAGCTTGGTTATACCTTTTCCTTTAATCGGAATTACATGTCCACTTTGTGTACCAGCTTTAATCTCAATCTCAATCTCGCCATCGAGGCATTCAACTTTCATTGTGGTTCCTAGAGCTGCAGCGGTCATAGGGGTTGAGACGGAAAGATGTAAATCATCACCTTCCCGAACTAGGAACTCGTGCTCTTCGACAATTATCTCGACATACAAATCACCAGCTGGTCCACCACCTGGACCCACTTCGCCCTGACCAGATAGCTGCATACGATTTCCTGTTTCAACTCCAGCAGGAATCTTCACATCAATACTGCGTCTGGCTCGAACCCGTCCATCACCAGCACACTCGCTGCACACTGAAGGAATTACCGTTCCAAATCCCTGACAACTCGCACATGGTCTTGAAGTCATCACCTGACCGATAAAAGATCTTGTGACCTGTTGAATTTCGCCGCGACCTCTGCAGATATCACAGGTTTTTGGCGAAGTTCCTGGAGCACAGCCATCACCGCCACATTTCGTACATATAACAGCGGTTTCGACACCAATCTCTCGTTCAGTTCCAAAACATGCTTCATGCAAATCAATTGTGGTTCTAATTAAGGCATCTTGACCTTGGCGCATTCTGGGTCGTGGTCCACGTGGGGAGCCACCACCGCCAAAGAAAGCATCCATGATGTCGCTGAATCCACCGAAGCCTCCACCAAAACCACCGAAATTATCTCCGCCGCGATCATAAGCGCTACGTTTCTGAGGATCACTTAAAACCTCATAAGCAGCGGTAATCTCTTTAAAGCGTTCCTGTGCCTTTGGATCAGGGTTTACATCAGGATGCATCTCTCGCGCAAGTTTGCGATAAACCTTTTTTATTTCATCTGCTGAAGCGCTGCGATCAACTCCAAGTGTTTGATAGTGATCGCTCATGATTGATTATCCGTTAGAAAGCGGCCAACATATCTAGCAACCGCATTTACCGCTGACATAGAGGATGAGTAATCCATTCGGGTTGGACCGATAATTCCCAATCCTCCCAGAGAAGATTTATTGAGAGACGAGCCATCAAATCCATATCCCATACTTACCAAGCTGGTTTTCTTTAAAACTGATTCGTTTTGCTCTTCTCCAATGCGCACCCTCATGGTGTCACCGGCATCGCTGAGCAAGCGCAGCAAAACTACCTGCTCCTCTAACGCTTCGAGAATTCCGTGAATCTCTGCAGATGATTCTCCGGTAGCCCGTGCCAAGTTAGCGGTTCCTGCCAAAACCACTTTTTCCTCTGGTCTCTCAATTGCCATTTCAATTAGATTGGAGATTATCAGGGCAGTTGAGGTTCTCTCATTTCGACCAAAAGCAGAAAGTATTCCCTCTAATTGAGACACAACATCTGACATTGGCTTTCCAGTAACAGCTTGATTCAACCGGGTGCGTAGATCATTTAATAACGCTTCGCTCAAGTCATATGGCAGTTCCAATACCCGTTGTTCAACTCTTCCGGTATTTGTAATCAAAACCATCATCAACCGAGAGGGGGTTAGCTGCACAAGTTCGATGTGTTTGACTCGTGATCTTGTCAGCGAGGGGTACTGCACAACAGCAACCTGCTTAGTCACCTGAGCCAACAGGCGTACGGTACGCATAACGATGTCATCTAAATCATTGGCCCCCTCTAAGAAGGTTTCAATGGCCCGACGCTCCGCCTTTGACAAAGGTTTAACAGTTGCAATCTTGTCCACAAATAGTCGATAACCCTTGTCGGTTGGAATTCGACCTGCGCTGGTGTGTGGTTGCGTAATCAGACCGGCATCTTCTAGAACCGACATCTCATTGCGGATAGTGGCTGGCGAAATTCCTAATCCATGACGCTGCGATATCGCTTTAGAACCAACAGGCTCTTCAGTTGCTACATACTCCTCAACAATTGCGCGCAAAATTTCTAACTGACGGGTTTCCATTTTTATGAAGCTCTATATCGTTGCGATGCCAATAGTGGACAGAATAATTAACAACATGGCTGGAAATGCAGTGCGAGCCTTGTTAGCTTTAAAGTGAAAGAAGATAGCCCCAGCCATTATGAACCAGACAATTACAAATCCATACAACTTCAAATCTGTGTTTTCTAAGGCAAAGCCGATGAAGAGAGAACAGGAAGCCAGAGTCTCAAAGATTCCTACTAATCTCGCAAGTCCATCAGGGAAGCCCACATCTCTGGTGCCGGACAGCCCAGCGTTGCTACCGCTGGCCTTAGATAATCCTGCAAATAGAAAAGCCACCGCTAAAAACAAGGTAATTACAGTGTGAAGAGTGGACATGGGTGCAAATTTACTACATCACCAGAGAACGCACGATTCGATCCGCAATTAAACGGCCAGATTGGCTTAATACTAACTTTCCATCCCGCCAACTCTGCCCATCTATATGTCCACTCGATAAATACGCTAGGCAATTTTCTACCTGTTTCTTATCTAATCTATCCAACGGAATTCCCTCTCTTCTCCTTATCTGCAACATGATGTACTCATCTGCAAGATTGGCAGGGGTTAAATGCTCTTCATTCAATACGGGTAAATCACCTTCAGAAACCTTTTGGATATAGGTACTTGGATGTTTTACATTCCACCATCTCTTGTTATCAAGATATGAATGTGCGCCTGGACCAATTCCCCACCAATGTGAGCCATCCCAGTATGCGATGTTGTGTTTGCAACTACCGCCTGGTTTGCTCCAGTTGCTAAGTTCGTACCAATCAAAACCCGCAGCTACAAATTGATCATCTGCATATCGATATTTCTCTGCAGTTTCATCCTCGGAAGGTAATTCCAAATCTCCCCTCGAAACTTGGGCCGCTAACTTGGTTCCTTTTTCAACGATTAACGCATAAGCGCTTATGTGATCAATTGGAAGGGAAAGTGCAGCTTGAACTGAACTTTGCCAATCTGCGAAGCTTTCCTTCGGCGCACCATAAATCAAATCAACACTTACATGTTCAAAACCTGCGGCACGTGCATTTGAAACAGCGGTAGCCACATTCTCTGGATTGTGTGTGCGATCTAGAACCTGTAAAACATGTGGGACTGCAGATTGCATCCCCATTGAGATTCGATTGGCGCCGGCGGCACGCATCTCATGCAGGAACTGCAGGGTTACTGAATCAGGATTGACTTCTATAGTTATTTCCGCGTCAGGCAGTAGTGAAAATTTGCTTCGTATCTCGCTGATCACGGCAGCCAATTCCTGTGCTGGCATTAAGGAAGGTGTCCCGCCACCGAAAAAAATGCTCGGCACCTCAACCTCCCCCACAACTTTGTGGGCCATGCCAATCTCAGTAATCGCTGCGGATATGTAATTACTAGAAACCGATAAGAGATCCGGACCTTTTAACTCCGCAGGCGTGTAAGTGTTGAAGTCGCAGTAACCACAGCGCTTAATACAGTAAGGGATATGGATATAAAACGAGAGCCTGCGGCTCACCTTACTTTTTGACCTTTCCACTTTCAGCATCCGCATTAGTGGAAAGCGCAGCGATAAACGCCTCCTGGGGAACCTCAACCCGACCAACCATTTTCATGCGCTTCTTACCTTCCTTCTGCTTCTCCAGAAGTTTGCGCTTTCGGGTGATGTCACCGCCGTAACACTTTGCCAAAACATCCTTTCGAATAGCACGGATGTTTTCACGCGCGATTATTTTCGCACCAATCGCTGCCTGAATTGGAACCTCAAATTGTTGCCTTGGAATCAACTCACGTAATTTGGTTGTCATCATTACGCCATATGCATAAGCCTTTTCGCGGTGAACAATCGAGCTGAATGCATCAACCGTGTCGCCCTGTAACAAGATATCTACCTTCACCAAATCACCTTCGGCCTCTCCGATTGGCTCGTAATCTAGGGAGGCATAACCTTTGGTGCGGGATTTAAGTTGATCAAAGAAATCAAAAACAATCTCAGCCAACGGCAAT
>JAURMX010000029.1 GCA_030830475.1 Candidatus Nanopelagicales bacterium
ACTTTCGCGGGTGTCGCGGCCAAAGGTAGTCATTCTCGGAGCAGGTTTCGGTGGTTTAACCGCTGCTCGAGCATTAGATGGAATCGCAGAGGTCACTTTGGTGGACCGCCATAATTTTCAAACCTTTCTACCGCTGCTTTATCAGGTTTCCACCGCAGGTCTCGCAGCAGATCATGTGGCTTATCCAATTCGTGGCGCATTACGGAAAACCAAAGTCAAGTTCCGCATGGGATCGCCAATCTCTGTTGATCACAAAAACAAGAGTGTGAAGTTAGATTCCAGCGAGGTTCTCGATTTTGATTACTTAATAGTGGCTTTGGGTTCTGCCACCAATGATTTTGGGATCAAAGGCGTTGCGGAAAATGCACTTGGCATGAAAACCGTAAATGAAGCGCTAAATATTCGATCTGAAATCATGCGCCGCTTTGAGGATCTTTGTCGCTTTGAAGATGATACAAAGTTTTCCATTGCGGTAGTTGGTGGTGGTCCAACCGGAGTTGAGATGGCTGGAGCGATCGCGGAGTTAAAACGCGGACCGCTTGCCTCCGACAACGCTGGTGCTGCAAAAAATATCGATGTTTATCTGGTTGAAGCTGGGAAAAGATTGTTGCCTGCTCTTTCCTCCAAACTTTCGGAGCGCACCAAGAAAGATTTAGAAAAACTAGGTGTAAAGGTTTTGACTGATGCGGTTGTTAAAGAGGTAAAGCCACGTCAGATTCTCTTTGCTGATGGCAAGAAGATTTCGGCAGAGATTACAGTTTGGGCCGCTGGCGTTAAAGGTGAGCCCACCATGAAGAAGTTGAGCATCCCACAGGAATCTGGCCGTATAGCTGTTGATCCAACCCTGCAGGTAGCCAACTATCCATACATCTTTGCCATCGGTGATATCGCCGGAGCAAAGAGTGCTGATGGTCGTTTTCTTCCCATGGTGGCACCGGTTGCAATGCAACAAGCCCGCTTTGTTGCAAAGCAGATTCAACGGCTACAAAACTCCGAACCGCTCACCTCATTTAAGTATGTAGATAAGGGTTCTATGGCCACTATCGGCCGTCACAAAGCGGTGGTTGAAGTAAAAGGTATTCGCATCGGTGGCGTTGTGGCTTGGTATATGTGGCTTTGGTTGCACCTGTTTTATTTATTAGGTGGACGGAACAAAATTGGCACGATGGCGGATTGGACCTGGAACTACCTAACTTTTGACCGTGGCAATCGACACATTATGGATATCTCATGAGTTACATAAATCTGCGGGGCCATGAAATCTGGCACCAAGAGTGGAAGAAGCGCAAAACCCACCCCTTGTTGCTACTTCATGGCGGTTTAAGTTCAACCGAAAGTTTTGCTCCCAAGATTCTGCCCAGCGTGAAGCGCACTCATCATATCTTTGGTTATGACCGTACCGCGCATGGAAAGACCAAAGTACGTGATGGTTACTATCACTTTAAATTCCAACGTGATGAGGCCATTGCTTACATTGAAGATGTTATTAAAGGCCCAACTGAATTAATCGGGCACAGCGATGGCGGCATTATCGGACTTATGGTGGCGATTGCCCGTCCTGATCTAGTTACCAACTTAGTGGCAATCGGTGCGAATTATCATTATGAGTGCGGTTTGAATCATCAGATTTTCAATGGTGAAGTCGCCGAAGAAGCTAAAGATCAATTCGCTGCTCGTACTGGTCAACACCGCGAGCTTCTTGTTGAGATTATCGCTAAAGCCCACAAAGTTTGGGCCTCAGAACCAAAGATGACTAAGGCAACTTTGAAGAAGATTAAATGCCCCACTTTAATTTTGGCCGGCGATGATGAACCATTTACTACGGCTCATACAGTTGAGCTTTATGAAGCGATTCCAAACGCCCAACTTGCGATAGTGCCCGGAACCTCACATGCGGTGCTAAAGGAAAAACCTGCTCTCGTAAAAAGTATTTTGAAAAGCTTTTATCAGAATCCAAATTTTCCTATTACTCTAAATCCAAATCGCAGATTAAAGAAAACTCAAGAATTACAGGGGAACTCTTAAAGCCGCATAAGCATTTTCCGGCACAAATGGCTGCTTTGGCGCGACCGGTTTAATTCTTTGATATCCCATACTCTGTGGAGGCCTCGTGTCGCTCTCACCTTTATTTGGCCAGAAAGAGAATGCCCGCTCTGCTTGCGCGGTAATTGTTAAGGATGGGTTAACTCCAAGGTTTGCGGTGACACTCGAGCCATCGACAATATGCAGACTCGGATAATTCCAAACCCGGTGATAAGCATCAATTACTCCATCTTTTTCAGAGGCGCCGATGACACATCCCCCAACAAAGTGCGCAGTAAATGGAGCGCTAACTAGATCACCAATATGGCCACCAGGAGTACCGCCATACTTATCAGCAATCCTTCTAACCACCTCATTAGCTGCTGGAATATAGGTAGCGTTTGGTTTGTCAGAGTTATTTTTTGAAGTCAATCGCCAACCAAAGATCCCGCGTTTACCTTTTACCGTGAGAGCGGAATCAACATTTTGCATTACTAAAGCAATCACTGTGCGCTCACTCCAACGCCTAACATCAAGGATCTTCAAACCAAGTATTGGATTGCGCAGCAAACTCTTTAACCACATTCCCCGTCGATCTTTTGCGCGATGACCATCGGTCATAATGGTTTGTAGCAAGCCCATCAGATTGGAGCCTTTTCCATATCGCACCGGCTCGACGTGGGTGTTTTCATCTGGGAAAAATGAGGAAGTAATCGCTGCTCCTTGCGAGAAATCAATCTTGGAAGAGTGCGGCATGATGGCGCCGGTTAAGGCCTCTGAATTTGTACGTGACAACATGCCTAGTGAATTTGAGATTTGAGGAAGCGTGCCCAAATCCTTCATTTTATGAAGCAGTTTCTGGGTGTTATATGTACCGGCAGCTACAACTACATCTGCACCAGTAAAAATCCGCTTTCTGCCAAACCAGGCAGAGCTACGCCGAGCAGTAACTTTCCAACCACCATTGGCTAGTTGTTCTATCTTCTCAACTGTGGTTTCTGGAAAAACCAATGCTCCTGCTTTTTCAGCCAGCCCCAAATAATTTTTTGGCAAAGTATTTTTTGCATTAAAGCGGCAACCGGTCATGCATCCACCACATTGCTGACAACCATGGCGATCTGGACCTACGCCACCAAAGTATGGATCCTTCTCAATTACGCCAGAACCTTTGCCAAAGTGCACACCAAGTGGTGCCATCTTGAAGGTATTTCCTACCCCCATTTCCTCTGCTACATCCTTCATCGCTTGATCACTCGGAGAAAAGTAAGGATTTTGCGCCACACCAAGCATCCGTGAGGCTTGTTCATACCAGGGCGCTAACTCAGATTTCCAATCAGTGATTTGATTCCACTGTTTATCTTGAAAGTAAGAATCTGGTGGGGTGTAAAGGGTGTTGGCATAAACTAAAGAGCCTCCACCTACACCAGCGCCAGCCAAGACTAAAACATCAGGCAAGGCATGAATTCTTTGGATACCGCGCAATCCAAGTCGCGGCAGGTATAGAAATTTAGATAAACGCCAAGATGTCTTTGGGAAATCCTTATCTTTAAATCTGCGGCCCGCCTCAATAACTGCGACTCGATAACCTTTTTCCGTTAAACGTAACGCCGCTACAGAACCACCAAATCCCGAACCAATCACAATCACATCAAAATCCCGCTGGTTCTGCGACATAGCAAAAGATTACTCAGCCAACTCCTGATTGTCATCACATTTCTGTGAGTCATTTGTTAGCGGCAATAGAGCCTAAATATCTGCAGTGATGAAACTGTGCCTATCGCAGTTCATTTCATTAACGGAAGAAGGCATAAATGAAAAATAGGTTTCCTAAATTGCTATTTATCAGCTCCGCCATAGCCCTAGTAGCTTCGATGCTGCTAGTCATACCAGCTAAGGCGCAGATAAATGGCGTATCTATCGACTTCGCTGGAGCCCAGCCAACTACCTATAACCACCTGACTGGTGGCGGTGCTTGGAATAGCGGCACACCAAATGTTGATATCGCCCGATCTTTGGAAGGTGAGGATTTTGCATGTAAAGATGTGGTTAGTTATCTGACCAAAATCACCGTACCAAATTCACCGGCGGTCCAAGCACTTGGACTAATTACCTTCCAACTCAAATACTCATTTGATTTGGATACCACTGGCCAATCAGGTGTCGCACTCAGTACACCAATATCTGCCTCTGTTAACGGCAGTAGCGATACTTCCTCAAGTAATGATGGCAACAGCGTTGTTTCACTAGTTAACTCAACTACCACCGGTCCAAAGTTCGTTAGTGGCTCCGAGTTATTTGCCACTTTTAACATAACTGATGTCGAAGCAGGCGAAGCAATTGTTTTTCGCGTTGACGTAGTTCTTGATTGCAATCCTGGATCTAATCCAACCGGCAACTTGCAGGCCAAATTGGAGACCGCTGATCTAATCTTCAAACAGGGCGATGTGCCTGTTAATCCAGCCGAGGCGTTGGGCTCAGGTGCCAGAACCATTGATTTGAAGAGCGCAGAGAAAGTTTCTACTCCAGAGTTGGTATTGGCAAAGACCGTTACCTTTGCAACGCAATCCTGCCCTGGCGTTGAGAGCATCACCATCGAACCAGATGAAGCAATTAGATACTGCTATGTAATCACCAACCCCAGCAACACTGGTGGCAAAGTTGGTGCTCCAGTATTTAATCTCTCTTCAATTGCCGATGACAGCGGTATTTATCCAGATTTCACCGTGGATATCGCCTCTGGTCTAGCTGATTTAGATGCTGATGGTCAGGTTGATGACTTGGCGCCAGGTGCAACCGCACTTGCAGAGGTCGTTAAGAACTTTGATGGCAATAAGGACACTACACTTACAAATATCGCTGTCGTCACTGGAAATGATCTACCAACTGGTGGAAATACATTAACCGCCAGCGATACCGCCACCATCTTCATTGATGCACCGGAGCCAGCTCCAAGTATCGATATTGAAAAGACACCGGACACTCAAACCATCTTTGATGGTTTGACCGCAACCTTCACAATTACAGTTACCAACACCGGCAATGTTGCTCTAAGTGATGTAGCTGTAACTGATGCTGCCACACCATCATGTGACAAAACCTGGAGCTCACTTGCTGCCGGCGAAGTTCAAACCTATACCTGCACCACGGTCGCTCTATTTTCCACGTTAACAAATACCGCGGTAGTAGTGGGTAACTTCGAAACCACTCAGGTTACTGATCAAGACTCAGCCGCTGTTGTTATTGATTACCTACCCAAGATCGATGTGAGTAAGACCGGCTCGGTAGCTTCACTTCCGGAGACTGGTGGCCCAGTCACTTTCACCGTAGTAGTAACCAATAACGCGGTAGAGAACTTCATCCTCAATTCACTGGTTGATGACAAATTTGGTGACTTGAATGGGGTTGGTACCTGTGTGGTTCCACAAACCATTGCTGCTGCAGGCCAGTACACATGTAACTTCACCAAGAGTTTGGCCTCTGATTCACTAGTGAGCCACACCAATACTGTGACCGTTAGTGGACAGGATCCTGAGGGAAATCAAGCCTCTAAGAGTGATTCTGAAACCATCACCTTTACCGATGTTTTGCCTGATATTTCATTAACCAAAGTGGCAAATCCAACCGCAGCAAGATGGACCGGTGATTACATCGATTACACCTTCCGCATCACTAACAATGGTGCTGAAACTGTAACCGTCACATCATTTGTAGATGACAAGATCACCTTGTCATCGCAATGCTCGGCCTTAATCGGCACCACCATAGCTCCAGCTGCATTTGTTGAATGCGCTACAAATGATTATTACCTAACCGGTATTCCCGGAGGTTCATTTTTGAACACCGCTACCGCAATTGCGCAAGATAATGAGGCTAACTCCGACACCGCTACCGCCTCCGCCACCGTTAATTTCTGGTGGTACGGACGTACCCCTGGCTATTGGAAAAATCATCCAGAGGCTTGGGTTAGCGGATATCAGCCAACCCAATTCATACAAGATGTATTTACCGTTCCAAGTAATTATCTGACTGGATCAATCCTTGATCTAGACAAGAATGGAACAAAAGATACTTTGCTTGATGGTCTGGCTTATAGAGGTGGATCAGCCCTTAGTGGTGGTGCGCAGATCCTGTTAAGAGCAGCTATTGCAGCGCTACTTAATGAGGCCTATTACGGAGCCGATTATCCAGGTGCAGATACAACATCTGCATTGATCGCTTTAACAAACAGCAAATTAGCAACGCTCAATCGAGCTCAGTTGGTTTTGCTTGCTGGTTACTACGACTTCTGGAATAACGCGGTTCACGCTTCGCTGCCATAATCACCAAAAAAACAAAACGGTTGGCTCAAAACCTGAGCCAACCGTTTTTTCTGAGCCCCCCGTCAGGATTGAACTGACGACCTTCCGCTTACAAGGCGGATGCTCTACCACTGAGCTAGGGAGGCGAAGTTGGCAAATTATGTCAGTGTTTTAGATGAAATTAAAAATGGCAGAATGGCTCCTATGACTAGCCCAACGCCTGTCTGGATCAGCCCCGAGACCACATCGGTTAATCGCTTGCCGATGCTCAATATCGGCCACCTAATGACCATCTCCCTGGATGGTGATTGGAACTTTCAACTATTAGATCGTCCAGATCAAGAAACTAGCAAGCGTTGGCAAAGCATTCCCGTGCCAGGTCTTTGGACCATGATTAATGGTAAGCAGCCTTTTGGTGACAAGCCAATTTATACCAATGTGCAGATGCCTTTTGATCAGCTGCCACCAAATGTGCCAAGTGACAATCCGACGGGAGTTTATGAGCGAGAGTTCTCACTTCCCTCTTCTTGGAAAAATAAGCGAGTCGTGCTTTCGATTGGTGGCTTTGAATCAGTTGCGATTCTCTCTATCAATGGTCATGAGGTCGGGGTGGCAAAAGATTCTCGACTAGCTTCAGAGTTTGATATCACCGAGTATTTAAATGGCGGTTCAAACCGAGTGCAGATAAAAGTTATCAAGTGGTCAGATTCCACATTTATCGAGGATCAAGATCAATGGTGGCATGGTGGAATTACCAGATCAGTAAAGTTATTTGCTACCGAGTATGTGTTTATTGAAAGGCTATACGCCACACCAGGTTTGGATAAGAACAACAAAGTTGGCACATTAAAGGTGCGGGCTCATATCAACTCCATTAATGAAGCTGATATTTCAAATTACAAACTGCGGGTAAAGGTGCAAGGCATCAAAAGCG
>JAURMX010000030.1 GCA_030830475.1 Candidatus Nanopelagicales bacterium
ATGACAACAACTCCTTAGATCTTGCAATCAACTTCTTTTCATCGGGATAAGCCAACTTACTGACAATTTCATCCAATGGAAACCAGCGCACATCATCAACCTCAGAGACCTGTGGCGCGATCTTGCCGCCCACCTCTCTGAATAAGAAGTGATGAACTGTTTTGTGAATTCTCTTACCGGAGGCCATAAACCAGAAATCAATTACCCCAAGTGATTTCTCAATCTGACTTTCAATACCCGTCTCCTCCAAGACTTCACGTACCGCAGCCTGCTCTGGAGTTTCACCCTCTTCGATGTGACCTTTAGGAAGTGACCACAACAATCTTTCCCGCTTTGCATCTTTGGCATCAATGCGACCAATCAATAATCCTTTAGTTCCAGATGCATCAACCACCAAACCACCAGCGCTCACCTCATCAACTCTGCGGGCATAGCTCTGCCGTGCCGGTTTCTTCTGTTGTGTATTTGGGTGTGAGCGTTGTGAAGATTTAGAACGGGAACGCTTGCGCCTCCGTTTTTTCTTGACTTCTTCGCCGCCCGCACTAGGTGCCGGGGTCATAAAGGTAAGCCTACTGTTCGAGGCTGGTCGGTAACCTTAGGCTCATATGGAAACTCCACACTCTGCGGCAAGTGAGATTGCCATCTCAGTTTTGCGTGAGCGCGCCCCACTGGCCTTCGATCTCGCGGCGCAGTTCAAGGCAAAGGGTTTCCGTCTTGCACTAGTTGGCGGCCCGGTTCGCGACGCCTTATTAAATCGTCTCGGAAATGATTTAGATTTCACAACCGATGCTCTACCGGAAGATTCTAAAAAGATTTTAAAAAAGTGGGCCGATGATATTTGGGATGTTGGAATTAAATTCGGCACTATTGGTGCCAAGAAATCTGAAATAACTTTTGAAGTTACAACTTATCGCTCCGATAGTTATGAGGCAGATTCTCGTAAACCTGAAGTTAACTTTGGTGACAATATCCAAGGTGATTTGTTGCGCCGTGACTTCACAGTAAATGCGATGGCGATTGAGTTGACTACTGATCAACCAGAGTTTATTGATCCACACAACGGGGTGAATGACTTACTGCACAAAATTTTGCGTACCCCCACTAAACCTGAGATCTCCTTCTCTGATGATCCACTTCGTATGTTGCGCGCTGCCCGTTTTGCCGCACAATTAAATTTCTCTATTGGAGATGATGTTTTAAAAGCTATGAAAGAGATGGCAGATCGCCTTTCTATTATCTCTGCCGAGCGAATCCGTGATGAGTTTACAAAGACATTAATCTCCAACAATCCCCGTCTCGGCATTACTATCTTGGTGGACACTGGGTTGTGTGAAAAGTTTTTACCGGAGATTCCAAAGCTACGCCTTGAGATTGATGAACACCATCACCACAAAGATGTTTATGAGCACAGCCTTACCGTTCTGGAGCAATCAATTTCTCTAGAGCACCGATTGGGTGGACCAAATTTAGTTTCCCGGCTTGCTGCTTTATTACATGACATCGGTAAACCAAAGACCAGAGCCTTAATTCCTGGTGGCGGGGTTTCATTTCATCACCACGAGGTAGTCGGTGCTCGTTTAACCAAAGAGCGGTTAAAAAAACTGCGTTTTGATCACCATATAGTTGAAGAGGTCTCCCAGTTGGTGTTTTTACACCTACGTTTTCATGGTTACGGCGATGGCGCTTGGACCGATTCTGCGGTGCGCCGTTATGTCCGCGATGCTGGGGATTTATTAACCCATCTCCATGTATTAACCCGCGCTGATTGCACCACTCGAAATGTTAAGAAAGCAGAGCGTTTAGCGAGACATTACGATGATTTAGAAAATCGGATTCAATCACTTATGGAGCAGGAAGAGTTACTAAAGATCAGACCCGATTTAGATGGTCATGCCATCATGCAACTTCTTGGCATTCCGGCTGGGCCAATAATCGGTAAAGCTTATGAGTATCTTCTTGAACTGCGCTTAGAGCATGGACCACTTGGCGCTGAGCGCGCCGAGCAAGAACTACGAAATTGGTGGGCTAAAAATCAGAGTTAAATTGTTTTGGTCGTAGCAAAACTAAAGCAACTAACACATAACTCACTGCAATAAGAGTTGGCAAAACCGCTGAGACTCCATCGCCCGGCAAAACAAAGGCTGCGATAATCGCACCACTTACAATTCCGGCGTTAACCATAACATCGTAAACCGCAAACACTCTTCCGCGATACTCATCAGCAATCTTGGATTGCACCAAAGCATCATTAGTAACTTTTACTCCCTGTCCCGCCATACCGGTAAAAAACCCAGTAGCTACTAAAAAAAACTCATTTTGTTCAAAGGCCAATGCGATCGGTAGTACTGCGCTGGCAAATAAGGAATAACGGATCCAGGCATGTCGACCAAAACGCTGCACACCAAAGGGTGCAATAACCGCGCCGATTGTTATGCCGATTCCAGCAATAGTTATGGCAAAGGCGAAGCCCGCCAATCCACTCTCAGGGTTTGCCGGATCATTGAAGGTGTTGCGATTTAGCAACAGCGCCATCAGAGTCAGCGCTGTTAAACCACCACGTTGTACCGCGGTAGCTGTGATACCAAGGAAGCAATCCCTGATTTGATAGAGAAACTTCGCGCCTGCCGCCATCTCTTGGTAGGCCGCACCAATACTCTGTTTTTTAACCTCATGCGGCAAAGGCCCCAACTGCTCTTTCTTCAGCCGCAACGCAAGCAACCCCGAAATCAAAAAGCATCCCGCAGCCAGAGTTATCAAAATCCCATCAGCTTGATTGGCGTTCATCTGACCTTCTAAAAGGCCACGCAATCCAATTCCGATTCCACCACCCAGCACTACAAAAACCGTTCCACCAGTAACCGCAGTTGCATTAATCGAAACTAAATTGTTTCTACCTTGTGTTCCAGATAAATCAATCAATAATGGAAGACCGGCAGAAAGTCCCGCCAAGATCAAACGGTTCACACCAAATGCGAGCAAAACAAAAAAAGTTAACTCAATACCGGTTGCACCATTACGAACCAACCCTGCGATAAATATCAAGGTTAATGCTCTAAATAAATTAGAGAAGAGAATTACCCGTTGTCTCGAAACTCGATCCAAAATAGTTCCGACAAAGGGCCCCACTAATGAGTAGGGCAACAACACCACAGCGAATGCCACGGCCGCCGACTTCGCATCAGGCTGGCGCTCTGGCGAGAATAAAACAAAAGAGGCAAGTGCAGATTGAAAGATGCCATCGGTTAATTGACCCATCCAACGAACTGCGAGCAACCGCCCTACTGCGGTTTTCCTTAGAGCCTGCCGAAAATTCACATGGAAAGCGTAGTTAAGTTTTTAGCTTTATCCTTCACCTATGTGGTCCAAACGCGCCTATGTTGATTTTGCGCTGAAGAAGCGCGCGACAATCGCCAGCATTTACCGCGGACTTAATACCACCTCAGATGCATGCGATGCCGATCCATATCTGCGTCTCGCCGCTAAACACCATGGCGAACTCACCAACCGTGACTGTCCAATGTGTCGCAAAGATAAAGTTACTGAACTCCAATACACATTTGGCGACCAACTCGGCCAATACTCAGGTCGCATTAAAACCAACGCCGAGCTAGAAGAGATGCAATCAGAGTATGGCGAGTTTCGGGTTTATGTTGTTGAGGTTTGTTTAGGTTGCGGCTGGAATCACCTCACCGCCTCCTATCTATTGGGTGATGGCAAAGATCGTAAGCCGCCGCGTAAAGTTAAGACCCTTTAATCAAGATACCCTTTACTTATGGAGTGGCTGAAAACAAAAGGGATTCGCCTTCTACTTAAAGTTGGCGGTTTCTTCTTTCTACTCGGTGCCACAGCCTTCACCATCGCTTACTTCACCACCGATATTCCAGATCCCAACGAGTATGTAAATTCGCAAGCCACCATTATTCAATACTCTGACGGCGATGAGATTGGACGCATCGGCGCACAAAACCGCACCAGTTTGCCACTGGCCAGAATCCCACTTGATTTACGTCATGCGGTTTTAGCAGCGGAGGACAAGAACTTTTACTCCCAAGGCGCATTTAATCCTTTTGGAATATTGCGTGGTGCAATCAATACCGCACTAGGAAGAGGTTTACAGGGTGGTTCCACAATCACTCAGCAATATGCCAAGACCGCATTTCTTACCGCAGATCGCACCATTCAACGCAAGATTATCGAGTTGATAATTGCAATTAAGTTAGAGAATCAATTATCCAAAGATCAAATTCTGGAGAGTTATTTAAATACTATTTACTTTGGTCGTGCCGCTTACGGTGTAGAAACCGCATCCCAGGTTTACTTTGGCCGCGGTGTTGACCAACTAAGTATTCCGCAGGCCGCAGTCTTAGCCTCAATTTTGCGCTCTCCTGGTTATTACGATCCTAACTATCGAGAAGGCAACAAGGAACGTCTAGAGGCCCGCTACAAATATGTTTTAAATAATATGGTTGGCGAAGGTTGGTTAGAGAAGGAAGACGCAGAGAAGTTCAAAGGGAAACTTCCCAACATCAGACCAAGACTTTCCACTGGACAACTCGCTGGCAACAAAGGTCATTTAATTGAAGCGGTACGCAAAGAGCTAAACGCGCTGGGTTTTCCTGATGAGGAACTCTTGATCGGTGGTTTAATTGTGAGAACCTCCCTCGAAAAGGACTCTCAGCTCGCTGCCGAAGCAGCGGTCTTTGCGCAAGCCCCAAAGAAAGCCCCAGATAACCTGCATATTGGTTTGGTCTCCATCCGCCCTGGCACCGGTGAAATAGTCGCTATGTATGGCGGCAAAGATTATTTAAAACGGCAATTAAATGATGCAACACAAGGCATTACCCAAGCCGGCTCCACCTTCAAACCATTCGCCCTCATTGCCGCTCTTGAGCAAGGAATATCTTTAAACAGTGTTTGGAATGGAAACAGCCCACTAATTTTTGATGATTTCAATGGCCGTCCTTATCAAGTTTCTAATTACGGCAACAAATCCTTTGGTGAAATCTCCTTACTACGAGCTAGTGCTTCATCAGTAAACACCGTTTATGTACCACTAGGTATTAAAGTCGGGGTAGATAAAGTTATTGAGGTTGCTCGCCGTGCCGGCATTCCAGAATCAGTTGCTATGGTGCCATCACCATCTGTTGTACTTGGCGTTCCAAGCCCGCGAGTAATTGATGTTGCCAACGCTTACGCAACATTTGCCGCCAACGGTGTGCGCTCAAAACCATTTATGGTGAAAGAGGTTTTAGGACCCAATAAGGGAATTCTCTACCAAGCCCGCATTGAAAACGAACAGGTCTTTGATGATTCTGTAATGGCAGATCTAAATTACACACTTGGTGAGGTTGTGCGTTCTGGTACCGCAGCCTCTGCTTTGCGTGGCTTTGGTAGAGCAGCAGCCGGAAAAACCGGAACTTCACAATCAAATGCTTCTGCTTGGTTTAGTGGCTACACACCACAACTTGCTACCTCAATCGCTTTTTACCGTGATGATGCCACCCAATCACTCAACGGTATTGGCGGATTAACATCGGTAACCGGCGGCAGCTTCCCAGCACGAATCTGGAACGCCTATATGAAAGTAGCACTTAAAGGTCAACCAAAATTAGATTTCCTACCACCAACTAATATCGGTGGCACAGAGCCATTCCCAATTCCAGATCCAGTTCCAACAATTAATCCCGCTGATGCGGCACGTTGGTGCAGTACCGCAGATCTAACTGGCGTTAATAAGGATCTCTCTAATTTCTGCACTAAAGCGCTTAAGAAATACGTCTTCGCCACTCCATGATCAAAAGCGCTCGGATTATCGCTGTAATCACCTTGATTGCAGCCATATTTTCCTTCGCAAAGTTCAACCACTGCCGCGGCACCAACTGGGTTAGCCCTGATGTTTATGTTCATATGTGTTACTCCGATATCTCAGCTCTTTATGGTGCGCGGGAAATCAACACCGATAAATGGCCTTACTCCTCAGCAGAAAACGCTGTGGAGTATCCGGTACTTACCGGCGTAGTTATGTGGGCCACCGGCTTATTGGTCGGTGATCCCAGTGGTTACCGCACCTACTTTGATATCAATGCGCTTCTAATAATTCTTATGCTCTTTGCCTCAATGTTTACGCTCTGGCGGATAAAACCTGATTATGTTGCGCTCTTTCCCATCGCTCCCGCAGTCTTTGGATCGTTGTTAATCAACTGGGATATCTACGCTGTTTTATTTGCTCTGCTCTCACTTTACTTTTACAAAGATAACAAGATCGATCTTTCCGCGTTGTCCCTGGGTATAGCAATCGCCACCAAGTTTTACCCCGGGGTTATGCTCTTTGGTATCGCACTTATATTTTGGAAAAATAAAGCCTTCAAACAATTAATGCGTTACACAGCAATTACAATCGGTTCCTGGTTGGCAATCAATCTGCCCTTCGCCACAAATAACTTTGACGGATGGTGGCGTTTCTTTAAATTAAATATCGAGCGGGACAACGATCTAGGTTCGCTTTGGTATGCCGCAGCTTTACTTGATCTCCCTTCTGGCAATCTAAACAACTTAACTATCATCGCATTTATTTTGGTGTTGGGTGCAATTGGAGTTCTTTACTTTTCCCTAACCGAACACCGCACCGATTTTGAAAATCTGGTACTAATTGGCTTCTTAACCGTCGCCGCTTTTGTCACCATCTCAAAGGTTTACTCACCGCAGTACATTCTTTGGTTAACACCACTTGCGGTGCTTGCTATGACAAAAGATCACGAGCGCAATGCATTTTGGATCTGGCAGGGAACCGAGGCGCTTTATCACTTCGCCATCTGGCAGTACCTGGCCAGCTATACGGGGGCCAAATTCGGTCTACCTGAAAACTTCTACGCCCTCACCATCCTTATCCGCGTGGCCGGCCTGGCCTACTTCTGCGCCACCCTGATACGCACAGCCCGCCCCCGTTCACAGGGCAATCTGAGCGAATTTCTCCCTGACAGTACCCACGGCTAGGCTTGCCCTCCTTCACTTTTAAGGCCTCCCGGCCTTTCAAGAGTGAAATCGCAGCAACCCTCCTGCTACGGAAAGACCGTAGCCGTATGAGTCCAGAGGAGGTGGGTTAAACGCATGCGTCGCTATGAACTAATGGTGATCCTAGATCCCGATCTAGAAGAACGCACAGTTGCACCAAGTCTTGAGACATATCTCAAGATCATCAAAGAATCCGGAGGACGAGTCGACAAACTCGACATCTGGGGCAAACGTCGTATGGCATTTGAAATCGCGAAAAAGAGCGAAGGAATTTATGCCGTCGTTGATATGCACTGTGAACCAGCAGCAATCAAAGAGTTGGATCGTCAACTAAATCTGAACGAAGCTGTGCTTCGTACAAAAGTTGTCCGTCCTGAATAAATCCGCACATAAGTAGAGACCACATAAAGTAGATAGAGGATAAAAAATGGCAGCCGGAGATACACAAATTACTCTCGTTGGTAATCTAACAAATGACCCAGAGCTTCGCTTCACACCATCAGGTGCTGCAGTCGCAAAGTTCACAGTCGCTTCAACGCCGCGTTACATGGATCGTCAAACCAATGAATGGAAAGATGGAGACACTCTTTTCCTTAATTGTCAGATTTGGCGTCAAGCCGCAGAAAATGTTGCAGAGTCTCTAACCCGCGGAATGCGCGTTATTGTTTCTGGACGTTTAAAGCAACGTTCCTACGAAACCAAAGAGGGCGAAAAGCGCACCGTCTTTGAAGTCGAGGTAGATGAGGTTGGTCCTTCTCTACGTAACGCAACCGCAAAGGTCACCAAGACATCACGTCCAGGTGGCAATAGCGGTGGATTCTCCGCACCAACTGAATCCTCTGATGACCCATGGTCTACACCTTCAAATGTCGGCGGCGGATGGACCTCCACCACCGCAGATGATCAACCACCCTTTTAATTAACCAACCATTCCGCCTTTAAAAGCGGGCCCAAAACAAGGAGCACCACAATGGGAGCACGTTCTAACCGGACGCTGAAGCAGAAACCAAAGGTTTCTCCAGCGTTAAATAAGAAGTTTAAGAAGAAGCCATGCAGCTTCTGCCGTGACAAGGTCACCTACATCGATTACAAAGATGTAGCTACCCTTCGTAAGTACATCTCCGATCGCGGCAAGATCCGCGCTCGTCGTGTAACCGGCGCCTGCACACAACACCAACGTCAGATTGCTGATGCTGTAAAGAACAGCCGCGAAGTCGCGCTACTTCCTTACACATCAACAGCGCGATAAGGAGAATCAATAATGAAACTAATCCTTACCCGTGAAGTATCAGGACTTGGTCATGCTGGTGATGTTGTAACCGTCAAAGATGGTTATGCACGCAACTTTCTAATTCCACGTGGATCTGCAATCGCATGGTCCAAAGGTGGAGAGACACAGATCGATGGAATCCGTCGCGCTCGTCAAAACCGAGAGATCCGCGATAAGGATCACGCTAATGAGATCAAGGCAAAGCTTGAAGAGGCTTCACTTGAGATCAAAGCAAAGGTTGGTTCAACCGGTCGTCTATTTGGTTCAGTAACTGAAAAAGACATCGCGCTTGTTATCAAGAGCGCAACTGGTTTGGATATCGATCGTCACAAAATTAAGTTGGTTAAGCATGTTAAGAACCTCGGCAAGCACAACGCCAAGGTTTCATTGATGACCGGTGTTGCAGCCAACATCACCATCAATGTTGTTGCTTAATTAATAAAACTTAAAGTTTGGCCCGTCATATACTGGCGGGCCATTCTTATTTACGGCACTCTGTATCCATGAAGTTTGGCCGCGCGATAGCTACAGCACTTTCACTAGCTCTCCTCGCATCAACTCCCGCACTTGGCGCAGTAAAGGCCGGTGCTACCTGTAAAAAGATTGGCACTACCAAGTTCTATAAAGGCAAGACTTACACCTGTGTTAAATCAGGAAAGAAGTTAGTCTGGAATAAAAGTGTTGCAATCAAGACCGCTGCACCAACTCCTACTCCTTCGCCAACCCCAACCACCTCTTATCCAGAAGAACCCAAGTCGCTGTTAGATATTAAGAGTTATGAACAAATCACTTACTGGGCGTGGAAAAAGTCCTCAGACAAAATAGCCAATAGTGAGAGCAAGATTAATGAAGTTGAGATTTTAATTGGACCAAACTCTGGAATTCTTAACAAAGATCCGCTCTTTGCCACCAAACTAACATCCAGACTATTTTCAGGATATGCGCAACCGACAAAATTAACTTTTTTGAGTTATTCATACAGTGATATCGACTGGGCGCAAAATCAAATTGAGACTCTTTTAGATGACAAGACCCTTTTGGAGATTCTTCAGGCTCCTAATCGTGGTGGAAGAGATAATGCTCGAGGGACATGTCCTAGTGTTGAACGTTGTCACAGCTCACAACCTTTCACTAATAGAGCTGGAAAATCATTGGTTATCGCAGGCTTCACACCATCTCGCCTGAGTAATGAAGGTGAGACAAAGGGGGAATTGCAATCGCATGAATTCACTCATGTGATACAGCAACACCAATATATTGGTTCACCCAGAGAGCTAGAAGGATTGGCGTCAATAAGACAATTTGCTCCATGGTGGCTAGTTGAAGGAGGAGCTGATTTTGGAGGCTTCGCAGCCATGAATCACACTAGTTATGAAAACTACCAGAGCGCAAGAATGAGAGATGTATTAAGAACTCCAAAGCAATCCTCAGAATGGTTTGTTAAATTCATTAATCCAGACAGCAATCAGTATTGGATTCAGTTTGATTCAAGTGGTGAGATTTACAATGTTGGATTTATGGTCACAGAGATATTTACTGCACTAAAAGGTCCGGATTCGCAGATGGAACTATTTAGATTAATTGCCAACGGTAAAACTATGGATGACGCTTTCGAGACAATCTTTGGCATGCCATGGAAAACAGCTGTGCCATTGATTGCGAAACTAATTTCAGATGAGCGCGCCAAGTACTGAACAACTTATGCAAAATCTCAAATCTTGAGAATTAGAAATAAATCTTTACCCACAACCTCACAAGGCTCTCACCTGCGTATTTCCTGGGATTCACAGAGTTACCCACATTTCATCCACATTCTCCACACAGGAAACGGGGTAGTTACCCACAGAAATCAGGGCTATGCCCACACCCCTGCGCACAGCGAAAAACCCTCCATTAGGCGATGTCAGTGCTGGGCCGCAAGATACGCACATGAGTCTGGCAGAGGTCCCGAATTACGACGAACGTCGTTCTGCCACACCGGAATTTGATCGCACACCACCACAGGATTTAGTTGCTGAACAATCTGTTCTCGGCGGCATGTTGTTATCTAAAGATGCGATTGGCGAAGTTGTTGAAGTAATCCGGCACCGTGATTTTTATCGTCCCGCACATGAATTAATCTTTGATTTAATTGTTGATTTGTATGGACGTGGTGAACCTGCAGATGCGGTTACCGTCGCTGCAGAATTAACAAAACGTGGCGAGATTGCACGTGCCGGTGGCGCTCCTTATCTACACACTTTGATCTCCGCCGTTCCCACCGCAGCCAACGCTTCTTACTACGCAAAGATTGTTCGCGAACGTGCAATTGCAAGACGTCTTGTAGAAGCTGGTACAAAAATTGTCCAGCTTGGTTACGCCGCCGAAGGTGATGTTGATGGCATCGTCGATATGGCGGAGCGAGAGGTTTACCAAGTTACCGAACGACGTGCTGGTGAAGATTTTGTCCAACTCAACTCACTTATTCCTGCCGCACTTGATCAAATCGAAAAGATGCAATCAGGTGATATTGCAGAAGGTATCAAGACTGGTTTCAAAGATTTAGATGTTCTCACCAATGGTTTCCATCCCGGCAACATGATTGTTATCGCTGCTCGTCCTGCGGTTGGTAAATCAACCCTTGGTTTGGATATCGCACGTCACGCCGCAATTCACAACGGTGATTGCTCCGTTATCTTCTCTCTAGAAATGAGCCGCTCTGAAATCACAATGCGTATGCTCTCTGCAGAAGCCCGCGTTGCCCTCAACAATATCCGTTCCGGAACTCTCAGTGATGAAGAGTGGAGTCGTCTGGCCCGTCGTATGGGCGAAATCAGCGAAGCCCCGTTATTTATTGATGATTCTCCTAACCTTTCCATGATGGAGATTCGCGCTAAAGCCCGCCGTTTAAAGCAGCGCCATGATCTAAAACTAGTTGTTATCGATTACCTACAGTTGATGACCTCAGGCAAGCGGGTAGAGAATCGTCAGCAAGAGGTCTCCGAGTTCTCCCGTCAATTAAAGCTATTAGCAAAAGAGTTAAATGTTCCGGTTGTCGCTATCTCACAGCTAAACCGTTCTCCCGAGCAGCGCTCTGATAAGAAGCCGATGCTCTCCGATCTTCGTGAATCAGGTTCTATCGAGCAGGATGCTGACGTAGTTATCTTGCTACACCGTGATGATATGTATGACTCTCAAAACCGATCTGGTGAAGCTGATCTAATTGTTGCTAAGCACCGTAACGGACCAACCCGCACCATTACTGTGGCATCACTTCTACACTTTGCAAAGTTTGGCGATATCGCACCAAAGTACAACTCACCAGAGAAGTTTGTTAAAGATAATTAAATTATCTTTTGTAACTTTCCACTCTTAACATCAAAAATCGCTCCCACTACCTCTATCTCCTTTGGCAGCAAGGGATAGGTTTGAATTCTTAATACATCTTTTTCAAGTGCAGCCTTCTGATCAGTCACAGTCCGAATTTCAATGGATCGGGTATCAACACCTGAGGCATCAAAAATTGCTTGGTGCACCTGCTCCTCAGTTCCGCTAGCCATCTTGCAATCAGTGTGGGGCATAACTAAAACTCTTTTTACATTTAGTAAATGTGTAGCAAGAATCAAGGTACGCAAAACGTCATCAGTTACACGCGCTCCCGCGTTACGCAAGATCTTGGCATCCCCTGGTTTCATTCCAACAACACTTAGCGGATCAATCCTTGAATCCATGCAGGTAACAATCGCCAGCTCCTTTGCTGCCCGGCCGGTTAAGTCACTGGATTTAAAGGTGTTTGCATACTCGGAATTGGCGTTAAATATCGCCTCGAACTCTGTACTCAATGTGCACCAGCCTTTGATCGCGCTTTATCGGCGATAAAGATACCCACAATTACCACTACACACCCGATCAATTGAATGCCATTTAAGCTTTCACTCAGCCACCACCAAGCAAATACTCCGGCTAGTACAGGCTCGATCATGCCGAACACCGATGCGTTTGCCGCTGAGAGAAGTCTCAAACCACTTACGACAAACAAATACGGCGCGATGGTGCCCATAACAACAATCCAGAGAATCAATACCCAACCCGGCAAGGTGTACTCGTTAAACCTACCCAACAACTCCATGTCTTTGGTAAATACCTCGGTGGGGTAGTTCCAAACCGGTAAGACAAAGAACAACATTGCGCTTGCCACACCAAAACCCCAGGTAGTGATGGCAGCGCTGGATTTAGTTTTACCAAGTCGATCACCTATTAAAAAGTATCCCGCAAGCGCCAAAGCATCGATAAAGGCAGCGATTAATCCAATCCGATCTAAACTTAAGCCATTCCAAATCTGGGTAATCATCAACAAACCCGAGAAGCTCAGCAGGATCGCGTACCAAAGTGATACAGGTACATTCTTCTTTAAAACAAACCTCAAGAACAACAAGATCCAAATCGGCGCAGTGAACTCAATCAAAAGTGCGACCCCGACATACATCCGCTCGATCGCAACAAAGTAGAAAGCCTGCACAAAGGTCACCCCAACCACACCAAAGGTAATCAACCAAGGTAGTTCATCGCGGGTAGGTTTCAATTCATGACGGCGGAAGGTGAAGTACACAGCAAGGAGCAGAATAAAAGCGCCACCTGTACGGATTTGAGTTAACCGCCAGGCCGATAAGCCATCAATCAAAACAATCTTTGAAATGATGCCGTTAAAGGCAAAGAGAAATGCCCCTAAAAATAGGTATATCTCGCCGCGGAGCTTTGTGAGCATCCGCGTACCTTATCGAGATTAGAAGGCGCCCTCTGAAACCTTCATGATTTCGCCATCTTCCCGCTCCACAATGGCTCGGGTAGCAGCGATTAGTGGCAGGAAGTTATGAATGAAGTAGCGGGAGGCCGCAATCTTTCCTTCATAGAAATCCTTCTCCTTACCGGTCGCAGAGCCAATCTTTTCTGCTGCGATATCTGCTTGGCGCAACAACAACCAAGAGATGATTACATCGCCGACCGCCATGAGAAGACGTGAGGTGTTAAGACCGCACTTATAAATCTCCTCTGGATTTTCCTGGCTGGCCATCGCATGTGAAACCAATTGACCGATGATGCCCTGCATATCCTCCAGAGCCTTAGCCAACGCAGCCTTTTCAGTAGCGTTGTTACCACCGCTTGCTGCAACCTTGCCAATCTCTTTCGCCAACTTGGTTAGCGCACGACCATTATCTTTAATGATCTTGCGGAAGAAGAAATCCAAACCTTGAATCGCAGTTGTGCCTTCATACAAGGTATCGATCTTGGCATCACGCACATACTGCTCTAGCGGCCAGTCCTGAGTGAAACCGGAGCCACCAAAAGTTTGTAGTGATTCAGTACCAAGCAAGGTCCATGCCCGCTCTGATCCATATCCTTTAACAATCGGCAACAACAAATCATTTAGATGTTCGAGATCTTTAATCTCATCCTCTGATTTGCCCTCTGCCTTTGCTAGAACAACCTCATCTTGAATTGATGCGGTGTAAAGAACCAGCGCACGCATCCCTTCGGCATAAGCCTTTTGTGTCATCAAAGATCTACGCACATCTGGGTGTTTAATAATGGTGACACGAGGGCTAGCTTTATTAGCCATATCCTTCATATCGCCTCCCTGCACGCGGGTCTTGGCATAAGCCAAGGCCTGCTGATAACCAGCGGAAAGTGTTGAAATTGCTTTAGTTCCTACCATCATGCGGGCAAACTCAATGATCTTAAACATCTGCGCGATACCGTCATGAACCTCACCAAGCAGATAACCTACCGCTGGTTCTTTTTCACCAAGGTTCATCTCACAAGTTGATGAAACATTAAGTCCCATCTTGTGCTCGACATTTGTTACATAAACACCATTGCGCTTACCTAGCTCGCCGGTTTCAAAATCAAACATGAACTTTGGAATCAAGAACAATGACAAACCTTTTGTACCAGGGCCATGTCCTTCAGGACGTGCCAAAACAAAGTGCACAATGTTCTCAAATAGATCAGCATCACCCGAGGTAATGAATCTTTTGGTGCCTGTGATGTGCCAGGTTCCATCTGCTTGCTTAACAGCCTTTGATCTACCAGCACCAACATCAGAACCAGCATCTGGTTCAGTCAACATCATGGTTGCGCCCCACTCCTTTTCAACCATGAGTTTTGCTAACTTCTTTTGCTTCTCATCACCAAGTACATGTGCTACATGTGCAAAGGCAAAACCTGATGCATAAATATGAATCGCAGGGTTTGATCCCAAAACCATCTCTGCAATCGCCCAACGCACCGATGGTGGGATCTCTGTACCACCGAGCGCAGCAGGAACATCAACCATTCCCCAGCCACCATCAACATATGCGCGATATGACTTCTTAAAACTTTCTGGAACCTTTACATCACCAGTTGCTTTGTTGAAATCTGTTCCGATGCGATCACCTTCAATAAAGGATGCCGCCAAATCATTTTCACAAAGTCGCTTAACCTCCTCCAACATTCCCATCGCTGTTGCACGATCAACATCGGAGTAAATGCCTTTACCGAGGATCGATTCACGGCCCAAGAGGTCAAAGAGGCAAAATTCAATATCGCGGAGGTTTGCTATGTAATGGCCCATGAGCCAAGAATGCTACTGGCGAGTAACTTACGCAAGGCGAGCGCGCCCCTGGTGTAGGGTCGCTAACCATGTTGCTTAGCGATCGGGATATCGCCGCCGAAATCAAGGCCGGCCGGGTGCAAGTCGAGCCCTTCGAATCAAAGATGATCCAACCCTCCAGCGTTGATGTGCGTCTGGACCGCTTCTTCCGAGTATTTGAAAACCATAAGTACGAGGTAATCGACCCATCAGTCGAACAATCCGAGCTCACCCGCGAGGTTGCGGTATCACCAAATGATTTCTTCATCCTGCATCCCGGAGAGTTTGTTCTCGCCTCGACATATGAAGTCATCACTTTGCCAGATGACATCGCAGGACGCCTCGAAGGTAAATCCTCTCTTGGTCGTCTCGGATTACTTACCCACTCCACAGCAGGGTTTATCGATCCTGGTTTTAGCGGTCACATAACTTTAGAGCTCTCCAATGTTGCAAACCTGCCGGTCAAGTTGTATCCCGGCATGAAGATTGGTCAGCTCTGTCTCATCAAACTCTCATCCGCCGCCGAGCATCCTTATGGCTCTGCGGTTTATGGTTCTCGCTACCAAGGTCAGCGCGGACCGACTCCAAGCAAATCTTGGCTAAACTTTCATAAAACACAGATTCAGTAGTTAGGCCAAAATGGATATCTCATTACTCATCATCATCGCAGTTGGTTTGTTTATTGTCTTTGGCATTTTGCAGTACAACAAATTAATTAGATTAAATATCCGAGTAGATGAAGCCTTTGCGCAAATTGAGGTCCAACTAAAGCGCCGTGCTGATCTAATTCCTAATCTGGTGGAAACCGTTAAAGGTTATGCCTCACATGAAAAAGAGGCGTTAGAAAAAGTTGTGCAGGCCCGCGCCGCATCCACCACAGCATCAACCCTTCCAGCAGTAGCTGCGGCAGATGGTGCACTTACCAATGCGCTACGTGGATTATTAGCGGTAGCTGAGGCTTACCCAGATTTGAAAGCCTCCACCAACTTCCTGCAACTACAGGAAGAATTATCAACCACTGAAAACAAAGTCTCATTTGCCCGTCAGTTTTACAATGACAATGTACGCAATCTAAACACCGCGGTAAGAACCATCCCCACCAGCTTTTTTGTGGGTTTTGCAAAGGTAGGCGAGCGGGAGTTTTACGAG
>JAURMX010000005.1 GCA_030830475.1 Candidatus Nanopelagicales bacterium
CAGATTGAAATTGGTGCAGACACATTGCACCCAGATGAGTACCAACTTCTTTTCATTGCAAAAGGTGGAGGAAGTGCTAACAAAACATTTTTGTATCAGGAGACTAAGGCGATTCTAAATCCAACATCATTTATGAGTTGGCTAGAAGATAAATTGGTTTCTCTTGGAACCTCTGCTTGTCCTCCGTACCATTTAGCAATTGTTATTGGTGGAACAAGTGCTGAGCACACTGTGAAAACGGCAAAATTAGCAAGTACAAAATATTTAGATTCACTTCCATTGCAAGGTGATGCCAAAACTGGACATGCCTTTAGAGATATTGAATTAGAAGCTCAAGTTCTAGATCTCACAACCAGAATCGGGATTGGTGCCCAATTTGGCGGCAAGTACTTCTGCCACGATGTCAGAGTCTTGCGTTTGCCTCGTCACGGAGCATCTCTTCCAATCGCAATCGCCGTTTCCTGCTCTGCAGATCGCCAAGCGTTGGCGAAAATTACTAAAGAGGGCATTTTTATTGAGAAATTAGAACGCGATCCAGCCAGATTTTTGCCAGAAACAACTGACCAACATCTTGATGACGATGTAGTAAAAATCAATCTAGACCGTCCAATGAAAGAAGTCCTTGCTGAACTTTCAAAATATCCAGTGAAAACTCGACTTTCATTAACCGGAACTCTGGTTGTCGCCCGAGATTTGGCGCATGCAAAATTAAAAGCTTTGCTTGATGACGGCAAACCACTTCCTGATTACATGCTTAATAATGCGGTCTATTACGCAGGTCCGGCAAAGACTCCTGAAGGTTTTGCATCAGGCTCTTTTGGTCCTACTACTGCAGGTCGCATGGATTCATATGTTTCCCAATTCCAAGCAGCTGGTGGGTCAATGATTATGTTGGCAAAAGGCAACCGATCATCTGCTGTTACAAATGCTTGTAAAACTTATGGTGGATTTTATCTGGGATCTATTGGGGGTCCGGCTGCAAGGTTGGCCCAAGATTGCATCAAGAAAGTTGAAGTTCTTGATTATGAAGAATTAGGCATGGAAGCTATTTGGAAAATAGAGATCGCAGATTTTCCGGCATTCATTGTTGTGGATGACAAAGGAAATGATTTTTTTGCAGAACGTCAAACAACTGTTGCGATTGGGAAACGTCCCGAATAAACCTGGATTGATAAGTTACAAAAGTTAATTTCTTAATACATATTTATGCGATAAAAAGTACTCAACGCTTTACAAGGTGTTTGGTAACGGACCTTGATGTATTTCAATCCCCAAGTCATTTGAGTGATTGGATTGGTGCGCCAATCTGATCCAATCGATTCGTACTTAGTTGCCGGATATGCCTGCGGGATTCCGTGCGCTCCAGTAACTTTGTTTCGCGAGCGGTAATTCCATCTGCTTTCCTTCGTCCAGAGAGTGTTAAGACAGGTGTACTGCTTATCTCCCCAGCCATATTTAGATTTAGCCATCGCCTTCCCGACTGTCCGGGCGCCTTTAGGGGTTTTGGCCTTCTCCACCAATTTCAGAGTGCTGATCGCCCCAGCGATAGTGGAAGGTGTGACCCGACTGGAGGTGGGTACTTTTGTGGAGATCCAAACTGTGGGGGTCGAGAGCGCTTCTGCCGCAACCGGAGTCGAGTCAGTCGAGCCAGATTGACCGGGCGAAGTAGTGGAATCTGTTGGCTGGGCTGGCTGAACTAATTGGCTGGTTTGTTCTGGTTCGGCATTTAAATTTGCAGGTGCGGGGATGGTGGTAGATGAAGTTGCATTATTTGAAAGTTGAGTTGGCTCGGTTTCATCACCAAGTGCTGGAGAGCTCAGTAGAAGGGTTGGCAAAAGTACGAAAGCTAATCCGCGTACGACATTGCTTCGCATCATGCACGCCTCCTAATCCTTCTAGCCTTGTTTCGTCTTGCGTTTTACTTCTCGCTATCCGACCTTTGCCGGACAGCGCCCCCGTCTAGCCGCCAATTTTCATGGCAATTTGTTGGGGGGAAGGCTCTACCATCCCAAACTGCGCCCCTTGGCGGTCAAATCTAAATGGCCTTTTTTCTCTGTGAGTTTCCCAAAAATTAACCTGTGGAAAAGTGTTTACGCAGGTCAGCGGCTTTTCACGAAAAATATGAGAGATAGCCGACATTCCTGAGCTCCCCTGTAATTCGATATTACCTAAGGGCTTGTGGAGGTCTACATTTGAGATAACTTCCTTGAAGGAGGGCTGATTAATTTGGAAATTATCTTTCATCTTCGAAAAGCTACGATCGCCGCAGATTTTAAAAAGATTGCCACTGAAAAAATCAACTCGTTGCAACGGCTGCATGTAAAAGTCGATCGAATTGAAGTCGAAGTAATCCATGAAGGTAATCCAAGCCAAGGCAAACGCTCACACACCGTGATCATCACCTCGCATGGCGCCGGTCCGTTACTCCGTGCCGAAGCGGCAGCCTTCAATGACCTGGCCGCTTTTGATGAGGCGATCCGAAAGGTCGAATTACAGCTCCGTAAAAGACATGAGCGCTCGACCGAACATAAACGGGAGAGCGTCCGGCTCATCCCAGTCGACCCCGATCTGATCTAGACCAACCGAGCTCGACCAACCGCCAGTTACGCTTTGCCCATGAGTCACGCTCACCGGCCATGGGGGTATCAGCCGCCAGAGGAAGGTCACTCCCCTGATTGGAAGTTACATCCCCAGACCGAGGCGATTCGA
>JAURMX010000031.1 GCA_030830475.1 Candidatus Nanopelagicales bacterium
ACAACTGTATTGGCAAGTAGCGCTCCTGTAATAGTTGTTCCAGCTATGCATCCAAATATGTGGCTAAATGCGGCTACTGTTGAAAATGTCAAACTTCTACGCTATCGCGGCATTACAGTATTAGAGCCAGACAATGGAAGATTAACCGGTAAAGATTCTGGTATCGGAAGGTTCCCAGAAACGGCCAGAATCATCGGAGAGGTTTTGGAAGTAACCAATTCTTATGCGAAATTGTTGAATAAAAAGGTTTTAGTAACCGCCGGCGGCACTCGAGAGCCAATAGATCCAGTTAGATATATCGGAAATCGCTCCAGCGGTCGTCAAGGACTTGCTGTGGCATATGAAGCAATTAGGGCTGGCGCCGAAGTAACCGTTATCGCTGGCGAAACTGATTACTTCGAATTAGAGGGTGCTCGAGTTATAAAGATTGAGACCGCAGATGAGATGCGGGAAGCAGTTGCCGCCGAATTTCCTATAACTGATGTGTTGGTTATGGCCGCGGCTGTTGCTGATGCCAAACCCGTCCAGGGCTCCGATGAAAAGATTAAGAAAGATAAATTGCAGGGGATCGATTTAGTTTTGAATGCTGACATATTGGCACAGGCTGGAGAAAATAAAACTTCAAGCCAGATGGTTGTTGGCTTCGCAGCGGAAACAGGTGTCGATAATTTGAAGCTCGCACAGCAGAAATTGCAACGCAAAAAAGCCGACCTTCTCTATGTCAACAATGTGAGCAATGGCGCAGTCTTTGGCTCGGAAAAGACATCCGGATATCTCATAAGTGCAGATGGCGGTCAAGAGGCTTTTCATCAAGTAGATAAACATGTAGTAGCAAAGGCAATAGTTAAAAGTATCGGCAACAGACTGGAGCGAATAAATGGCTAAGAGGTTGTTCACATCTGAGTCTGTTACTGAAGGTCACCCCGACAAGATTGCCGACGCCATCTCTGATGCAGTCCTGGATTCTCTGTTGTCCCAGGATCCGAAGAGCCGCGTGGCCTGCGAAACCTTAATCACCACAGGTCAAGTGCATGTAGCTGGTGAAATTACTACAAATGGTTTCGCCGATGTTAATGAATTGGTCCGCCAAACCGTTCTAAATATTGGATATGACAGCTCCGATAAGGGCTTTGACGGAAATAGTTGCGGCGTCTCTGTGTCGATTGGACAACAATCGCAAGATATAGCGGTAGGTGTTGATCACGCTATTGAGGAGCGGGTTTCAAATTCAAAGGATCCGTTTGATCTCCAAGGTGCGGGAGACCAAGGGCTGATGTTCGGCTATGCAAACAGTGATACTAAAACCTTGATGCCTTTGCCAATTGCGATGGCGCATCGATTGGCTGAGAAGTTGACTGAGGTCCGTAAATCGGGACAGCTAGGTTACTTGAGACCTGATGGTAAAACGCAGGTCACTATTGAATATGATGGTGATAAACCCGTTTCACTAAATACCGTGGTTATATCCTCACAGCACGCCGCGAGTGTAGATCTTGATAGAACCCTTACCCCTGAAATTACTGAGTATGTAATCAAGCCAGTAATTGATAGTTTTGACATTCCTTCTAAGGATGTACGTTTCTTGGTCAACCCCACAGGCCGCTTTGTTATCGGAGGCCCTATGGGAGATGCTGGTTTAACCGGCCGTAAAATCATTGTTGATACTTATGGTGGCATGGCACGTCATGGTGGAGGAGCGTTTAGCGGAAAAGATCCATCTAAGGTAGATCGCTCTGCTGCTTATGCGATGCGTTGGGTAGCAAAGAACATTGTCGCTGCTAGTTTAGCCACACGTTGTGAGGTCCAGGTGGCTTATGCAATTGGCAAGGCGCAGCCTGTTGGTCTCTTTGTAGAAACCTTCGGCACTGAAACCGTACCGGTCAATCAAATTTCAGATGCAGTTATCTCGGTATTTGATCTTCGCCCCGCAGCAATCATCCATGAATTGAATTTGCTACGTCCCATTTACTCTAAAACAAGCGCCTACGGTCATTTTGGTCGGGAATTACCTGAGTTCACTTGGGAACAAACTGACAAAGCTGCTGAAATTCTCAAAGCAATCAAGGGTTAATTTGCTGTGGCAAATGTAAAGCCACTGAGTTTAAAGCGTCAGCGAACTGTAACTGCACCACGCAGAACGACCGCTATTGAGCCGGATGATCTTCAGGCTGAAGTGGTTCTGGATCTTGGCATTTTTCATGTAGAGCAGAGTTTTACCTATGCAATTCCCGATCAATTTAAAGAGTCCCTTTCGGTGGGTAGTGTTGTTCAAGTTCCATTTAAGAACACAAATCACAATGGAGTGGTTGTTGCCATTGAACCAAGAAGCAAGCGGAATCTCTTGAATGTCGAAGCGCTACGGGCCACTAACGTCTTCAGTTCAAAACAAATAGCGTTTTTCGAGAAGGTTGCAGAAAGATACTCCACTAACTTTGGAGATTTAATCTTGAAATCTCTTCCGCCCTTCAATAAGTCCACGCAATTACAAGGCAGGAGTTTCTCTGATATTCCCGGCATTTCGATGACAGGACAAAGAAGGTTTGAGCCCGTGAGTCTCGACAATAGCAATTTTCAAGTTATGTCGAAATTTCTTAACTCTGCCCACAAAGAGGTGGGATCCACCTTGCTAATTTTCCCAACATTAAGAAGCTTGGAAGAGTTTCGAGATGTATGGTTAAAGGCGCAGGGGATTGATCACATTGAGGTCGGAGCCCATCTATCACCTAATCGGCGACGTCTAGCTTTTGAAAAGCTCCTGACTCTGGAGAACCTAGTGATACTGGGGTTGCGTAGCGGGATTTTCATCCCAGCTCGAGATTTGGCGAGAATCTACATACTAGATGAGAACTCTCCACAGTACACCGAGCAGAGATCTCCTTATTGGAATCTTCGTGATGTGGCACTACTTCGATCTGAGACAGAAGGGTGCGATATTGTGTTTTTCGGACATGGATGGTCCGCGGAGCTTCAACGTTTGATGGATTTGAACTGGGTAAAGCCGACAACAACGAATTACTCACCTCCATTATCCAAACGAATTCAGACCCCGCCAAGCAGCTACTTTGAAGTTATCCGAAACGGTTTGAAGCAAGGTCCGGTTTTAGTGTGTCTGGCGACAAAGGACTATGCGCCTGGATTCGTCTGTAGAAACTGTAGAAACAGGGCACGTTGTAAATGTGGCGGGTTACTCTCTTTAAAGGAAAAGGGTTCAGCGGCATGTTCGATATGCGATGTAGTGCTTAGTGACTGGAGATGTGTTGAATGCCAAGGTATCCAATACCTGGTTTATCGGAGCGGAGTGAAGAAGGTAGTGGAGGAGATTGGAAAAGCCTTTCCCGGAAGAAGGGTGATACTGAATTCAACAGATTCAGAGACCCAGCAAGAGATTGATGAAAAATGCATAGTAATTTCAACTTATTCAACTCTGGTGAAAACTAAGAACGGTTATGCCGGAGTAGTGCTATTGGAGGGCGAAGAGATGTTGGCCCGACAATTTATCCGGGCCGAGGAGGAGCTTTTCAATCTGTGGTTAAATGTTTTAAGCCTTGCTCGGGCCGACGCTGAAATATTCTTATCCCTGCCCTCTTCAAATCCAATCTCGCAAGCCATCATCGCTGGAAAACCATCAAAGTTCATGCAATACCTTAAAAGGGACCGCCTCGAAACTAATTTGCCTCCTTACGTCAGAATTATTCAGATTGTGGGTGAGATGCGGGCGTTATCCGGTTTGCGAATCAAATTGGAAGGTGAATTTGGAAATGTACTTAATACACTTATCTCAAACTCTGGCACTAGGCTCACTATTAAGGCAAAGCACGAGGGTGCAGCCGAACTCTTGAAATCGCTAAAAGCCTTGCAAAAAATGCGCTCCTCTGGTGGCAAGGAGCTCTTCACAATAAAGGTAGATCCTTATTACCTTTGATAGCAGGTAGAATTACCTCATGGCGATTCAACCCATCAGATACTTTGGCGATCCAGTACTGACGACCCCTGCAGTCCCAGTAATTGATTTTGATAAAGAGTTAAGAAACTTGGTGCGAGATCTAACCGAGACGATGTTAGATGCTCCTGGAGCAGGGTTAGCCGCTCCACAAATTGGAGTGCCGTTGCGAGTTTTTGTCTGGCATGTGAATGATGAGTTCGGTCATCTAGTCAACCCAACACTAGATTTGAGTGAAGAAATGCAGGATGGGGAAGAGGGTTGCCTATCTTTTCCAGAGTTGAGTTATGACACTCCAAGGGCATATCACGCCGTAGCTAAGGGTTGGAACATGCATGGTGAACCTTTAGTAGTTGAGGGCACAGAGTTTCTAGCTCGAGCGCTTCAGCATGAGACGGATCATCTCAATGGAGTGCTATTTATTGATCGACTGCCCAGCGATTTAAGAAAACAAGCAATGAAAGATATTCGTGAATCAGAGTGGTTTATGGAGGCAGAGTCAGCGGGCTTCGCTCCGGAGATCAAAGTTTCACCACACTCAACCTTAGGGCGAAACATTTAGTTGAGTGCATTGAATATCCTTTTAGCATCTTCAGATAAGGTAGCAATTCCAATATGTGATTACCTGATACAAAATCATGGATTGAAAAAGGTTATTACCGGTCCCGATAAGCCAACAGGACGGGGACGTAATCTAATCCCTAATGATTTTTCTGCCTACTGCAGCATGCGGGGGCTAGAGGTCTTAAAGCCTGAAAATGATGCTGATCTTAATTCTCTCCTTGAAGAGATTAAACCGGATCTTGTTGTTACAGCCGCCTATGGTAGGTTAGTAACGAAACATCAACTAACAATGCCTACTCGTGGTTGGTTAAATATTCACTTCTCGTTATTGCCGCGATGGCGTGGCGCAGCTCCAGTTCAATTTACGATTCTAAACGGCGATGAGCTAAGTGGGGTTACTGTCTTCAAATTAGATGTTGGGCTAGATACTGGACCTGTTTACTCCTCAATTGAACATCGCTTAGAGGGTGATGAAACCTCAGGAGAATTGTTAGATGCTTTGAGCAGGTTAGCTGTGAAACCCCTTGACGAGTCTTTACGGAAGATTGATATGGGCTTAGATCCCATACCTCAGAGTTCAGATCAAATAACCCTGGCTCCAAAACTTTCAAAGACCGATGGTCAAATGGATTGGTCAGCGGATTCGATTTCACTTGAAAGAAAGGTGCGGGCGTTCTCACCTTGGCCGGGGGCTTGGAGCAGATTGAATGGAAAGCAGATAACGATTTTGCAAGCCGAGGTGTCGAAAAGCCCAAGAGGAAAGGATTCAGCTAACGGCACCTTGAAGCTGACTCCAGAGATTGCAGTTAAATGCGGAGAAGGATTACTGATACTCAAGCGCGTCAAGCCCGAAGGAAAGAAGGAGATGTCCGCGGGTGAGTGGGTTCGCGGCATTCAAAATAGAGAACATCTCCAGTTTGAAACTATCTGAGATATGAGAGGCATAGATAACCCGAGGGTTTTAGCTTTCGAAGTTTTGGCTGAAGTTGAGTTTAAAGAGCAGTACAGCAACCTACTGTTACCTAAATATCTAGCTGCATCTCCATTGTCCAAAAGCGATAAAGCAATGGCCACTGAACTGGTATACGGAACCTTGCGCATGAAGGGTTTGTACGACCAATACATCCGAATTGCCAGTGATCGAAAATTCGAAGATATCGATCCAAAAGCTTTAATTGTGCTGCAAATGGGCACTCATCAACTTAAGGGGATGCGCACGCCCATACATGCTGCAATTTACGAAAGTGTTGAATTGGCGAAAAAGGTCGTTGGAAGATCCACCGCCAGTTTTGTGAATGCGGTATTGAGGCGAGTTTCCGAGAGAAAAACTCTTGAATGGGAAGGTGATTTGATATCTACGCTGGCTGGTGAACACTCTCATCCGGAGTGGATAGTTAGTTCCTATCTTGATAGCTTGAAGGATGAATATCTTGTCAAGAAGTTATTAGAGTCGAATAATCACCCAACAAAGCCAACACTAATTGCTTGGCCGGGGCTATCTAGTAAAGATGAGTTGATTGATGCTGGGGCTACAGATTTGGATGGGTCCGTTAACGCCGTTGCTTTTGATGGAAATCCTGGTGAGCTAGCGGCGGTGAGGGAAAGACGGGCTGGTGTTCAAGATTATGGCTCTCAAATTGTCGTCGAAGAGTTCTTCAAGAGTCATGAAGAGAATTTGAGGTGGTTAGATCTTTGCGCCGGGCCAGGTGGTAAGGCGGCTTACTTATCCGCACTTTTAGCCAAACATGGGGGAGAGTTTGTAGCAAATGAAGTGTCGGAGCCGCGCGCAAAGCTTGTGAATCAAGTTGTTAAGTTTGGAACGATAACAAATTTTGATGGACGTAAACTGCCTGAATCGATTGGAAGTTTTGATCGAATCTTGATTGACGCTCCCTGTACTGGAATTGGTGCGTTACGTCGCAGGCCTGAGGTACGCTGGCGGCGTAACGTTCAGGATCTTAAACAGCTCGTAGCGCTGCAATCTGAGTTACTCGATTCCGCGTCAGGTAGATTGAATTCAAATGGAATTTTGGCCTATGCCACTTGCAGTCCTCACCAAGCGGAGACCACTTTTCAGATAAAGGGATTCTTGAAGAGGCACCCGGAATTCGAAGTAATGCCGATAAATCATCAGAGAGCGGACAAAGATGGTTTTTTGCAGTTGTGGACCCACCTAGATGGTTGTGATGCTATGTTTCTTGCTCTGCTTCGGATGAAAGGCTGATTGATGATAAGGATCTGTCCGAGCATTCTCAACGCGAATTTTGATGATTTACCTAATGAGATACTTAAAGTTGCAGGTCATGCAGATCTTTTGCATTTGGATGTGATGGACAATGTCTTTGTGCCAAATTTTACTTTTGATCTCGAGAAGTCCTTGGAAATAATTGGCGTATCTACTTTGCCAGTTGATGTGCATTTGATGATCAATAATCCAGATACAGAAGCGGTGAAGTTCGCATCGGCAAATACAGCCAGCATTACGGTTCACTTCGAAGCTTGTGAAGATCCACTGCAGACGCTGAGACAGATAAGATCAAAAGGAGCAAGAGCGGGCTTAGCGATAAAACCGCATACTCCGATCGAGGTAGTAGAAGATTTGTTGCCCGATGTTGACATGATTCTGGTTATGACGGTTGAACCTGGTTTCGGAGGCCAGAAATTCATGTCAGAGATGATGCCCAAGGTCGAAAAAGCTAGAAATTGGTTAAAACAGAACTCTTTCGATGAAAAATGGATTCAGGTAGATGGTGGAATCTCTTTGGAAACTATTCGTACGGCTTACCAGGCAGGTGCAGACACATTTGTTGCAGGTTCAGCGGTTTATCGTTCAGATAATCCAGGAGAGATGATTGATCAATTGAGACAAAAAGCTATGTCTTGAGCAATATATCTCCTCGTCCAAAACTCTCTACTTGGTAGACTCGGCTCTATGGCACCCAAGAACTTTGAGCAGCTTTGGGCTGAGCTCCAGGAAATCGCTGAGAATAGACCAGAGGGTTCTGGAACCGTTAAACAATTGGATGCCGGAGTCCATGCGATTGGGAAGAAAATCTTGGAAGAGGCTGGCGAAGTTTGGTTAGCCGCCGAGCATGAGGATAGTGAAGCCTTGGCTACCGAGATCAGTCAATTGCTCTATCACTTACAGGTTTTAATGTTGGCTCGAGGTATATCCCTAAATGATGTCTATGGGAAGCTATAGGGGGAGCAAGATGCTTAAAGTAGCTTTACCAAACAAAGGTTCACTAGCAGATTCGGCTGCCGAGATTTTGCGCGAAGCTGGTTACAGACAGCGAAATGATCAACGAGATCTCACATATATTGATCCAAGTAATGCAGTGGAGTTCTATTACTTACGACCAAGAGATATCGCTATATATGTAGGTTCTGGTGAACTTAATATTGGAATAACGGGTCGTGATTTGTTACTTGATTCAGAGGCCTCCGCCTCTGAGGTGATGTCCCTAGATTTTGGTAAAAGCGTATTCCGCTTTGCAGGTAGCGCTGGAAATGAAGCGCTGCAGGGCAAAAGAGTGGCCACCGCATACCCAAACTTGGTCCGTAACTATCTGAAATCCAAGCAGGTCAATGCCACTGTCGTGCCACTGGATGGGGCGGTTGAAGGTGCAATCAAGCTGGGCGTGGCTGATGTGATCGCGGATGTTGTTTCCACGGGAAACACATTGAAACAGGCAGGTTTGCAGGTTTTTGGTGAAGAGATTTTACGGAGCGAAGCCATATTGATTGAGCGAACAGGGACAACGCGAGACATTAAAGCAGAGACCATGATTCGACGGATTGGTAGTGTAGTAATAGCTAGGCAATATGTATTGGTTGATTACGATGTTAAAAAGGCCAACCTTGAGCAGGCCTGTCTTCTTACACCGGGGTTGGAATCTCCAACCATTTCTCCGTTACAAAAAGATGATTGGGTAGCGGTCCGAGCAATGGTAAAACGCTCCGATGTTCATGACATCATGGATAAATTATGGGATCTCGGCGCCCGGGGTATTTTGGTGACTGATATCCATTCCTGCCGTCTATAGCGGCAGCGTTACTAAAGATATTGGAGAATTGATCGAAGATCAGTATCTTCAAGGCAGACATCGGCCACCTCGTTAAGGGCAGGTTTGCCTTTGTAACTAACACCTAAACCGGCCAGCTTTACCATCTCTATGTCGTTGGAACCATCGCCAATAGCGACAGTATTCTTTAAAGGAATCTGATGTTGATTGGAAAACTCAATTAATGCCTCAGCCTTTGCTTTCCTATTAATTATGGAGCCTAGAATGCTACCGGTTAGAACTCCCTGGCTAACTTCAAGGAAATTGGCACGGATGAAATCAAGTTGCAGATCCTTAAAGAGAAGATCGATTACATTATGAAAGCCTCCGGAGACAACACCAACCTTAAACTTGCGACTCTTCAGCTCCTGAATCAACTCTAGGGCCCCATGTGTGAATGAAATCCCATTTAGTACCTCATTAAAAATACCTTCAGGCAAACCTTTAAGCAACGAGACTCGTTGATGCAATGCTTGGTCAAAATCTATCGCACCTTGCATGGCAGCATCAGTTATCTCAGATACCTTATCGCCGTGCGCTGTATAAGAGGCGAGCAGATCAATCACTTCTTGTTCGATAAGTGTTGAGTCAACATCAAAAATAGCTAATTGGTAGCTCATAGGATTTCTAGGGCAACATCGAGGCCCAGAGGTTTCATAGCGGAAAACAGCTCAGACTCAATCGCGTCAGCATGTACAGGGTCAAAATGAATTTGCACTGCACCTATTAAACGACCAGCCATGCATATTTTTTGCTGATCTACTACTTTAAGACTGTACTCGGAGAGAATATTTAGAACGGTTTGGAGTGGTTCCGGGCCGCTATTGCCACTTATTAGGATGATTGCGCTTCCTTTATAGGATTCCAAGGATTGAGTTTGCTGATTTTCACTGTGGCTCACTTTGCGATTTTAGCGAAAAAAGCAATCTGAAGTGTATCTTCGCTGCCTATGGAGCCAGTTCTAACCCTTACAGATGTTGAGGTTCATCGCTCCAATAAATGCATCCTTGGACCAATTGCTTGGCAGGTCTATGAAGGTGAGAGATGGGTAATTCTCGGCCCAAATGGAGCTGGGAAAACCACCCTTCTCCAACTTGCCGCGGCGCTAATCCATCCCACAAAAGGAACAGTGCAGATCCTGAATGAAAAAATGGGCGCAGTTGATGTGTTCGAGTTAAGGCCAAGAATTGGATTTACCTCTAGTGCGATGTTGGAGCTGTTGCCAATAGACGAAAAGGTAATTGATGTCGTTCTCACATCCGCATACGCAATCGCAGGTCGTTGGCAAGAAGAGTATGACCTGTGGGATGAGTCAAGGGCTAAAGCGCTTTTGAATACCTTTGGAGTTAGAGAGCTGGGTGAAAGATACTTCGGGACACTTAGTGAAGGTGAAAAGAAACGAGTACAAATCGCTCGAGCGTTAATGGCAGATCCCGAGGTCCTGCTTCTGGATGAACCTGCGGCGGGATTAGATTTAGGGGGTCGAGAGGACATTCTCTCTAGAATTACTGAGTACACAAGTGATGCTTCGTCACCGGTAACCATAATCGTGACCCATCACATCGAAGAGATTCCTGCCGGTACCACACATGCTTTGCTTTTGCAGGAGGGTAAGGCAGCTTATTCAGGTCCGATTTCCGAGGTGTTAACTTCTGAGCATTTACAAAAGGTCTTCGGCGTGAACGTAAAGTTGAATTTTGATGGTTCCAGGTATTTTGCTTCTGCAGGTTAATCATGTTGTTTGAGTTAGTGCCAGAGCCATGGCGTCCGGTATTAGGTGAACTAGAAAATGAGATTAATGAGATTGGGAATAAACTTCAATCTCGCGCAGACCAAGGCGAGCGTATCCTTCCTGATAAAAAGAATGTTTTCAGAGCCCTTGAGATACCGCCTGAAGCCATAAGAGTAGTTTTAGTGGGCCAAGACCCATATCCAAATATCTCGGATGCGATCGGTTTAGCCTTTTCAGTGTCTCCCCGAAACTCTGGCTTGCCTGGATCGCTGATGAATATTCAGAAGGAGATCTTGACCGATATCGGGTCTACAACCACTGCGGACGGGGATCTCTCTCGCTGGAGTGCTCAAGGAGTTCTTCTCTTGAACCGTGTCCTGACAGTTAGCGCGGGCAATAGCGGCGCTCATGCCGATCTGGGCTGGCAAAAGATCACACAGCATATTGTTAAGCACACAGCCAACCAAGAGGCTATCGGTGTGTTGTGGGGTAACACGGCCAGAGAGTTGGCACCGTTATTTAAAGATGATTTATTGATTGAAGGGGTTCACCCCAGTCCGCTATCTGCACATCGCGGCTTTTTGGGCTCAAAACCTTTCTCTAGGGTTAACGAGATATTGAGAAGCAAAGGTCTAACAGAGATCACCTGGTGATTTAACCAATAGAAAAGGCCCCGAATTGATTTCGGGGCCTTTTCTTTATTTCAGATTATGAGACCCAGGTATTAATTGGGTTGTTCAAGAAGTAAATCATGAACAGAGCAGCCACCAGAAGTAGTAGTGGATGGATATCTTTTCTTCTTCCTTGCAGCAATCTAATGACTACATAAGAAACAAATCCGGCGCCAATACCTACTGAGATGTTGTAAGTAAATGGCATCAAGATGATAGTAAGGAATGATGGAATCGCAATTCCATAATCCTCCCAGTCAATCGATTTGATTTGGGTCATCATCAAGAAACCGACGATGATCAAAGCTGGGGTAGCAGCTTCGTAAGGAATGATTGCAACGAGTGGAGCTAGGAATGTGGTCAATAGGAACAGAACTCCGGTAACTACTGAAGCTAAACCGGTTCGTGCACCCTCGCCAACACCTGAGGCTGATTCAATATATGAAGTATTTGAGGAAACACCAGCAGCACCGCCAGCGGCAGCAGCTATGGAGTCCACCAAAAGAATTCGATCAGCGTTTGGAGGCGTTCCATCTTTGTCATTCAATCCAGCCTCTTGACCAATTGCTGTCATTGTGCCCATTGTGTCAAAGAAATCAGCTAGTAGAAGAGTGAATACAAGAAGCAAGGCGGTGATTAGTGGTACTCGATCAAATGAACCGAATAGATTGAATGAACCAAGTAGACCAAAATCCGGGGTTGCTACAACATTTTCTGGCATAGCTGGAATATTTAGGTTCCATCCCTTTGGATTTACCTCACCGGTGGCGCCGTTAAACAATGGACCAACCTTGAAAGCACTTTCAATTGCGATTGCCAAACCGGTTGAAATTACGATTCCGATTAGGAGCGCTGCCTTTATTTTACGTACCATCAAACCGATGGTTAGGAAGAGGCCGAAGGCAAAGACTACGACCGGCCATCCAACAAGCTCTCCATTGTTGCCGAGGGTTACTGGTACTGGACCAGCTCCAGTGCGGCGAACAAAGCCTGCATCTACCAATCCGATAAGGGCGATGAATAGGCCGATACCGACAGAGATAGCGATCTTCAATTGCGTAGGAACGGCACGGAAAACCGCGGTGCGGAATCCGGTCAGAACCAGAACCAAAATAATTAATCCTTCAAGGACAACAAGACCCATTGCATCAGCCCAAGTCATCTTTGATGCGATTCCGACAGCCACGAAAGTATTCAAACCAAGACCTGTCGCCAGCGCCAACGGGAAGTTGGCAACTACGCCCATGAGAATTGATAGGACACCTGCGAGCAGTGCCGTTGCTGCTGCAATCAATGCGAGGTTCGGAGCGTCTCCGCCACCGAGATATTTTCCATCGGCATCTTTAGAGAGTCCGATGATTAGTGGATTTAAGGCAACGATGTAGGCCATCGTAAAGAAGGTGACTACGCCGCCACGAACCTCTTGTGATACTGAGGATCCGCGTTGAGAGATTTTGAAATAAGAGTCGAGCATGCTCTTCCTTTCATCCCAGTTGAATGGGATGTCGCTAATTTTTTAACGGTGGTGGTTGCGACACCGAGTGGATTCAGTCCACAGGCTGAGGGGAGTGGCTTAAACCTATTGGTTACCGACTGGTAATCCGAGAAACGACACCAAAGGAGAGAGCAACGGAGTAACCAATGAAGAGTGCGAAAAGTGCTGTTCCAAGCCCTGCAGTTCCACCCAGTATCACCCCTAGAATGAGTACGCAGAGTTCAATCATCAGCCTTACTCGACCTACCGGAACTCCGGTTCTATGATGAATTGAGGTCATCCAACCATCGCGAGGTCCTGGTCCAAGGCCGCAGGTTATATAAAGTGCAGAACCAATACCAACCATTGCGATTCCAGTCAGAACATAAATCAACTCGACAGCAAATTGCTGTGGATGTGGAAAAAGATGAATGCCTAGATCTATGGCGAATGCGATTATTAAAATATTTGAAATCGTGCCAAACCCTGGCCGCTCTTTTAGTGGAATCCATAAAGCGAGAACTATTGCGCTGATAACCAAGGTTGACGCTCCGATACTTAAACCGGTGTTGATAGAAATACCCTGAGCTAACACTGACCACGGTGCGTTACCAAGTCCAGAGATGATTAACAGGCTATCGCCCAGACCGAATATAAGTAATCCAAAGGTAAGAATAAAGAAACGCTGATATCCAAAATCCCATCTATGGTTCGCGGTCCATGGGGTAATTGGAACAGTCTTGTGTGGCTTTAATTTATCGAGCCATTCATTCATCAACCTAAGGTATCAGTAGCCCTACACTTATTTTCATGTTTATCGGCTTCGGGACCGCTTTGAATATTATTACCATTCTTTTCGGATCTGCAATGGGTGTCTTGATAGGAAACAAGTTGAGGGAGTCAACCCGCTCTCTCATGATGGATGTTCTTGGCGCGGTAACTTTAATCAGTGCGGCGGCTTCTGTTTTTGCAATGTGGGATGAATCATTGGTAATGAGTACTCCCAAGGGCGCGCCACTGCTTATAGTGTTGGCAGCACTTCTAGTTGGCGGGGGCGTGGGGGCATTTTTCAACATTGAATCCAGGTTAGAGAACCTTGGTGTCTACCTAAAAGAGAAATTGGATAAGGATGGTAAATCTCCATTTGTGGAGGGTTTCGTTACCGCTTCACTGATATTTGTTATTGGTCCACTTGCAATTCTAGGCAGCATAAGTGATGGCATGGCTACCGGCATCGAACAATTGACATTGAAAAGTATCTTGGACTTTTTTGCAGCAATGGCCTTCGCCGCTGCTTTGGGTTGGGGAGTGGCAGCTTCAGCCTTGCCGGTCGGTATTTACCAATTCTTTTGGACTGGCGTGGGTCTGTTGGTTGGGCAGGTTCTAACGGATTATCAGATTAGCGCCATGACAGCGGTTGGTGGTGTGTTACTTTTTGGTATCGCCTTGAAGCTGTTAAAGATTAAGGAGATAGCGATAGGAAATCTTCTACCATCACTTGCTTTGGCGCCACTACTTGCCTTGATTGCTAATATGTTATAGAAGTTAAAAATTAAAAACTCTTTGCATCAATAACAAAGCGATAGCGAACATCACTAGCAACTGTTCGTTCATAAGCTTTGTTGATGTAGTCCGCGGTAATAACCTCGACATCGCTAACAATATTGTGTTCGCCGCAAAAATCCAGCATCTCTTGCAGCTCTGGTATTCCACCAATCATGGAGCCAGAAATAGATCTTCTTCCATTTAGTAATGTTCCGGCGTTAACCGAGTACGGTTTGCCAGGCAGGCCAATAACCACCAATGTTCCATTAGTTTTCAAAGTACTCAAATATGACTCTAGATCAAGATCGGCTGAAACGGTGTTTAGGATGAGATCAAAGTTCTTTTGTAAACCTTTATGCCAATCAGGGCTCTTAGTATCCACAAAGGCTGAGGCGCCCATGCGCTTTGCATCACTTTCTTTTGCCTTGGAGTGAGATAGAACTGTTACCTCAGCTCCGAGAGCTGCAGCAAACTTCACCCCCATATGGCCCAATCCACCCAAGCCCATAACAGCAACTCTCTTGCCGGGTTGAGCCTGCCAATGTCTTAGTGGTGAGTAGAGCGTTATTCCGGCACAGAGCAATGGCGCCACAGCAGACAAATCGAGATTGTTGGGCACCTTAACCGCGTAATTCTCATCAATAACGAAATAGTTGGAGTAGCCGCCAAATGCTATTTGCTCAGAGTTTCTCTCATAACCGTTGTAGGTTCCAGTCATTCCCTCTAAGCAATATTGCTGCAAGCCGCCTTTGCAGTTTTCACATTGACGGCAGGAATCGATAAATACGCCTACTCCGACTCGGTCTCCCATGGAAAATTTTGAAACTTTTGCTCCAATAGCGGTGACAACTCCAACAATTTCATGGCCCGGGACCATAGGAAATAGAGCGGCACCCCACTCTTCGCGGGCTTGATGAATATCAGAGTGGCAAATCCCCGAGTATTGAATTTCGAAACCAATGTCATATCCACCTAATTTTCGCCGTTCAAACTCAAAGGGAACTAGATCAGCCTTTGCTTGTAATACTGCATAACCTTTGGTTTTCATTAATCTCTCCCGATTGATCTGGCTATTTAGTCAAATGGTAAAGGTTCAATAGATTGATGTGCCGCCCCAGAGTTGCGCGCAGTAACTTTGCGCATATGGTGTCTTCGGCACAAAACTTCATATGCAACCTCGTTACCGGAAGCTGTATCACCTACAACAACCTGTTCGCCTTCGGTCACCATAACCCCACCTACAGTACGGGCGTTATGGGTAGCCCTTTCTCCGCACCAGCACAGCGCCTCAACTTGAAGAGTGTGCACGCGGTCAGCTAGTTCAACTAGGCGAGCTGATCCTGGGAAAAGTTGGGTACGAAAATCGGTGAGAATGCCAAAGGCATAGACATCGATGCCTAAACCATCAGCAATCCTCGCTAGCTGTTCTATCTGCTCGGGAGCATAAAACTGAGCTTCATCGCATATGACGTAATCAATCCTTTTTCCAGCAGATAGTTGATCAACCACAAATTTATGTATATCAAGACTCTCTGAAACCTCTAGAGCCTCAGAGGTTAAACCTAAGCGGGAGGAGATTTTCCCTGAACCAGCCCTGTCGCGATTCGTGAAGAGCAGTCCCGCCCGACCTCGACTTTCATGATTATGTGCTGTTTGTAGGGCAAGAGTGGATTTTCCACTGTCCATGGTTCCGCAGTAATAGATCAACTCCGCCATGTTATGCCTTCAATAGAGAGATAATCTCAACTTCAGGATGAGTGGCGGCTATTACTTCGCGGCCTTTCAAAAACTCAATCTCTAACATAAATAGATGGGCAACTACCTTTGCTCCGGTTATTTCAACTAGATCATGACAAGCTAAAGCAGTCCCACCCGTTGCTAAGACATCATCAACGATAATTACATTATCTTCTTTGGAAAGTAGATCCTTGTGGAGTTCAAGGGCATCAAAACCGTACTCGAGCGCATACTCTTTACGATAAACATCACGGGGCAGTTTCCCTGGCTTTCTAACTGTCACAAATCCGATTTCTAACGCTTTCGCGATTGCACCACCCAAAATAAAACCACGACTTTCGATGCCCACGATTGCATCAACCCCAAGATTCAGCGCCCGAATAGACCTGGCAAACTCATCAATCACAACCCCGAACCCCGGTCCATCGGCCAGTAATGGTGTTATATCTTTAAAAAGAATTCCAGGCTTTGGATAATCGGGAACATCTGCAATTAGGGAGAGAGCGCGGTTTAAAGGGGTATTCACGGTCGGAGCGTAGCGATAAAACCGTGTCCGAGAGGGGACTTGAACCCCTAATCCCTTTCGAGAACTAACACCTCAAGCTAGCGCGTCTGCCAATTCCGCCACCCGGACAATGAGAGGGCATACTTTAGCCCATGGAACTAAACGACGCCCAACGCCAAGAACTGGAAGATGATGTAGTCACCCTTTGCCAGGAGTTAATCCGAATTCCCAGCGTGAATTTTGGAGAAGGTAAAGGTGATGAGAAAGCCGCAGCTGAATATGTTGCCGCCAAATTGGCTGAAGTTGGTATTGCCAGCAAGTTTTACGAGAGTGCACCAAATCGAGTTTCCGTTGTCGCCAGGATTGAAGGAACTGATCAGAGTCGTTCGGGTTTGGTAATTAATGGTCATTTGGATGTAGTTCCAGCTAATGCAGCTGACTGGTCTGTTGATCCATTCTCTGGATTAATAAAGGATGGTTGTATTTGGGGACGCGGCGCCGTCGATATGAAAAATATGGATGCAATGATGCTAGCGGTTTTCAGATTGTGGGCCCGCCATGGCTACAAGCCCTCTCGAACCATGGTGGTTGTATTTTTCGCCGATGAAGAAGCGGGCGGTATTTATGGATCACGATGGATGGCAGAGAATCATCCTGAGGTATTCGCTGGATGTTCAGAAACTGTATCCGAAGTTGGTGGGTTCTCACTGACCTTAAACTCTGGAAAGCGGGTTTATGTAATCGAAACTTCGCAAAAGGGTATCGAGTGGATGAAGTTGACCGCTACCGGAGTTGCAAGTCATGGATCCGTAATAAATGACAAAAACGCGGTAACTCGATTGGCAGATGCTGTTGCAAAGGTCGGAAGTTTCAATTGGCCACAACGCATAACAAAGACAAATGAGTTGTTCTTCAAGAGAATTGCTGAGTTGAGTGGAAAGACTTATGACCCGAACAATCTGCAGCCGCTTCTAGATGAGGTCGGTTCAATGTCAAAGATGATAGGTGCAACTTTGACTAATACTGCAAACCCTTCAATGCTAGAGGCGGGTTACAAGGCAAATGTGGTTCCACAATCAGCTAGTGCTGTAGTCGATGGGAGAACTTTGCCAGGGTATGAATCAGAGCTTCTAGATACGGTAAGAAAATTGGTTGGAGAGCATGTCACCGTTGAAAGCCTGGTATCTGATATCCCCTTGGAGGTTGAATTTGGTGGCCCACTCGTGGATGCGATGATGGAAGCTATCAAATCAGAGGATCCCGAAGGCATTCCCATTCCATACCTTCTAAGTGGTGGAACAGATAACAAAGCTTTGGCAAAGCTAGGAATCTTGGGTTACGGATTTAGTCCGTTAAAGCTTCCAGCTGATTTGGATTTCGTTGGTTTATTCCATGGAATCGATGAGAGAGTTCCTATAGATTCCCTGCATTTTGGAGCTAGAACTTTGCATCACTTTTTAGTGCATGCCTAATTAGGCGCAGAGATCTCGTCGAGCGCTTGTCTTACTGGAATGGGCAGAGTTACTGATTCACTGCTCAATGCGCCGCGTAATTGCGCGCCGGTTCGGGCACCGATAACCGCGGAGGTGACCCCAGGGCAATCCCTCACCCAAGACAGTGCAACCTCAAGTGGTGACAGTCCAAGACCATCAGCGGCCACCATTACCGCCTCAACAATTCGCGAACTAGGTTCATCAAGATAAGGCTGTATGAAGGCAGAGAAATGGGGGGTTGCTCCTCGAGAATCAGAAGGAACTCCCGATCTGTACTTACCGGTCAGAACACCACGTCCAAGAGGAGACCATGCCAGCATGCCAACTCCGAGATTGGTGCACGCGGGAATCACCTCTCGTTCTGCTTTGCGATTCAACAAGGAGTACTCATTTTGTGCACTAATTATTGAGACTTTACCAAATAATGGATTTTGTAGGGTGAAGGAACGAGCCAATTGCCAACCAGAGAAGTTGGATATCCCAATATGACGGGCCTTTCCCGAGGTAACCGCGTAATCAAGCGCGCTTAACGTCTCTTCTAATGGGGTGTTCTCATCCCAGGTATGAACCTGCCAAAGATCAATGTAATCAGTTTTTAATCTAGTGAGGGAACGCTCAAGATCTGCGATCAAGGAGGTTCTGGAGTTATCTACTTTTCTCTCACCACTTTTGAAACTGATGCCCGCTTTGGTGGCGATAACTATCTCTTCTCTAGGAATCAAAACCCCAAGTAATCCACCCAAAACTCGTTCGGAATCACCATCGCCATAAACCGCTGCCGTATCAACGAAATTGCCTCCGGCATCTATGAAGTGTCGGAGCTGTTCAGCCGCTTCATGTTCATCGGTATCTCGGCCCCAAGTCATAGTGCCAAGCGCCAGGCGACTTACTTTGACGCCACTATTGCCGAGTTGTCGTTGCTCCATGTTGTGACCTTAGCAAAAATCTTCATAAAGCTTGGGAAGCGACTAGCCTAAGAGCATGACCACATTCATCTTCTTGCGTCATGCGGTGTCGACCGCCAATGAAGCTGGATTGTTAGCAGGTCGCATTCCAGGTATAGAGCTTTCGACAAAAGGTGAGAAGCAGGCAAAATTATTAGTTCACATTTTGAACTCTTTGCAGATCGATAGGGTTCTTGTAAGCCCCCAGGAAAGATGCCTACAAACAATCAAACCATGGTTAACGCAAGCACACAGAAGAGCAGTTAAGGAAGGCGCCTTCCAGGAAATGGATTACGGAATTTGGTCCGGCGGCAAATTGAAGGAATTATCTGAGAAAAAGGAATGGAGACAGATTCAGAAGGCCCCATCGAGTTTTAAATTTCCAAATGGAGAATCTTTTCTGACCGCGCAAAGAAGGGTCCAAAGGGAACTAAATTCACTTTCGGAGAAGTATCCCAAGAGCAACATTTTGATTGTTTCACACGGAGATATAATTAAGATGGCAGTGGCATTGACCCTAGATTTAGAGATCGATAAATTTCAAACCATAATTGTTGATCCTGCATCGATTACAACCGTAGTATGGCAAGGCAATCAAAGATTCTTAGTAAGTTTGAATTCAACTCCAAAAAGGGGAGTGAAGATTAGTCCGAAAAACTTTTTGAATAGAAGGGTTTTAGGCGGAGGCTCTGGTGAGTAGGCAGATATTCAATTTGGAGAAAGTTGATCGATTTACTTTAGGGACAGTGGGACAACCTGGGGAACGGCAGTTTTTTATTCAGGCTCGAAAAATGGGTCAAGTGTTCTCTTTTGCCCTAGAAAAAGGTCAAGCCCAAGCACTAACTGAAAGGTTTCATGAGATTTTAAAGGAATCAAAGTTAAGCAAAGTTCAACTAGATCGGGACATTTCCCCACTGGATACCCCAATTGAGTCGGAGTTTGAACTAGGAGTAATGGCAATCAGTTGGAGATACGACTCTGACTCTATTGTCTTTGAAGCACAAGGAGTGACCAATCTCCAAAGTGATCGGGTTTTTGAAGAGATAGTCGGGGATGAGGTAGATGATGCACCACCAATCCTCCGAGTCACTTTAACCCCGAAACAGGTTCGCAGTTTTATTGATCGAGCTAATTCCGTAATCAAAGCAGGTCGCCAGCCATGTATGTTCTGTGGCGGTCCAATCAACCCAGATAGCCATTTCTGTCCACGGGCTAATTGAGTAAAGAGTTCACTGATATGTTTGCCATTAGGGTTGAAGATTTGTTACAAGGGGATTTGATTGTCGAAGGACGATTGATTGATGCTTCCAATGCAACTTTATATGGCACGGTCACGTTATCTACGGATCAACAGATCTCAGTTGTTTACAAACCGATTGCGGGAGAAAAACCATTGTGGGATTTTCCTAACGGTTCATTGGCCGGCAGGGAGGTTTGCGCCTACGAGTTAAGTGCCGCGGTTGGATTTGATTTGGTTCCCGTTACGGTGTTCCGAGATGGACCTTTTGGTCCTGGAGCGGTTCAGGAATGGATAGATGTTCCCGAAGAGTGTGATGTCATATCTCTGGCCCAGGAGATACGCGAGGACATCAGACGGATGGCACTTTTTGATGCAATCATCAATAACACAGATCGAAAATTTGGACACATTCTCTTTGATGTCTCAGGAAAACTATATGGATGCGATCATGGAGTTGCTTTTCATGAGGAAGACAAGTTACGTACTGTTCTATGGCAATTTGCTGGTGAGCAGCTAAACAGCGTTGAAGCAGGAATTCTCCGCAAAATCGAGGCGTGGCTTAGTTCGGAATCTTCAAATGTTCTCAAAACCCACCTATCGGGGGAGGAGGTTTCAGCCTTAATTTTCCGAGTAAAACGGTTGCAGAATGAGGGTTTTCCATATCCTTCGCAGGACTGGCCTGCTATCCCATGGCCACCTGTTTAAATGAATACTTTGTAGGCTACGGTCATGAGATCTTGGCCAGAGGTTTATCTGCCACCAGCTCCGACCAATATCAAAGCGCCTGAGTTAAAGCTCTTTGATTCCTACAAAAAAGCTTTGATCAGCTTAGATCACAAAATTGTTACAAGTTATGTATGTGGCATAACCCCCTATGACGCCACACATCTAGGACATGCCGCAACCTATCTCTCCTTTGATTTGATCCACAGATATTTGATAGCCCGCGGTCAAGAGCTTTTCTTTGCCGAAAACATTACTGACGTTGATGATCCCTTGCTCGAGAGAGCTAAAAGAGACGATGTGGATTGGCAAAAGCTAGCAACTAGCCAAATAGAGTTGTTTGTCAGTGATATGACCGCTTTGCATGTTATTCCTCCAAGACAATACCTGGGAGTTATCGAGAGCATCAACGCGATTACGGGGTACATAAAGGATTGTCAGAATAAGGGACTGACTTACTTTATTGATAATGATTTGTATTTAGATTTAAGCAGTATCTCGAATTTTCAGGGCAGCTTGCCCGTGCCTTTAGAGCAAGCTTTGACTATTTTTAAAGAGCGTGGCGGTGACCCGGAGCGGATTGGAAAGCGTCACCCGCTAGATCCAATGTTATGGCGTGGTCATAGAGAAGGGGAGCCGCAATGGGATTCACCGGCAGGTCCCGGGCGCCCTGGTTGGCATATTGAATGTACCGCAATCGCTCTGAATTCATTGCCGCATGGAGAAAGAACCTCGATAACACTTCAAGGTGGCGGCTCTGATTTAGTATTTCCGCATCACTATATGACCGCGTTGCAAGCAGAAGCTTTAACGAATTTGGAGTTCGCCGCCGCCTATGTGCATGCCGGAATGATCGGTTTGCATGGCGAAAAGATGAGTAAGAGCAAAGGCAATTTGATTTTTGTATCTGAGTTGCTAGCAAAGGGAGTACGCGCTTCAGCGATTAGAGTTGCTTTGATGTTGCAACATTATCAATCTGATCGGATGTGGAATGAGGAGTTGCTGGACACAGCCAACCAGATAATCGACAGATTGGAGCTCAACTTAGCGCGGAATGAAGTGGCACCAACGCATTCAGTTATTCAAAACATGGTTGAAGCGCTATCTGAAAATCTAAACACCCCGAAGGTTTTGCAGTTACTCGGTGAATGGTGCACAAGTACTGAAGCCGGTGAGATTGGCGGCAGCACAGGGGAGTTATCCAGGGCACTGGATTCCTACTTAGGAATTGTGCTTTAGAGCTCGGGATTTCTTCGCAGGAACCGCTCTACTTCTCTAGCGATACTCTCACCGGTGGCCCCGGGGATATCTAAAGCATCCTTGTTACTTTCAAGCTGTTTCACATAATCTCCGATTTCAGCATCCTCAGAGGCCATTTGATCAACTTGCTTTTCCCAGGATTCAGCGCGATCTGGTAGATCTCCCTGAGGAATTGAGATCTCAAGAAAATCTTCCAACGCATTCACTAATGCTAAGGAGGCTTTAGGTGAAGGTGGGGTGGAAACATAATGCGGAACCGCTGCCCAAAAAGAAACGGCATCCAAACCGCGGCGATAAGCGGCATCCTGTAGCACGCCGATTATTCCCGTTGGTCCCTCATACTTTGAGACCTCAACCCCGAGACGCCTTGCAATTTCCGGATGAGCGCCGCTAGCGGTAACGGTGATTGGGCGACTGTGAGGCGTGTCAGCAAGTAAAGCACCCACAGTGATTACCGTGTTGACCTCATAATCATCTGCAACTTCCAAAACTTGATTGGCAAAAGTTGGCCAACGCATTGATGGCTCGATGCCTTTCACTATTAAGAAGTCTTGTTTTAAATGAGGCGTACTAACAGCGTAGAAAATAGTGTTGGGCCAGATAATCTCCCTAACCACCATTTCATCAATCTTGATATAGGGCCGGTTAACTTGAAAATCGTAGTAATCCTCAGGATCTAGGCGCCCAATCTCTTGATGACTCCATGCCGTAAGAAGATGGGTGATAGCTCCAGAAGCGGACTCGCCGGCATCATTCCATCCCTCGAATGATGCGATCATTATCGGGTTGCGAAGCGGGTATGCGCTTTCGGTAATGAACATAACCTCAGCCTACGATAAACTGCCGCTAGTGAGCGCGTCGAAATTTATGAAGAACCGTGTTCATGCGCCCAATTCCCTGAGAGTTGCCTTATCTGAACAGGTAGTAATCGCCGATGGCGCCATGGGAACTATGCTGCAAAATGCACAGCCTTCACTTGAAGATTTTCAGGGGTATGAGGGTTGTAATGAAATCTTGAATGTCACCAGACCAGAGTTAGTGGCGCAGATACATCGCAAATATTTTGAATCAGGTGTTGATGCGGTTGAAACCAATACCTTCGGCGCAAACCTTGCAAATTTAGGCGAATATGGAATATCAGATCGAATTTACGAACTTTCCTTAGCCGGCGCACTGATTGCGCGCGAAGTGGCTAACGAGTTTAATAAATCAAAAGGGTCACCGAAATGGGTTTTAGGATCCATGGGTCCAGGTACCAAGTTGCCTACTTTGGGTCATGTTACTTACGCAGAGCTCAAGCAGGCTTATGCGCTCTCGGCTAAAGGATTGATTGATGGTGGAGCCGACGCTTTGCTCATCGAGACCACACAGGATTTGCTACAGGCTAAAGCTGCTGTCAACGGCGCGCGTGAATCGATAGCCAATGCACAACGTGATGTTGTGTTAATTGCCCAGGTAACTGTCGAAACTACCGGCACTATGTTGCTTGGTTCAGAGATCGGGGCCGCACTCAACGCGCTTCAGGCACTCGGGGTAGATCTGATCGGTATGAACTGTGCTACTGGACCCAGTGAAATGAGTGAACATTTAAGAACGCTAAGCCAAAGTTCAAATGTTGGAATCTCTTGTATGCCAAATGCTGGTCTTCCCATTCTCAAGGATGGCGGTGCTTATTATCCGCTTTCGCCAGAGGAGTTAGCCAAGGCTCTTGCGCAATTTGTGTCGGATTACCGGGTAAATCTTGTCGGAGGTTGCTGCGGCACTACACCAGAGCATTTAGCTGCCGTGGTGAAGCTACTGCACGGGAAAAAAATGATCTCCAATAATCCGGCGAAGGATGCAGGAGCGTCATCTCTCTACCAATTCGTCCCTTTCAGGCAGGATAAAACCTACTTGGCTATCGGCGAGCGAAGTAACGCTAATGGAAGTAAGGCATTTAGAGATGCCTTGGTAGTTGAGGATTGGCAGAGATGCGTTGATATTGCCAAGGATCAAATTCGTGAGGGTGCTCATATGTTGGATCTCTCCGTTGATTATGTTGGGAGAGATGGCGTAAGGGATATGCAGGAGCTCGCTGGTAGATATGCCACCACTATTACCTTGCCAATAGTTATCGATTCAACTGAACCGGCTGTAATTAAGGCTGGACTTGAAAGTTTGGGTGGGAAGTGTGTAATCAATTCGGTGAATTATGAGGATGGAGATGGACCAGATTCAAGATTTGCCAAGATTATGCCCTTGGCAAAAGAACATGGTGCAGCCCTGGTTGCGCTAACTATTGATGAAGAGGGTCAGGCTCGTACCGCAGAATGGAAGATTAAGGTTGGTCGAAGACTGATAAAAGATCTCCATGAAAATTGGCAGGTACCACTCTCTGATGTGATTATTGATTGTTTGACTTTTCCAATTGCTACCGGACAAGAGGAAACTCGACGAGATGCGATTGAAACTCTGGAAGCAATCAAACAGTTAAAACAGGAGTACCCCGAGATTCAAACCACCCTGGGAGTTAGTAACGTTTCATTTGGACTCAACCCCGCAGCACGAATTGTCTTGAACTCAGTTTTTCTCTCTGAGGCGGTAAAGAATGGTTTAGATAGTGCAATAGTTCATCCCTCAAAAATCACACCGATAGCGAAAATTCCTCAGGAACAATTAGAAGTTGCACTTGATCTGATTTATGACCGGAGAAGATTTGATGGTCAGGACTGTATTTATGACCCACTCTCGCGGTTCTTAGAGATATTTGCTGGGGTAGAGGTAACAAGTACGAGATTGTCGCGAGCCGCCGAATTGGCCGCACTACCCATCCCTGACAGACTTAAGAGAAGGATTATTGATGGGGAAAAACAGGGCTTAGAAACGGATTTAGATGAAGCTCGCGAAAGTGGCCTGGAGCCGCTCAACATCATTAATGAACTTCTGTTAGATGGCATGAAAACAGTTGGTGAGTTATTTGGACGAGGTGAGATGCAGCTACCTTTCGTCTTGCAATCTGCAGAGGTAATGAAATCAGCTGTTGCGTTACTTGAGCCTCACATGACCAAAGCTGATTCCCAAGACAGAGGATCGATCTTGCTCGCTACTGTAAAAGGCGATGTGCATGATATTGGTAAAAATCTGGTTGACATTATTTTGACTAACAATGGATATCGCGTGGTTAACATCGGAATTAAACAAACAATCAATCAAATTATTGACGCTGCGCAGGAGTCAAATGTTGATGTGATTGGCATGAGTGGCCTTTTGGTTAAATCTACGGTAATTATGAAAGAGAACCTAGAAGAGTTGAATAATCGTGGCCTAGCCCAGAAATGGCCAATATTGCTGGGTGGCGCGGCTTTAACAAGAAGTTTTGTTGAAAGTGATTTGGCGAAAGTTTTTCCGGGCGTGGTTCGGTATGCCAGAGATGCTTTTGAGGGTCTGTCACTAATGGATACTTTAATGGCCAGCAAACGCGGCGATGAGACAGCACAGCTGCCCACCCTAAAAGAGCGTAGAACCCGTGTGGTTAGAGATGACAGCGTTTCAACTGCGGATACAACTAGAAGTGATGTTGCCAGAGATATAAAAGTACCCAAAGCCCCATTCTTGGGATCTCGAGTTGTTAAGGGTATTTCATTGGGTGATTACAGCTCTATGTTAGATGAGCGAGCTCTTTATGTTGGACAGTGGGGATTAAAGGGCAAACAGGATTCTTTCGAGAAAATTGTCGAGGA
>JAURMX010000032.1 GCA_030830475.1 Candidatus Nanopelagicales bacterium
ACTATCTATTCAGCTGAATTATCAACCTGGGTTTGGCTTGCCAACGCAGCGATCTCTGGTCTTTTTGTTTATCAGGTGATGGGTTTAAATAAAGGGAGTATCGACAAGAGCGCTGGAAAGATTTTCCATGGCTCGATTACCTATCTCAGTCTTTACTCAGCCATCTTGGTGGCCGGGGTATTTATTTAGTCCAAATCACATCTTCTTTAGCGACACCTCACTTCATTTCAAGGGGATTCTCAGGATGCGGCTTTATCCTTTTCATCAGTAACTGACCCCCATTTCCCCAGGGAGCCTAGGAATGAGATCTAAGCGAGCTCGCGTATTGGCGCTGAGCCTTTCCTCTTTATTACTGTTTTCTGTGACACCAGCCATTGCGGCAAAACCAAAACCAACTTTGGCTCAGATCGAAGCGGCCAAGAAAGCCGAAGCGGAAAAGAAGAAGTTGGTAGATGCCGCCAATGCAAAGTTAAACAAAGCCAATCTCACCTTGCGCCAACTATCGGCAGTGGCAAATGCAGCTCGAATTAAGTATGACGCAGCAAGACGCGAGTTAGCTGTTGCAGTTCAAGAAGCACAGGCAGCAACAGCGGCTTACAACGTTGCGGTTTCTGAGGTAAAAGCAGCGCATGATGCAATTGGTCGACTAGCTACAAACGCTTACATCATGGGCGGCGGATTTACCGATTTGGATTCAGTACTTCACTCCGATGGCCCACAAGATTTGATGGATCGGCTTTCAACTTTAGATTCACTAGGTGCGCAGAATACCCAAGCGCTATTTAGATTTAAATCTGCAGAGCAAGCCGCACAAAAAGCGAAGAAAGCGGCAGATGAAGCCAAGGTTGCTCAGGAAATCGCAACCAAAAAAGTTGAAGCTGCCAAGATCGAGGCTGATGCGGCTCGTAATGCACAACAACGAGAGGTAGATAAGTTACAAAAGATTCAAGATCAGGTTCTGAAGGAGCTTAACGCAGCTCGCAAAACTCGCGTTACCTTAGAACAACAAAGACAGCTAGCTTTACTTGAAGAAGCTAACGCTGGTATTGCTAACAACACCGCTATTTACACCAAGGTGTGGCCAGATATTGGTTTCAAAGGTCGCTCCACCTCACGATCAACACCAGAGATGCGGGCGAAAGCTGTTGAGTATGCCAAGAAGCAGGTACAAGCCCGTAAGCCATACATCTGGGGTGACGAGGGACCAAACTCATTTGATTGCTCTGGCTTGGTTTACGCTGCTTATCGTGCAGCTGGATTAGGTTGGCCAAACTGGGATCGCCTTAACTCCTCTTTGTACTTTAGCTACACAAAACATGTGCCGCTAAGTCAGTTAGAGCCAGGTGATTTGTTGTTCTACTCCTACAAAGGAACGGTAAACACAATTCACCACATCACAATTTATGCTGGTAACGGGATGATGTGGGAGGCGAACTCAAAGGATAAGGGCTTGCTGTTCTCCAACATCTACAGCATTAAAGGACTTATGCCATACGGAGGCCGCGTCTAGTATTTGGCCTATGGCCGCCGCTACTCCGCTTTATCAAATCCGCCTTACGGTGCGCCGTGAGTTAGAGGACTTAAACGCAGGAGATACCGTAATCGTTGCAGCTTCTGGAGGTGCAGACTCGCTCGCACTTGCTGCCGCGTTACTGCCAGAGTGCAAAACTTTAGCGTTGCGGGCAATTGCCTTAATTGTTGATCATGATTTACAAAAAAACTCCACTGATGTTGCGCATGAAGCAAAGAAAGAGTTAGTAAAAATTGGCTATGAGAATATTGAGATTCGCAAAATCAAAGTTGAAGTAACTGATGGTCTTGAAGCCTCAGCACGCCGTGCTAGATACGCAGCGATTAATGATGTTGCAAAGCTGCACAACGCTGCAGCAATCTTCTTAGGTCACACCAAAGATGATCAAGCCGAAACTGTTTTATTGGGATTAGCTCGCGGCTCTGGAACCAGATCTCTTTCCGGAATGGCGCAACGCATCGATAAGTACCGGCGTCCTATGTTGTCTATTTCTCGCCAGCAAACTGAGGCGGCTTGTGAAGAGTTGGGTTTAAAGTTTTGGCGCGATCCTCACAACCAATCAATGGAGTACACCAGGGTAAGAGTGCGGGAAAACATCCTGCCGTTAATGGAAAAAGAGATTGGTCCAGGGGTAGCTGATGCGCTAGTGCGCTCTGCCAAACTGTTAAGAGATGATGCAGATGCGTTAGATCAATGGGTCGATGAGATCTTTGATGAACTTGATCCCATCTCACTTGATGTCGCTACCTTGGAATCATTGCCCCGCGCCATCCGAACCAGAGTGCTGAGAAAGGCTATTTATCTCGCGGGCGCCCCATCGGGCTCACTAACCGCTGAACATATTGAGCCGATTGAGTCTCTAGTCACAGCCTGGAAGGGTCAAGGCCCAGTAGCGCTACCGGGCGGTGTGACCATCGAGCGAATTTCGGGCAGACTTTCGCTCTCATAAAGCCCTGCTGGTTTACGGAAAGGTTGATTGTGGATCTCGCATCAGTGCAGAGTGAAATTGAACGTGTAATTGTGACCGAGGAAGAGTTGCAAAACCGGTTAAAGGAAATTGCACGTCAAATCGAAGCTGATTACAAAGATCAAGATCTTCTGTTGGTTGGGGTATTAAAAGGTGCGGTCATGGTGATGGCCGATCTCTCCCGTCACATTAATCGCCATGTTGAAATGGATTGGATGGCGGTTTCATCTTATGGCTCTGGAACCAAGTCATCTGGCGTAGTTCGAATTTTGAAGGATCTGGATAAGGACATTACTGGGCGAAATGTTTTGATCGTAGAAGATATTGTCGATACCGGATTAACTCTGGATTGGTTGAAAACCAACCTAAACTCTCGAGGCGCAAAATCAGTTGAGATTATGACGGTGCTGCGCAAACCGGAATCAGCGCTGGTCAAAGTTGATGTGAAGTATGTTGGTTTTGATATTCCTAAGGATTTCGTTATTGGTTATGGGCTTGATTTCAATGAGAAGTACCGCAACCTGCCCTTCATCGGCGTTCTAGCAAAGCATATGTACGAGTAACCATGGCTGAAAAACAAAAAATTAAAAAACCTCGGATGCCACAATCCAAGCCAAAACAAAAAGGCAAAACTCCGCAGCGTCAGAAACTGACCCGCAAACCATTATTTTGGATTTTGACTGCGATTGTTGCGGTCACAATATTTGGTCAGATTTCATCAAGCGGTAACCAGTTCACCAAGATTGATACCTCACAAGCGATGGCTGCGATTACCCGTGGCGAGGTTGAATCAGCCAAGATCATCGACCGGGATCAAAAGATTCAATTGGTTTTAAAGCCTGGCCAAGCCATCAATGGAGCTACCAAGGTAGAGGCCTCTTATGTGACCGGCCAGGAGCCTGTTCTAGTTGATTTATTAACGGCAAATCAGCCGCCCAGAGAGTGGGATGTGAATGTTCCACAGACCAATATCTTTGTATCAATTCTCTTCACACTTGGACCAATCATTTTGTTGGCCTTTCTGCTCTTTTTCCTTATGGGACAAGCGCAGGGTGGCTCAAGGGTATTTTCCTTTGGAAAATCACGTGCCAAACTTCATAACAATGAGGTTCCTCAGGTCACCTTCGCCGATGTTGCCGGCGCCGATGAAGCGATTGAAGAGTTCCGCGAAATTAAAGATTTCTTAGCTGATCCAAAAAAGTATCAAGAGATTGGTGCCAAGATTCCAAAGGGCGTTTTGCTCTTTGGTCCTCCAGGTACCGGTAAAACTTTATTGGCCCGCGCTGTTGCCGGTGAAGCAAAGGTTCCTTTCTATTCAATCTCTGGCTCTGATTTTGTTGAGATGTTTGTGGGTGTTGGTGCAGCACGTGTAAGGGATCTCTTTAATCAAGCAAAAGCAAATGCGCCATCAATTATCTTTGTTGATGAGATTGATGCCGTAGGTCGACATCGCGGTGCAGGTATGGGTGGCGGTCATGACGAGCGTGAGCAAACCCTAAATCAATTGTTGGTTGAGATGGATGGCTTTGAACCACATGATCAAGTTATTTTGATTGCTGCCACAAACCGTCCTGACATTCTTGATCCAGCTTTGTTGCGTCCTGGAAGATTTGATCGCCAGATTGGAATTGATCGCCCCGATGTAAAGGGCCGCGAAGCGATTCTAAAAGTTCACGCCAAAAATAAACCTTTGGAAAAGGATCTCGACTTATTAGGTATTGCCCGTCGCACCCCAGGATTTACCGGTGCTGATTTAGCGAATGTGTTAAATGAAGCAGCTTTGTTGACCGCCAGAGAAAACCGCAAGATTGTTTCTCGGGATGATGTAGATGAGGCGATTGATCGTGTGATGGCTGGTCCACAGCGTAAATCAAGGCTTATGAGCGAGGAAGAGCGTCGCGTCACCGCGTATCACGAAGGTGGTCACGCGCTGGTAGCTCATGCCTTGCCACATACCGATCCGGTTCACAAGATCACCATCATGCCGCGCGGTCATGCATTGGGTTACACAATGGTGTTGCCAGATGAGGATAAATACTCAACTACCCGCAATCAGATGTTAGATCAATTGGCTTACACAATGGGTGGTCGCGCTGCAGAAGAGTTGGTATTCCATGACCCAACCACTGGTGCTTCAAATGATATTGAAAAAGCCACAACTTTGGCCCGCGCGATGGTTACCCAATACGGCATGACTGAAAAACTAGGTGCCATCAAACTTGGCACCAGCGACGCAGCACCATTCCTCGGTAGAGATTATGGACATCAAAGAGATTACTCAGAGGATATTGCCTCGGCCGTAGATCAAGAGATCAAAGGATTAATTGAAGGTGCGCATCAGGAGGCTTATGAAATCTTGATTGAGAACCGCTCGATTTTAGATTCACTAGTTGAAGAGTTGTTAGAAAAAGAAACACTTCATAAAGAAGAGATTGAGATTATCTTTAAAAATGTTGCGATGCGTCCAAAACGTCCAGCTTGGACCGGATCTTCACAACGTCAACCATCTCGAATTCCACCGGTTGCGTTAAAACAACGCAACAATGGCGCCACCGCTGAAGAAAAACCAAAGCGCAAAAAGAAATCAGCCGCCAAGGATGAGTAAGCAGTTTGATGCGCAGCGCGCGGAAAAAGCGGTAACTGAACTTCTACTTGCACTTGGCGAGGATCCAACCCGTGATGGTTTGCGTGATACACCAAAGAGAGTAGCCCGTGCTTTGCAAGAAAACTTTCAAGGGCTGTATCAGGAGCCAAAGGATGTATTAACTACAACCTTTGATATCGGACATGAAGAGCTGATAATTGTGCGAGATATAGAGGTTTTCTCCCACTGCGAGCACCATTTGACTCCTTTTCACGGCGTAGCCCATATTGGTTATATCCCCGGGGCTTCCGGAAAAGTTACCGGTTTATCAAAGCTAGCTCGCTTAGTTGATTTATACGCCAGACGCCCACAGGTGCAGGAAAGATTAACCTCACAGATTGCTGATGCGATGGTTGAGGTCTTACAACCAGGTGGCGTCATTGTGATTATTGATTGTGAACATCTCTGTATGTCCATGCGTGGTGTTCGTAAATCAGAGGCCCGCACCATCACAAGTGCGGTGCGTGGCATGTTGCGAGATCCCGCGACCCGTGCCGAAGCGATGTCACTAATAACAACCAAGTAGTTTCTATGACCACACTAGTAATGGGGATTTTGAATGTAACCCCAGACTCCTTTGCCGATGGTGGCAGGCATTTCACTTTGGAAAACGCTTTGGCCCGTGCCGACGAAATGATTGCCGAAGGTGTCGACATTATTGATGTAGGAGGCGAATCAACTAAACCTGGTTCAGAGCGGGTAAGTGAAGCCGAAGAGTTGGACCGAGTAACTCCAGTAATTACCGAGTTAGCAAGGCAACAAATTCAGATTTCAATTGATACAACTAGAGCGAATGTTGCGGCTAAAGCAATAAAGCTCGGGGTGCATTATGTAAATGATGTTAGCGGCGGATTAGCAGACCCCAAGATGTATCAAGTGATCGCTGATAATCCGCAGGCGCAGTACATCATCATGCATTGGCGGGCCCACTCTAAAAATATGCAGGAGCTGGCTACATATAAGGATGTAGTTAAAGAGGTAAAAGAGGAGTTAGAGGCGCGGATTGACTCGGCAATTGAAGCTGGGGTAAATCCTGAGCAAATCATCATTGATCCAGGTTTGGGGTTTTCTAAGCTTCCCGAACACAACTGGGAGCTGCTAAAAAACATTGAGCGGATAGCGCTTTTGGGGTATCCAATCCTGGTCGGTGCCTCCAGAAAGAGGTTTCTTGGGGAGCTCACAGGTACCACCAATCCTGATGAGCGGGAATCAGCATCTATCGCAGTCACCGCGATGATGGCAAAGCAAAACATCTGGGCGGTACGCACCCACTCCGTAAAACCACATCGTGACGCAATCGCGACGGTCAATGCTTTCGCAAAAAATAGAGCGGAGTAGAGTGGCGGCGTGAGCGATAAAATCAGAGTTACCGGCATTGAAGGACTCGGTTACCACGGCCTTTATGACTCCGAGCGCGAAATTGGGCAACCCTTTGTTGTTGATGTGGTCTTGAAATTAGATTTAGAAAAAGCTGGCAAGACCGATGAAATCCAGTACACCGTTGATTACAACGACATCGCACAGTTAATTTATAACGAGATTGTTGGACCGCCGATGAAGCTTCTGGAAACTATGGCAGAAAAAATTTGCCAAAAGATTTTTGCAGCTTATCCTCCAATTGAAGAGATTGAAGTTACGGTTCACAAACCCCGCGCCCCTATCTCTGTTCCCTTCGGTGATGTTTCAATAACCATCAAAAGGGAGCGATGAAGGTAGTTATTGCACTGGGTGCAAACCTGGGTAATCCAAAACAACAAATAACAGATGCAATCGCCAAAATCGGCGAGGTTGTAAAGATTGCAAAAATATCTTCACTTTATGAAACCGCACCTTTTCAGGTAGAAGACAAACAACCTAATTACATAAATGCGGTTCTGATTGGCAATACAGAACTACAGCCCAAAGAGTTGATTCATAAATTACTTGAAATCGAAGCGCAGTTAGGTAGAGAGCGCACCTTTCAAAACGCAGCCCGCACCATAGACATAGACATAATTGATTACGAAGGTTTCTTTATGGAAAGTGATGAGTTAACCCTGCCCCATCCGCGGGTCCATGAGCGACGCTTTGTATTGGAGCCCTGGGCGGAGATCGAACCTGATGCGGTGCTGCGAGAACATGGCCCGATAAAGGAGCTTTTGGCCGCTCTGCCGTAGCGGGTTAAACTTTGTATCGCCTGGTACCACCAACGGACTGGAGCTTTATAAGTGAAGTTAATGCAACTCCTTACGGAGATAGAAAAGCCCTGCGCTTTTGTACCCACTATGGGTGCGCTGCATGCTGGCCATCAATCACTTATTGCTCAGGCCCGCGAACTTTGCGATGAGGTTGTAGTTTCAGTTTTTGTTAATCCCTTGCAGTTCGAGGATAAAGAGGATCTTGCGAAGTATCCCCGCACTCCAGAGAAGGATGCAGAGCTCGCAGCTGCAGCAGGTGCCACCATCCTTTGGACACCTAGTTTTGAAGATATTTATCCCGTCCAAATCACAAAATTATCTGCCGGTGAATTAGGAGATCAATTTGAAGGGGTACATCGCCCAGGACATTTTGATGGGGTACTTACTGTTGTGCATCGTTTGTTTGAATTGGTAAGACCCAAGTATGCGATCTTTGGCGAAAAAGATTTTCAACAGTTGTTTTTAATAACCAATATGGCGGCTCAATTACACCCTGAGATTGAAATTATTGCTGCACCTACCGTGCGTGAAACAAGTGGGCTAGCTATGTCATCACGTAATGTGCGACTTGATAAAGATGCCCGTATCGCTGCTGATGTAATCAGCAAAGTTTTGCGCGCTGCAACTGAAAGTGATTCGGTAGCGCAAGCTAGAAAAGAACTTGCAGAGTTATCTGTTAATAGAGATTTCAGATTGGATTACGCAGAGATTATCGATGAGACCACCTTTGAAGTAGCAAATAATGAGACGCAGCAAGCCCGAGCTATTGTTGCGGGTTGGATAAATGGTGTGCGTTTGATTGACAATATGGCGATGAAGCGAGCTCTGGTGCAGGTATGAGATTACTAGCACCTACCCCTGGCTGGACCGCAAAGGCCGATGTCGTCGTTATTGGATCTGGCGTCGCCGGATTAACTACCGCGCTGCAAATCCGCGCCCATAACCTCTCGGTTTTACTAGTAACAAAATCATTTATTGACGCTGGTTCTACTAAGTGGGCACAGGGTGGAATCGCGGCAGCTTTGGGGCCTGGTGACTCTCCCGAACAACATGAAAAAGATACTTTGGTAGCAGGAGCGGGATTGTGCGAGTTACCTGCGGTAAAAGTTTTAGTGAGTGAGGGACCTGAAGCGGTTCGTAAATTAATCGCCCGCGGTGCGGTATTTGATAAATCTGAAACCGGTGAAATCGCTTTAACCCGAGAAGGTGGCCATTTACGAAACCGAATTTTGCATGCCGGCGGTGATGCCACCGGTGCTGAAGTATCACGTGCATTACTCGCGGCGGTTTCTAACGATCCAGGAATCGAAGTTGTAGAACATGCTTTGGTTCTTGATGCACTTAAAACCAGAACCGGTCGAGTGTGTGGCGTAACACTGCATGTTATTGGTGAAGGTCGTCGTGATGGTGTTGGTCAGGTTTTGGCCCGCGCTGTTGTTTTGGCAACCGGCGGATTAGGACAGGTTTACTCGCAAACTACTAATCCATCAGTTTCAACTGGTGATGGAGTTGCCTTAGCGCTGCGCGCGGGTGCAGCAGTAGCTGATGTTGAGTTCATTCAATTTCATCCCACAGTTTTGTATATGGGCGAAGGCTCCAAAGGACAACAACCATTAATTTCAGAGGCGGTGCGCGGTGAAGGCGCCTTCTTAGTTAATGACAAAGGTGAAAGATTTATGCAGGCGGTTCATCCGTTGGCAGATCTTGCACCACGTGACATTGTTGCCAAGGAAATCTCCCGGCAGATGAAGTTAACTGGCGCACATCATGTTTGGCTTGATGCCAGAGGTATCCCAGATTTTGCCGAGCGATTTCCAAATATTTTTGCATCCTGCAAAGAGATTGATGTTGATCCCGCACAAGATTTAATTCCAGTGGCTCCTGCCTCACACTATGCATCAGGTGGCGTACGTACTGATTTAAATGGCCATTCCTCAGTTCCGGGGCTATACGCGGTGGGAGAGACCGCCTGCACCGGTGCTCATGGAGCCAATCGATTGGCCTCCAACTCATTGTTAGAAGGTTTGGTATTTGGCGCCCGAATCGCTGAAGATATTGCAGCAAATCTCTCGGAGTTTGAAAATCCCGCACCACAAGATGCCAATGAGTTTTTGCTTTCGCCATCGATTCGCGGTGAGTTACAGCGCGCGATGTCTAAAGGCGCTGCAGTAGTTCGCACCAAAGAAAGTTTGCAGGAAACTTTGGCAACTCTAGATAAGTTAAAAAACGCCAAAACAATCTTTGCCAACCTCGATGCCTGGGAGACTACAAATCTTTATCTTTTGGCTACCGCAATTGTGAAATCCGCTTTGGAGAGGACCGAATCACGCGGCTCACATTTCCGCGGTGATTATCCGAAAGAGTCAGAGAATTGGATTAAGCGAATTCACCAAAACCTCGTCGCTGATGGCAGTTGGAGCTCTACTACCGAGGAGGTGTTCAATGATCTCTCCTTCGCTCGTTAATCAGATTGAGGCCGCGGGATTAAAGATAGATTTAATAGAACAACGGGTGGCCCAAGCTCTGGCAGAAGATGCTCATGATGGTGACATCACAAGCAAAGCAACAATCACTGCAGATCAAATCAGTCAAGCCGCATTCACTGCACGCAAGAGCGGGGTAGTAGCTGGAACTTTGATTGCTGCCGTTGTTCTGGAGCAATGCGGTTTAAATAATTACCAGTTGTTGGTTAAAGACGGACAGGCAATTAATGCAGGTACCGTTTTAATTAAGTTAGAAGGCAACACTCGAGCAATTCTCTTGGCAGAACGCACCGCATTGAATTTCCTATCTCATCTCTCTGGTATCGCTACCTTGACCGCGCAATGGGTAAAAGCGGTTGAAGGGAGCAATACAAAGGTTAGAGATACCCGCAAAACCACACCTGGGCTGCGCGAATTAGAGAAGTACGCGGTGCGTATGGGTGGTGGCACCAATCACCGGATGACCTTAAGTGATGGCGCATTGATTAAAGACAATCACATTGCAGCCGCTGGATCGGTTACCGCTGCGATAAGTAATGTTAAAAAAGAGTTCCCTGGCGTCGAAATTGAGGTCGAGGTCGACAATCTCGAACAATTAAAAGAAGCGCTGCAAACCGGGGTCGACATCGTCTTGTTGGACAACATGAGCATCGAACAAACCAAAGCAGCGGTTGAAATAACAAAAGGATTTAAAACAAAGTTGGAATCATCTGGTGGTTTAAAGATCGAAAACGCTTCCGCCTACGCCGCAACCGGCGTGGATTATTTAGCTGTCGGTGC
>JAURMX010000033.1 GCA_030830475.1 Candidatus Nanopelagicales bacterium
CATTCGTCGTCGTCCAGCTAATAAGAGCCGATAAGGAGCCCTGAAACCAAATGCCACGTAGTTTGAAGAAGGGTCCATTCGTGGATCAGCACCTCGAAAAGAAGGTGGATGAACAGAATGCCAAGAACACTAAAAATGTTATTAAGACTTGGTCACGTCGTTCAATGATTACACCATCAATGATCGGCCACACAATTGCAGTTCATGATGGTCGCAAGCATGTTCCAGTTTATGTAACTGAAAACATGATTGGTCACAAGCTCGGTGAGTTTGCGCCAACCCGCACATTTAAAGGACACGTTAAGCAAGATGACAAGGGGGTGAAGCGTGGCTAATTCAACCGCTACCGTTGTAGCAACAGCTTCACTTCGTTCCATCCGTGTAACTCCGCAAAAGGCACGCCGCGTTGTAAACATGATTCGCGGACAACGTGCTGATGAAGCGCTACGCATTGCAAAGTTCTCACCACAGGTTGCAGTTAGTGAAGACCTTTACTCACTACTTAACTCTGCGGTTGCCAACGCAAAGCAGAAGAACCCAGCAATCCGTGATGCATCAGAGCTTTGGGTTACTGAGGCCCTAGTTGATGAAGGCGTAACGATGAAGCGTTACCGCCCACGTGCACAGGGTCGCGGATATCAAATCTTGAAGCGTTCTTCACAGATTTCCGTAGTTCTTTCCGATGACAAGAACTACCGCAAGCCTTCAAAGGCTGAAGCCCGCAAGGCTGCAGCTAAGAATGCTGAAGTAACTGAAGGGGAGGCCAAGTAAATGGGTCAAAAAATAAATCCACATGGCTTCCGCCTGGGAATCACAACTGAGTACAAGTCTCGTTGGTATGCCGACAAGCTTTACAAAGATTATGTAAAAGAAGATGTGATGATCCGTCGTTTGATGGAGAAGAACATGGAGCGTGCAGGTGTTTCTCGCATTGAAATCGAGCGCACCCGCGACCGTGTTCGCATTGATCTACACACCGCACGTCCGGGAATTGTTATTGGACGTCGTGGAACAGAGGCAGATCGTCTTCGTCTAGATCTTGAGAAGCTAACCGGCAAGCAGGTTCAGCTAAATATTCTCGAGGTTAAGAATCCAGAGATTGATGCGCAGCTAGTTGCACAAGGTGTTGCAGAACAGCTTGCCGCTCGTGTTTCTTTCCGTCGCGCAATGCGTAAAGCAATGCAGACCGCTTTCAAGGCTGGGGCAAAGGGTGTTCGTATCCAATGCGGTGGCCGTCTTGGTGGCGCAGAAATGTCTCGTTCTGAGTTTTATCGCGAAGGTCGCGTTCCACTACACACTCTTCGTGCCGATATTGATTATGGCTTCCATGAAGCACATACAACCTTCGGTCGCCTTGGAGTGAAGGTTTGGATTTATAAGGGCGAAGTAATTCAGTCACGCGCAGAACGCGAAGCAGCTGCTCTCGCTCAAGCAAAAGCACCTAAGCAAAATCGCGGACCACGTGCACCACGTGCACCACGCGGTGAGGTAACAACAACTCAGGTTGCTCCTGCTGCGTCTGCACCTGCTGCTGATGTTGCAGCTGTTGAGGTAAAGAGTGAAGGAGGCGAGGCGTAATGTTGATTCCACGTCGCGTTAAGCACCGCAAGCAGCACCGTCCAGATCGTTCTGGAAAGGCTAAAGGCGGAACCGCTGTTGCATTCGGCGATTTTGGTTTGCAGGCAACTGAGGGTGGTTATGTAACCAACCGTCAGATTGAAGCTGCGCGTATCGCAATGACCCGTCACATCAAGCGTGGTGGAAAGGTTTGGATCAATATTTATCCAGATCGTCCACTTACCAAGAAGCCTGCAGAAACCCGTATGGGTTCCGGTAAGGGTTCACCAGAGTTCTGGATTGCAAATGTAAAGCCAGGTCGCGTGCTATTTGAAATCTCAGGTGTCTCACTTGATGTTGCAAAGCAGGCGTTGTCACGTGCTGCACACAAACTTCCAGTTAAGTCCCGCGTTGTACTTCGTGAGGAGGCATAACCATGGCGAAAATGATTTCAACCGACGAGCTTCGTGCATTAAGCACTGAAGATCTACAAGCAAAGCTAAAGGATGCAAAGGAAGAGTTATTCAACCTTCGTTTCCAAGCTGCGACCGGTCAACTAGAGAGCCATGGCCGTCTCACCGCTGTCCGCAAAGAGATTGCTCGGATCTACACAGTGATCCGTGAGCGTGAACTAGGAATCGGAGGTGCCGCATGAGCGATGACCGCAATTTCCGCAAAGTTCGCGAAGGAATCGTTGTAAGCGACAAGATGGATAAGACAGTAGTAGTTAAGGTCGAAGACCGTGCTGCTCATGGACTTTATTCAAAGGTTATTACCAAGAACAAAAAGTTCAAGGCGCATGATGAAAGCAACACAGCTGGTGTTGGCGATCGCGTGCGAATTATGGAAACCCGTCCACTATCTGCAACCAAGCGTTGGCGAGTAGTGGAGATTATCGAGAAGGCTAAGTAACCATGATTCAAGCAGAATCTCGACTTCGCGTCGCGGATAACACAGGAGCTCGCGAGCTGCTATGTATCCGTGTTCTTGGTGGCACACAACGTCGCTATGCATCAATCGGCGACATCATTGTTTGCTCCGTTAAGGATGCAATTCCTGGCGGACAGGTAAAGAAGGGTGATGTTGTTAAAGCCGTCATCGTTCGTACCGTTAAGGAAAACCGTCGCAACGATGGTTCTTATATTCGTTTTGATGAAAACGCAGCTGTCATTATTAAGGATGACAACGAGCCACGTGGAACACGTATTTTCGGACCAGTTGCTCGCGAACTCCGTGACAAGCGTTTCATGAAGATCATTTCACTTGCTCCGGAGGTGCTGTAATGAGAATCAAGAAAGGTGACACCGTTCTTGTCATTGCTGGCAAAGACAAGGGAGTAACTGGAAAGGTTCTTGCGGTTGATACCAACACCGCACGTGTAACCGTAGAAGGTGTTAATCGCGTCAAGAAGCACACCCGTGAAGAAACTTCACAGCGTGGAGCAAAGGTCGGCGGCATTCTTACTATCGAAGCCCCAATCGCTTACTCCAATGTAATGCTGCTTGATGAGGACAACAAAGCAACTCGAATCGGCGCTCGCAAGAATGACGATGGAAAGAATGTGCGAGTTTCCCGTCGCACAGGAGGGGACATCTAATGTCAACAGTTACCGCTCCACGCTTGAAAGAGCGTTACAAGAGTGAAGTTGCTGCACACCTACAAAAGGAATTCAACTTCGCAAACAAGATGCAGATTCCAACACTTACCAAAGTTGTTGTGAATATGGGTGTTGGCGAAGCAGCAAAAGACTCCAAGTTGATTGAAGGCGCAATCCGTGATCTCACAACAATCACAGGACAGAAGCCAGTTGTCACAAAGGCAAAGAAATCAATCGCTAACTTCAAACTACGTGAGGGCCAAGCAATTGGCGCACACGTCACTCTTCGTGGTGACCGTATGTGGGAGTTCATGGATCGTCTGCTCTCAGTTTCCCTTCCACGTATCCGCGATTTCCGTGGTCTATCACCTAAGCAGTTTGATGGCAGCGGCAATTACACCTTCGGTATAACCGAGCAGGTTGTATTCGCAGAGATCGAACAGGACAAGGTAGATCGCGTCCGCGGAATGGATATCACCATCGTTACTTCAGCCAAGAATGATCAAGAAGGTCGTGCGTTGCTTAAGGCGCTCGGTTTTCCATTCCGGGATTAAGGGGATAAACACAAAATGGCAAAGACATCACTAAAGGTTAAGGCGAGCCGCAAGCCAAAGTTCAAGGTGCGCGGTTACACACGTTGCCAACGTTGTGGACGTCCTCACTCCGTCTATCAGAAGTTCGGTATCTGCCGAGTTTGCTTCAGAGAGATGGCACACCGCGGAGAACTCCCCGGTATTACGAAAGCTTCCTGGTAACAACTATCGGATAGGTCTCGATGAGAGATACCGCCCGAAGAAAGGCTATGAGCCAACAATGACAATGACAGACCCAATCGCAGACATGCTTGCACGTCTGCGCAACGCAAATACGGCTTACCATGATGTGGTTGCAATGCCATCATCATCGGTAAAGGTACGTATTGCAGAGATCCTTCAAAAAGAGGGTTACATCGGTAGCTACAAAGTTACTGACAACCCAGAGGGATTTGGTAAGACCCTAGTAATTGATTTGAAGTATGGCGCAAACCGAGAGCGTTCTATCGCCGGTCTCCGTCGTGTTTCTAAGCCAGGTCTCCGCGTTTATGCGAAGTCAACTGGATTACCAAAGGTCCTCGGTGGACTTGGTGTAGCAATCATCTCTACTTCACAAGGTCTGCTTACTGATAAGCAGGCTAATAAGCAGGGCGTAGGCGGAGAAGTTCTCGCCTACGTATGGTGATCACTATGTCACGTATTGGAAAAATGCCGGTCACAATTCCCTCTGGAGTTGAGGTAAATATCGCGGGACAAAACATCTCAGTTAAGGGACCTAAGGGAACTTTGACACATGTTCTGCCAGATTTGATTACCCCAAAGAAGGAAGAGAACTCACTAGTTCTTGCTCGTGCCAATGATGAGCGCGCTGCAAAATCACTACATGGTTTGTCACGTACATTGGTTTCAAACATGATCACCGGTGTAACAACTGGTTACTCAAAGAAGATTCAAATCGTTGGTGTTGGTTACAAGGTAGCTGCAAAGGGTAAGGATCTTGAGTTCGCACTCGGATACTCACACCCAGTTTTATTCTCAGCTCCAGAAGGAATCTCCTTCAACGTTGAATCACCAACTGAATTAGTTGTTTCAGGTGTAGATAAGCAACTTGTTGGCGAGGTTGTTGCAAAGATTCAGAAGTTGCGTAAGGCCGATCCTTATAAGGGTAAGGGCTTGCATCTACAGGGTCAGCGCATTCGTCGCAAGGCTGGAAAGACAGGTAAGAAGGCATGAGAATCACTAAGAAGATTGTTAAGGGTTCTACTCGAGTTGCCCGCGCACGACGTCACTTCCGTGTTCGTAAGCGCCTTACCGGTACTCCAGAGCGTCCACGTTTAGTTGTGACCCGCTCTGCTCGTCACCTGGTTGCCCAGATTGTTGATGATTCCATCGGTCATACCTTGGCATCAGCTTCAACAATGGAAAAAGATCTGCGCGCTGCATCAGCTGACAAGACAAAGAAGGCCCGCACTGTTGGCCAACTTGTTGCTGATCGTGCAAAGGCAAAGGGAGTTACTACGGTCGTATTTGATCGTGGTGGAAATCGCTACACCGGACGCGTAGCTGCACTTGCTGAAGGTGCTCGCGAGAATGGATTGGAGTTCTAATGTCAAACGTCGAGAACACAGCTCCAGAGGCTGAAAAGCCAAAGCGCGGTCGCGATAAGCGCGGTCCTCGTGAAGAGCGCGCCTCTGAGAAGTCTCCATACATTGAGCGCGTTGTATTCATCAACCGTGTAGCAAAGGTTGTTTCCGGTGGTCGCCGTTTCTCCTTCACCGCACTAGTAGTGCTTGGTGATGGAAATGGAATGGTGGGCGTTGGTTATGGAAAAGCAAAAGAGGTTCCACAAGCAATCGCTAAGGCCGTTGAAGAAGCAAAGAAATCATTTTTCAAGGTTCCACGTATTCAAGGCACAATTCCTCACCCAGTTCAGGGTGAAGATGCAGCCGGCGTAGTTCTACTTCGCCCAGCTGCTCCTGGTACCGGTGTTATCGCTGGTGGTCCAGTTCGTGCCGTACTTGAGTGCGCAGGAATTACCGATGTTTTGACCAAGTCACTTGGTTCAAGCAACCCAATCAACATGGTTCACGCCACCGCAGCTGCGCTAAAGATGTTGGAAGATCCAGCAGCTATTGCAGCACGTCGTGGACTTCCACTTGAGCGCGTTGCTCCAGCAGCTGTTATCCGCGCCATGACAACAACGGCAGGTGCGTAATGCCACGTTTAAAGGTCACACAAGTTCGTTCCAAAGTCGGCAATGCCCCAGAACAACGCGACACACTTCGTTCGCTTGGTTTGAAGCGCATTGGTGATGTTGTGGTGAAAGAGGATCGTCCCGAGATTCGCGGAATGGTCCATCATGTTCGCCACCTCATCAAAGTTGAGGAGGTTGAATAACAATGGTTCTTAAGGCTCATCATCTCCGTCCAGCACCAGGTGCTAAGAAGGAAAAGACCCGTAAGGGTCGCGGTGAAGGTTCCAAAGGTAAAACCTCTGGTCGTGGTGGAAAAGGAACACGTGCTCGTAACGTAGTTCGCGCTGGTTTCGAAGGTGGAGCAATGCCACTCGTACAGCGTCTACCAAAACTTCGTGGATTTAAGAATCCAGAAACCGTTACCTATCAGGCGGTCAACGTCTCAACTATCAACGCACTATTTCCAAAGGGTGGCGATGTTTCAGTTGAGGATCTATACAAAGTTGGCGCAGCCCGTAAGGGTCACCCCGTCAAAGTCCTAGGAAATGGCGATATCTCCGTTAAGGTGAATGTCACTGTTCATAGCTTCTCTTCATCTGCTTCAGAGAAAATCTCTGCAGCGGGAGGAAGTATCAAGGCGCTTTAAGGCGACTTGTCTGGATTGAAATTAGATTGAATTAGGAGAAGAAAGTGTTGCTATCAGTATTCGGTAAGGCGTTTAAAACGCCTGATCTACGTCGCAAGATTTTCTTCACCCTTGCCATCATGGCGTTGTTCCGTACCGGTTCGGTAATTCCAACTCCAGGCGTCTCATATGCAGCAGTTCAACGTTGCTTGGCAAATGTTGATACTGGTGGTCTATTTGGATTGATCAATCTATTTAGCGGTGGTGCGTTGCTTCAGCTTTCAGTTTTCGCACTTGGCATCATGCCTTACATCACCGCTTCAATCATCGTCCAACTTTTAACGGTAGTAATTCCACGCTTTGAGTTGTTGAAGAAGGAAGGGCAGTCAGGTACCGCCAAGTTAACGCAGTACACCCGTTATCTAACAATCGCTCTTGCGGTTTTGCAGAGCACAGGTTTGGTGGCGGTTGCCCGTACACCAGGCCGTTTGATTAACGGCTGTACCGAGGACATCATCCCGGACACCTCTTGGTTACGAATCCTCACCATGATTGTTGTAATGACCGCTGGAACATCTGTTGTGATGTGGCTTGGTGAGTTGATTACAGATCGCGGTGTCGGTAACGGTATGTCAATCCTGATCTTCACCTCAATTGCTGCCGGCTTCCCAGGACAGCTTTGGTCAATTAGATTGTCACGTGGCTGGCCAACTTTCACATTCATCCTTGCCGTTGGTATGTTGATTGTTGCGGCGGTTGTATTTGTCGAGCAATCACAGCGTCGCATCCCGGTTCAATATGCAAAGCGTCAGGTTGGTCGTCGTCAGTACGGTGGCACCACAACCTATATTCCAATCAAGGTTAACCAATCAGGTGTGATCCCAGTAATTTTCGCCTCCTCCTTACTGTATATCCCTTCTTTGGTAGCTAACTTCTCTAACTCACAAGCACCATGGGCGGTTTGGATCTCCACCAACTTTGTACAAGGCGATCACCCAATTTATATCGCCGCATATGCGCTCCTAATTATTTTCTTCGCCTACTTCTATGTTGCGATTACCTTCAACCCAGAAGAGACCGCAGAGAACATGCGTAAGTACGGTGGTTTTATCCCAGGTATTCGTGCTGGTAAACCAACCAGTGATTATCTGCAGTATGTACTTAATCGCATCACCGCACCAGGATCTTTGTATCTAGCCTTAGTTGCGATTATTCCAATCATTGCTCTTGTGCTATTTGGTGCATCACAGAACTTCCCATTTGGCGGAACTGCGATTCTGATTGTGGTCGGTGTTGGTCTTGATACTGCAAAGCAGATCGAAAGCCAGCTACAACAGCGTTCCTACGAGGGATTCCTGCGCTAATGCGTTTAATCCTGGTCGGACCACCAGGTGCAGGCAAAGGAACTCAAGCAGTACACCTAGCCGCGCACTACTCAATTCCACATATCTCTACTGGTGATATTTTCCGCGCCAATTTAAAAGAGGGAACTGAGCTTGGTCTACAAGCAAAAGGTTTCATGGATAAAGGTGAGTTAGTACCTGATTCAGTAACCAATGCGATGGTCAAGGATCGTTTAACTAATCCAGATACCGCAAATGGGTTTTTGTTAGATGGTTTTCCGCGCAATGTTGCGCAAGCGGAGGTTTTGAAGGGTATCTTGGAGGAGAGAAAAACTCCGATTGATGCTGCGTTGGAGTTAGCGATTGAGAACTCAGAGATCATCAAACGACTCTCTTCACGTCGCACCTGTAAGGCTTGCGGAAAGGTATTTCCGGGCGTATTAGACAAATGCGATGCTTGTGGTGGCGAGCTTTATCAACGTGATGATGACAAAGAAGAGGTAATCGCACGCCGGCTCGAGGTTTATGCTGAGCAAACCTCACCAATCATCGCTTTTTACCGCTCCGCCGGGCTGCTAATCACAATCCCAGCAGTAGGAGATGTTGCAGAGATTACCGCTGGAGCCATTCGCGCTCTCTCCCAGAAACTGAGCTAAATAATGGCGATCCAGATCAAGACATTGGATCAATTAAAGACCATGCGCAAAGCTGGCTTGTTGGTGCGCAACACTTTAGATCTAGTTAAAGCCAATATCAAAGCTGGAATTACTACTAGTGCGCTTGATGCAATTGCTGAGGCAAATATCAAACGTGGTGGCGGAACCTCAAACTTCAAGGGTTATCACGGATACCCAGCAACTATTTGTGTATCGGTAAATGATGAAATTGTTCACGGCATCCCTGGTGATCGCATGATTATGCCAGGAGATATTGTTTCAGTGGATTGCGGTGCGGTAATTGATGGCTGGCATGGAGACGCAGCCTTCTCAGTTATTGTTGACCCGAAGGATGATGCCAGACAAAAGATGTTAGATGTTTGTGAAGAATCAATGTGGGTTGGAATCGCAGCTGGTACAGCGGGAGCAAAACTTTCAGATATCGGTCATGCCATTGAAAAATACACAAATGAGCAGGGCACTTATGGAATTTTGCGTGAATACGGCGGACATGGCATCGGCACCTCAATGCATATGGAGCCACACATTTTGAATTATGGAAAACCAGGAAATGGCCCGACCATCGAGCCAGGAATGGTCTTTGCTATCGAGCCGATGATCACGATGGGAACACACAAAACTAGAATCTTGGAAGACAATTGGACCGTTGTAACTACCGATAACTCTCACGGTTCTCACTTTGAAAACTCATACTGCATCGCACCAGATGGAAAGCCCTTTGTTTTAACTGAGGTTGATGGTGGCAAGGCAAATCTCGCCCGTTTTGGTATCGAAGTTTCCGCACTTCTTTCGTAAGTTACTCCTATGAGCAGAGCGCTGGAGCAGCGGGAAAAAAGAGCGAGAATTAACGCTCTTTTAGCCGAGAAAAACCTTGATGCGGTAATCCTTAAAAAAGGTGCCAATGTGGCATGGATTATTGGCGGCCGGGCCCACATACCCACCACTCTTGAACTTTCCTGTATGGATGTAATTGTTTACCGCGATCGCATAGTGGTTGTCACAAATAAAATTGAAGCCCCTAGATTGCAATCAGAAGAGCTAACTGGTGATGAAGAGTTGATTATTGTTAACTGGTTTGAAGGCAGGGAAGGTCAGCTACCGAAAGGAACTGGCATCGGAGTTGATGGTCCCGATAATGATCGGGTAAATCTGCAAAGTGATATTGAAAATTTACGACGCGCTTTAAATGATTATGAAGTAAATAGATTGCGTGAGATTAGCAAAGATGCAGCTGAAGCATTGGGCGAGGCGATGTTGGACATCGATCCA
>JAURMX010000006.1 GCA_030830475.1 Candidatus Nanopelagicales bacterium
AGTAAGACAAATCTAAATCTTCCCCGTGGAAATAGGTGCCTAAAGCCTGCAATCATTTCACGACAGATAAATAGCATCGATTAACTTCTCTCTAGCTTTTTAGATCCGAGAATTGATAGCAGATGTCCCGCTGTTACAAATAGAGCTAGATAAAGACCCCAACGGAGCAAGGTTTCGCTGCCATTAAAAATCAAGATGATGATGGACATCTCTACTGAGTGGAAGAGGCTTTGCACGGCAAAAATCCGGAAAGGTGCTTTGGCAATCCGCAGCCAACTCTTAGTGGGCTCTCCAACGGATTTTGCATCTGCCAGCTTGGCTAATCCTGCAAAGGCGCGCGATACATGAACAATGTCATTGAATGCTTTATTCCAAAGAATCATGATGCCGATTAATGCACCAAAAAATGGAAGTTGCCAATCATCTATTTGGTTGTTTGGCCACCCAGCTAAACGCAGTCCAAGGGCCACTGGCATTAGAGATTCAGTTAAGTAATGCCCCAGTCGATCTAGAAATACCCCTTTGGGTGATTGAGTTTCACGCCAACGAGCAATTTCGCCGTCGCAGCAATCCCAAAGCATTTGAAGTTGGGATAAAAATATGGCGATAACAATCCCTGAATATCCAGGTACTAGAAGGGCTGCGCTAATAGAGATACCCGTAATAATCATCAAGTAAGTGACACCATTTGCAGTAATTGGTGTCTTCAAAAGCAGTCTCGTCAGATACGGCGAGATCTTTCGCAGATAAAGATCTGCTACCCAGTGCTCAGCGTTGGAGCGACCAGTTACAGATGCCGGCTGAGAGATCTCCCGAATCTGCGCAATCGTTGGCTTTGATGGCCTAGATGTCATTTCACAATCTTATTGGCTCGATGGCTCAAAACCCATTGCACCGAAGAGACCAAAAGGAACAAACTAGAGAAATACCAGGCCAAATAATCTAAATCCCAACCTTGAAGCGCCGCCACACCTAACAACAAGATTCTGCCGCCGACAAATAAACCGAGAGCGGAGAGCCATTTTGGCTTCTTTTCACCTTGAAGTGCCCGATAAAGATTGTCGTAATGATTAAATACGATAGCAAAAATAATCATGTAGCTGGCAATGTTGATTTGATCTACGCTGGCAAAAATCCAAAGTAGGAATCCGCCTTCGATTGCACGAAACAGTGAGGGTTCAATCCAATCAAACCTCTTGAAGATACTGCGCTTTATTCCGAACAGATCTGCTTGATCAACTATGAATGAGCTCTTGATCGACTCTTTTGTTAGGTTGGCTAAAGTTCTTTTAACTCGTCCGCGATAAACCACAACAGCTGAGATAAATGCCAGAATCGGCATGATTGTGAAGGTAAATGCAGCGCCACCAATTACCGCACTTGCACTAATCGCCAACCATCGTTCTCCAATTGGAAATTGAATAATTTTGCCAAGCCAATAACGCAACCGCCCTTTAGGCTCTCGTTCGGTCGGAATAATGCCATCAAAATCCGCTGTGTACTCCACGGGTGCTGTGAACTTATCCTCCGCGCGAATCCTTACCACTCGAGCGAAGTTGTAATCAGATAGGTGTCTAAAGGTTTGAATTAGCATCATGGCGATTGCTGGGATCCAGAGGTCTCGACCGTTCTTATCTGCCCCAATTGCTAGACCGAGGAAGACCATGTATTCCTTAACTCGATCGGTTACAGCATCCAACCAAGCGCCTAATTTTGAGAATTTTCTGGTGTAGCGCGCTAACTCGCCATCAACGCAATCGACGATGATGCTTAACTGTAAAAGTACCGCTCCCAAAAATATCCACCAGAAGGTACCTTGTGAAAAACTGTATGCAGAGTAAAGACCAATAGCAAAAGAAATTATGGTCACTTGATTTGGGGTTGCTTTAACTCTTACCGCAAGCCAGGTTAGCAATTTTGAAAACTTTCTTAGGAAAAATACTGAGAAAAAGCCATCATTTGCCCGGTTAGCCATCTTTAAACGTACCCGGCCCATATTTAATTGTGTGATTGCAGCTTTGGTTTCGGCGCGCAACACAGAGTCGGTTGTTCTTGCAAAGGGTGCCGCCCACGCTTCTGCTGCATCGACTTTGATCGTAGCTCTGGTCAAAGCGACCAAAGTTAAATCAATCGCATTTCCTTTTAGATTATGTGGAATCGCATTTTCTAGCGCTGTAATAATTTCCGTGCTTTGATTTTTAGAAAGTCTAAGTACACCCAAGAATTTTCTATTTCCGATAGTTACTTTATGAGAATCTGATGTCGCGCTGGCAATGCGATTTTGTCTTACTAAAGTGTCACCATTTTTCTCTACTGCGACAAGTGCGGCCGATGCGGTGCGTGGATAATCGGTTAACAACTCCATATGTGGATCTGCGATTACTGAACTTTCATCAATTAGAAGAAGATCGGATGGCGAATTTACGAAGCTATGTAAGACCTCTTCGATTTTTGTCGCGGGGGTAACCACCAACGATGAAAGGGATTGATTCATTTCCTGTAGTATAAATCTATGACCCTTCAAGTTGTGATTCTTGCTGCTGGAATGGGCACCCGTCTTGGAAAGCCATGGCCCAAGCCACTAACTCCGCTCGCTGATGGACGCTCCATAATGCAACAACAATTGGAGAATGTTGAGAAAGTCTTCAAAGGTGAAGCTCGCACCACAATAGTTGTGGGTTTCAAGTTGGAGATGATTATGGAGGCCCACCCCAACGCCAGCTATGTTTATAACGAGATTTATGATCAGACCAATACCTCTAAAAGTTTATTGAAAGCCCTGCGCGCCTCTCATGAAGGCGGGGTGCTATGGCTAAATGGAGATGTCGTCTTTGACTCGAGAGTTCTAGAGCGAGTCTCTGATCGCATGCGTAGCGAAAGCTCATTTGTTTGCGTGAATACCTCCGCAACCGCTGAAGAAGAGGTTAAGTACACGGTAGATACCAAAGGGCACATCAATGCGCTCTCTAAGCAGGTACAGAATGCGCTCGGTGAAGCGGTCGGCATCAACTTCATCTCAAAGCATCACAAAGCATCTGTAATTAAATACCTCGAGGAGTGCGACGACAACGATTACTTTGAGCGCGGCCTTGAGTTGGCGATTGAAAAAGCTGGCATCGAAATCGAACCGGTAGATATCTCTGATTTATTCGCGGTAGAAGTTGATTTCCAAGCGGACTTAGATCGCGCCAACCTTAATTTCAACTAGTTTTTCTACGTAGTTTTCTCAACTCGATAATAGCTTTTCGTTTGTAGCGTTTAAAGACATTCGACTGTACCCACTCAAGTGGAAACTTCTTTACTAGATTTTTATTGAATCCAATCATTGCTTCAGCTACTACCGCGATGGAGATTTCGCTCGGGTAGGTTGGCTCGCCTTCCAGTACTTGAGCGGTATCTAAAGATTCAATATCACCAATTATCTTCACTCCTGTGGCGATTAGTTCATTCTTATTTCGCGCTCCAATTTCATTGCCTTTTTCTATCGCCCATTTCGGGGTCGGTAATTTCCCTGAATCTTTTGATGGCTTTACTAGATCCGTTAATCTTCTTATATAACCATCTCGGATAAAGACTACATACTCATCCCACTCACGCTCCTCTGGAAATCTTTTATTTAACTCAATTAATAGAGAGATTTCCTCCATAGTCAGAGAGCGGTTACTGCCAGTTTCCTGCGCTTTTAGAAAACCCTTCGGGAGCGACAAGTACTCATTTAACGAGTCAAATAAGAACTCTGGTTTGCTTTCGTCGACCACAATTACTGTCACATTGTTCGCGCCTAGGACGTCAGCCCATCGGCCAACAACCTTTCCATGAAAGTGACGTTGCCAAAATGTGGGGTTTATCTTTGATTCCCCAGGAGCATCAAGAACAGAGTGCAGCCAGCTTGTGTAATCCGCTGTGATTCCATACTTCAAATACTGTTGGTAAGAAGAGCTCAACAGTTTTACCAATGGTCTAACGGTAAAAACGACTTGAACCTGTCTATTTTTTATTTCGCTAAAAATGGTGCGGATTGCATCCCCATTTAGCTCCGAAAAAAACTCACTACTTATCAAAACGGTTTCTGCATCACTCTTATTTACTAACTTGGCTAGATCTTCCCAGTGTTTTCGTGGGGTTACTTCTCCACCTTTTTTGTTCCAACCCCAAGGACGTTGTGTTAAAGCCCAGGCAACTCGATGATGTGCTTTGCGTCCAATGTTTGGATAGAGCACTCCATATTTCTTTAATTGACTTCTTTGGGCATCAAAGGCCTCTTGGAGCGCAGTAGTTCCAGACTTATGAAAGCCAGCATGTATTACTAGGCGACGTTCTGACACTTGGTAATTATCTCGGTTTGTATCGAAATTACTCTTGTTTGATTGGTGAGTTGGGGTCAGAGTGTGCTCAGAATTACCGCTTTTGCACCTATCAACATTTGATCTAGTGAAATGGTGGGTTGATTAGGGAACTCTCCGCTCTGTTCAGGTACTAGCGGCAAGTGAATAAATCCGGATTGGATGCCCTGTCCCAATAAAGCATGTTGCATCCGATAGAAGATGTGATTACACACAAATGAGCCCGCGGAGAGTGACAGGCTGGCTGGTACCCCGGCATCACTAATCGCCGACACCATTTTCTCCAGCGGCAATGTTGAGAAATAACCATCAGCACCACCGACAACAATCGCTTTTTGTTTCCGCGCATCCCCCGAGTTATCTGCGATTCGGGCATCATCTAAATTAATTGCGATTTTCTCTGGGGTAATAGAGCTTCTCCCTTCCGCCTGCCCAAAGCAGATAACCACCTTTGGAGAGATCTCTTTGATGGTGGATAAAAGCAGTTCGGCGGCGCGATCAAACTCGACCGGCAAAATAACAGATGATAAATCAACGCCTGGAACATTTTCCTTGGCTAACTTTTCAACCAACAACTGAGATGGATTGAGGCTTGCCCCACCGAAGGGTTCAAAGCCTGTTACAAGTACCCGAGTGTTGCCCATCTTTTTTGATTAGACACCAAGAAAAGCTGAGCCGACCAACAAAGTAGCCCAAAGCGCGTGGAAAGGGACCAACCACTTTTTCACGGTGTCTATAGCAACAATTCCATCTTCATCTTCAATTGATTTTTTCTTCAACTCTACAAGCTCACGCAATAACACCGAAAGCACTAAGAGTGTGGCGACCCATGCCACCATGCAGTAAGGACAGAGCGCACCGATTACAAAAGTTGTTTGGTAGGCCAACCAGTGGCAGAAAATGACGGCGAGCGAGGTGCCAAGTGTTGCAAGCTGTAAAAAAAACTTAGGAAAGCTAAAGCCAAAAAATAGCAAAACTGCAATGGTCAGCATTATCGAGAATGCACCAATACCTATTATTGAGTTAGGAAATCCAAATACTTCAGCTTGTTTGGAAAGCATCACGCTCTTGCAGTTGAGAGTGGAGTTGATGCTGCAGGAGGGGGTGTACCCAGCATCCTTAAGGATCTTTATCTTGTCTATGGTCAATATGAAGGAAGCGATAAGACCTGAGAGGCTGGCCAGCAGCATGGTCCAGGCTGAGGTCCTATTTTTTAATGACACTCAGAAAGTATAAAGATGTCTCTAATCACACACAAACCTTCATGA
>JAURMX010000034.1 GCA_030830475.1 Candidatus Nanopelagicales bacterium
GGCGTTGGATTATTCGGGTACCCGTGCTAACCCCAAAACTCTCTAGTTTGTGGATTGGCCTAGTAACTCCGGTGCCAACCGCACTGGCGCGCCCCCTAATTGGCTCATTAATAAATGAGACTGTGGCGGACCCAAAGAAAAGTATTGATGCAATCGTGCCCAAACCTAAAGAAGGGTTGATTGATGTAACTACCGCTATCAACCTGGCACTCTCTAGAACCTCAAATAATCAAGTAGAAACCCGTTGGTCTGATGCAACTGCGCCAACCGCGCCTTGGCAGAAAGCGCAAAGTGATCCGGATTGGGCCGGAGAGATGATTTTGCGGGATAAGCGAGAGGTGTTAGCAGATGCACCAATTGACTGTGTTTGGCGCTCTATTGAAGAGATTGGTGGCGAAACCGGTTGGTATGGAGCGGATTTCTTGTGGTGGGCCCGCGGTGTATTAGATCGCTTAGTTGGTGGCGTTGGTTTACGTCGTGGTCGGCGAGATCCCAAACACTTACGAGTTGGCGATGGCTTAGATTTTTGGCGCGTTGAAGCAGTAGAGAAAGAAAAGATTTTGCGACTTTATGCGGAGATGATTCTGCCTGGAAAAGCTTGGCTGGAGTTTCGCATCCAACAAGAGGGGGATCAGGTGCGCATAATCCAAGAAGCCACCTTCTCGCCCCGCGGTTTAGGTGGACAGTTGTATTGGTATGCGATTTTGCCGTTACATGCCTTTGTATTTCCAACGATGTTGCGAAATATTGTACGAAGCTCTAAAAGGAAGGCATTATTCGGCTGATGCATGAGTTTGATGAAGAGATTGATGCACTAGCCGCCAAAATTCTTGAATATTCATTGGTGCGATTAAAAAAGGATCCACCACTTGATGGGCCATGGAGTTATGAAGAGCTATACGCCGAAGTCGGGGAGACCATCACAGAAAATGGTTTAGGTGGCGGTAAAGCTTTGGATATTTTTAAACATGTTTTAGCGCAGGCCTGTATCTCTACTGATCATCCCAGATATTTAGCTTTCATTCCTTCTGCTCCTACAGAATCTGCCAACCTTTTTGATTTGGTAGTTGGCGCATCAGCTTTGTACGGCGGCTCTTGGTTGGAAGGTGCTGGCGCTGTCTTTGCTGAGAATCAAGCTTTGAAATGGTTAAGTGATTTAGCGGGATTGCCAGAGGGTTCAGGCGGTGTTTTTGTACAGGGTGGAACAGTTGGAAACCTTTCTGCATTAGTAGCAGCTCGACATGCAGCCCGCAGCAAATATCCTGCTGTAAAACGTTGGGCAATCGCCTGTTCTGACGAAGCCCACTCCTCAATCAAATCCGCAGCCGATGTAATGGATGTTGATGTTTTAGCGATTCCTACTGATGAAAACCACAAGTTACAGGGCAGCACAGTCGCATTTGAAATTGATCAATACCATCGCAACAATCCAGATCACCAAATCTTTGCCGTAGTTGCGACCGCGGGCACAACCAACCTGGGAATCATTGATGATCTGTATGGCATCGGAATAGCCGCCAATGAAAGAGGTATTTGGTACCACGTGGATGGCGCATATGGATTAGCGGCATTGGCATCACCACGATCTAAACCAGTATTCAAAGGTGTGGAGTTGGCGGATTCATTTATCGTTGATCCGCATAAATGGCTATTTGCTCCATTTGATGCCTGCGCACTTATTTATCGCAACCCAGAGTTAGCCCGTAAGGCACATACCCAACATGCTGGATACCTCGACACATTAGATGATGGACATTGGAACCCATCTGATTATGCGATTCATCTAACCCGTCGCACCCGTGGATTACCTTTTTGGTTTTCGCTTGCAACACATGGCACAAAAAAATATGCCGAGTCGATGGATAAAACTATGAATGTAGCACGTGAAGCAGCCCAGTTAATTAAAGAACATCCCAACCTTGAGTTGTTGATGGAGCCAGAGCTCTCCATTGTCGCTTTCACCCGAAAAGGTTGGCAGCAGAGTGATTATCAAAAGTGGAGCGATAAGTTGTTGGATGATCAGATTGGTTTTGTTACCCCTTCATCCCATGAAGGTCAGCCGATTCTGCGCTTTGCGATTGTTAACCCGTGGACCTCAACTACCGATATAAAGGTAATTCTGGCCACCCTCTAAATCCCAAATTTCCCGCAGAGTTGGGGTTGAATATCGCCGTGGAAGAAAGTTCATTACAACTGCGGAGCTCCCTCTCTGATCTAGAGGTGCGGATCTTGGATTTCGAGCGCCAATGGTGGAAGTACGCCGGCGCCAAAGATGCTGCGATCAAAGAGCTATTCCAAATCTCCGCCAAGGAGTATTACGAGCTACTGAACAATCTGATTGACCGGCCTGATGCGTTGGCCGCCGCCCCTTTGCTGGTTAAGCGGATGCGTCGCCTACGCGAGGCCAGGGTCTCCGCACGCTCCCACTAATCACCGCGCCCTTCGGATTTGAGGCCGGGAATACTTGCCTCTAGGCTTGGCGTTAGCACTCGCCGGATGAGAGTGATAAGTCATCCGAACCACTTCTAGCTAATAGGGAGTCAAATAACCATGGCAAAAATGATTGCCTTTAACGAAGATGCACGTCGCGGCCTAGAGCGGGGAATGAACACCCTGGCTGATGCGGTCAAGGTAACCCTTGGACCACGCGGACGAAATGTTGTTCTGGAGAAAAAGTGGGGCGCACCAACTATCACTAATGATGGTGTCTCAATCGCAAAAGAGATTGAACTTGATGATCCATGGGAAAAGATTGGTGCGGAATTAGTTAAGGAAGTTGCAAAGAAGACCGATGATGTTGCCGGTGATGGAACCACTACCGCGACTGTTTTGGCTCAGGCACTAGTTCGCGAAGGTCTGCGCAACGTAGCTGCTGGTTCAAATCCAATGGCGCTAAAGAAAGGCATTGAGAAAGCTGTTGAAGCAATCTCTGCCGAACTTTCTGCAATGGCAAAGCCAGTAGAAACCAAAGAACAGATTTCAGCAACCGCATCTATCTCTGCTGCTGATTCAACAATCGGCGAGATGATCGCAGAGGCGATGGACAAGGTTGGCAAAGAAGGTGTTATCACCGTAGAGGAGAGCAACACCTTTGGACTAGAGCTAGAGCTAACTGAAGGTATGCGTTTTGATAAGGGTTACATCTCTCCATACATGGTAACCGATACCGAGCGCATGGAAGCGGTTTTGGAGGATGCGTATGTTTTGATCTGCAACTCCAAGATCTCAAACATTAAAGATCTAGTTCCAATTTTGGAAAAGGTAATGCAGGCTGGAAAGCCACTTGCAATCATTGCTGAAGATGTTGAAGGCGAAGCGTTAGCAACTCTTGTTGTAAACAAGATACGTGGCACCTTCCGTTCCGCAGCTGTTAAAGCTCCAGGATTTGGTGACCGTCGCAAAGCGATGTTGCAGGATATTGCGATCCTGACCGGCGGAACCGTTATCTCTGAAGAGGTTGGCCTAAAGCTTGATGCAGCAACACTTGATCTTCTAGGCAAAGCCCGCAAAGTGGTAATCACAAAGGATGAAACCACAATCGTTGAGGGCGCTGGCGATGATGAAATGATCAAGGGCCGTGTTAATCAGATCCGTGCTGAGATTGAAAAGACCGACTCTGATTATGATCGCGAGAAACTACAAGAGCGTCTTGCCAAGCTCGCAGGCGGTGTTGCAGTTATCAAGGCCGGTGCAGCTACTGAGGTAGAGCTCAAAGAGCGTAAGCACCGTATTGAAGATGCGGTTCGTAACGCAAAAGCTGCAGTAGAAGAGGGAATTGTTTCCGGCGGTGGCGTTGCACTACTTCAGGCATCAAAGAAAGCATTTGAAAAGTTGAAGCTTTCTGGTGATGAAGCAACCGGTGCAAAGATTGTTGAGTTTGCGGTGGAAGCACCATTGAAGCAAATTGCAATCAATGCTGGACTTGAAGGTGGAGTTATCGTTGAAAAGGTACGTCACCTCGAAGCCGGCCATGGTTTAAATGCTGCAACAGGAGAGTACGTTGACATGATCAAATCTGGCATCATCGATCCAGCAAAGGTCACACGTTCTGCACTACAAAACGCAGCTTCAATCGCAGCGTTATTCCTCACTACTGAGGCGGTAATTGCTGATAAGCCAGAACCTAAGCCTGCGATGCCAGCGGCACCAGGTGGAGATATGGATTTCTAAAGCAGTAGACTTCTTCTATGTCCCGCGCGACCAAGAAGAGTTCAGGTAAATCAAAGAAAGTCGGCGGCGTTGATCCATTCGACGCCGCCGATTTAGCGCGCTCAGCTGCTCTTGAAGATGCCAAAAATGAAAATTATGTCGGCACATTAATTTCGATTGATTCAGATGATGATCATGTTGCAACTTATTTGTTTGAGGCGTTTCTACCCGGCTATGTCGGTTGGCGTTGGGCGGTTACAGTTGCCAAAGTTGATGCTGACAGCAACGCAACAATCTGCGATGTAGTTCTATTGCCGGGCAGTGAAGCATTACTTGCCCCAGAGTGGATTCCATACACCAGCCGTATTACCGCTGAGGATGTTGGTGTTGGCACTATCGTTCCAACTGCGCCTGATGATCCGCGTTTGGTTCCGACCAATAATGTTTTGCCATCTGATGAAGAGTTAGATCTCCATGAGTTATTTGAATTAGGTGCCGGACGGGTTCGTGTACTTTCTATTGAGGGTCGCGATCAAGCCGCGAAACGTTGGATTGAAGGGGATCGCGGACCTAACGCGCCAATTGCTCAATTCGCTCCTAAGAACTGCGGCAGCTGTGGTTTTTATCTGCCAATCGCAGGCTCATTCCGCCAAGCCTTTGGTGTTTGCGCAAACGCAATCTCACCGGAAGATGCCCGGGTAGTCTCGGTAAATCATGGATGCGGCGCGCATTCAGAGGCGATAAACTAACCCTCTGTCCGCAAACCGCGGCGCACACGACACCGAAACCTTGTCAAAAGGATTTAACTATCTAGGAGGAACCCGTCATGCCAGTCGGACGCGTTAAATGGTTTAGCCTCGAAAAAGGTTTTGGATTTATCTCCTCAGATGAGGGCGAAGATGTTTATCTTGCGGCATCGGCTTTGCCAGAAGGTGTAACCACTGTAAAGCCAGGTACCAAGCTCGAGTTTGGTGTGGCTGAAGGACGTAAAGGTCCACAAGCACTCTCCGTTCGCATTATTGATGCACCTCCATCACTTGCCAACTCCAAGGCCGGAGCCGAGGATCTTGCGGTAATCATTGAAGAGTCAATCAAGATGTTGGACCGAGTTGGCAATGGTCTGCGTCATGGACGTTTTCCTAATGAGGCTGAAGCAGCTCGTGTTGCAAAGGTCTTGCGGGGAATTGCTCAGGAAATCGAAGGTTAATTACTTCTCTTCGCGTTTTGCTCTGCGCTTTGTATATTGAATTCCAATAAAGCCCAGCACAATTCCTAACAAACAGGTCAGGATTATCTTGGCCACCGCATTTAGGATAATCGCGATAATCAAAACGATAGTCCACAAAACGATTCCGGCGATGATTACTGGTACCGCATTTCGCATACCTGAAATCATACTAGAATTGCCTAATGGGAACATTGCGATCATTTAAACATCGCAACTTCCGAATCCTTTTCTCAGCGAACTTCATCTCAAACATCGGCACCTGGGCTCAAGGCGTGGCACAGGCCTGGCTGATTCTTGAGCTCACAGACAGTGGTTCATATCTTGGCATCGTAACAGCCTTACAGTTTGCCCCGATTCTGTTTTTTAGTATTTCTGGTGGAAAGATTGCCGATAAATTCAATAAGAGAAAAGTTTTGATGTTCACCAACTTAACTGGCGGTCTTTCCGCGCTATCGGTTGGCTTACTTGTCTTAACCAACAACATCCAGATTTGGCATGTGATGTTCTTTGCCTTCACTTTAGGTATGGGCAACTCAATCGACGCGCCAGTTCGCCAGAGTTTTAACATCGAAGTTGTAGGTAAGGATGATCTACCAAATGCAGTTGGCTTGAATTCAGCTAATTTCAATACTGGCCGCCTATTAGGCCCAGGTCTATCCGGGATTTTAATCGCAGCATATGGAACCGGAGTTTCCTTTATTTTGAATGGCATCTCCTACTTAATTGTGATTATCGCGTTATTGAATATCCGAGAATCAGATTTATTTATTGAAAAACGTAATTCAGCCTCTACCAAAGTACGGGAGGCTATGCGTTATGTTGCCGCCCGACCAGACATTTTGGCGGTAATGATTACTGTTTTTTTTGCCACCAGCTTTGGTCTTAACTTCAACATCTTTAACACGATGATGGCCACTCAGGTTTTTGATAAGAGCGCTGCGGAATACGGTGCCTTAGGAAGTATCTTGGCGATTGGTTCGCTTTCCGGTGCGATCATCTCGGCACGGCTTGAGAAAAAACGCGGCCCCAGATTTGTTATGAAGGGCACCATGATTTTTAGTGTGTTACTTGTAATTGGAGCATTTGCCCCTTCTTACCTGATATATGCAATCTTCTTGCCATTTATTGGTGGCGTTGCTTTACTGACCTTTATTGGCGCAAACACAATGGTCCAGATGCGAACCGACACTCAGATTCGTGGCCGGGTGATGGGAATTTACCTAACAGTCTTTCTCGGCGGAACTCCGATAGTTTCACCATTTATTGGTTGGATGACAGAAGGAATCGGAACCAGGCCTACTATTGCAATCTGCGGCTCGATCTCATTTCTAGCAGCATTAATTACCTACACCCAGTTTCATGACAAGGGTGATGCTCCAGTTAGTGTTGCGGTAAAAGATATATTAGAGCCCACTTACGATGACAAATAAGACTAAGCTAAAAAGGATCGCCAAGGTCACGACTCTGCGGGTTTTATAGTTCACTTAAGCGGCCGCCTTTTTAGAGTTGGTTTGCGAAGGTACCAATTGGACAATTATAAATGCTAATCCGACCAAGATGGGGACCAGTAGAAATCCATTCACTATCCCAAACTTATCCGCCAAAAATCCGAGGAATAGCGGGGATAGGCCGATAGCGATTCCAGCGCTGTAACTGGATTTACCCATTGCCAGATCTGGTTTATCTGGAGCAAAGGAGAGAAGACGCAGAGAACTTAATGCAAACTGCATAGAGGTTCCTAAACCCACCACAAACAATGCAATGAATGAGCTTATTGGTATCTCTGATGTCCAAAACACCATAAAGCCAAAGCCTTGCAGTGTAAGGATCCCTTTCAAACGATTATCAATACTCAAGGCAGGGAAGATATAAGTGCCAAACCATCTGCCAAACATCATTCCTAATGGAAAAGCTAAGACCAAAGTTGTTGAGGATGCAGCAGATAAACCGGTTTTCTCTCGTAGTAGGGCAGCGCCCCAGAAAGCGATAGCAAACTCTGCAGCTATAGTGAATAACAAGCCGGTCCAACTTAACCAATACTTAAGTGAGAGTGAACCCTTTTGTTTTCCATCTTCATCTGGAATGTGTTCCGGATTGTGTTGCCTACCAAGTAACAGATAAAGCATGATGCCGAATGGGAGTGAAAGCAATAAACCAAGACGCCAACTAAATTGAGTACCGGCAATCATGCCGACAATGAAATTGCCCAGTAAAACAAAGAAAGAGTTAACGCCATTAGCTTGAGAGAGAGCACGTGCCGAATTTTCTTTGTAATGCGCAGACAAATAGGTAAATGAATTATTGATTGTCATAGACAAACCAATTCCAGCGAACAAAATTGCGGAAATGGTTTGCCAAGCATCAGGCAGGATTATGAATGCAAGAGCACCAATGTTGAAGATGGTTAAACCCAGCCAAATACTGCGATAGCGACCAAATTTATGAACAACTGTGGAGTTTAGATAACCCGCAATAATCGAGGCGAGACCAAGTGCAGTGCCATGTAATCCAGCTACGGCGGCAGAGACTCCCTGATCAGCCCGCAGTAGCGGCAGGGCGGGACCAAAGCCACCCATAAAGATGCCAAAAACACCGGTTTGCAAGGCGAGTAACCAAAAGACTTGGTCCCGCTGATATTTGGTTGGGTTCAAAGCTTTGCTGTTACTTCTTCAGATTTTCAACAACAAATTCGATGCACTGGGTTAGCGCTTCGATATCGCTGGGCTCAATAGCAGGGAACATTCCAATTCGTAGCTGGTTTTTTCCAAGCTTTCGGTATGGCTCGGTGTCTACGATTCCATTTGCGCGCAGTGCCTTTGCAATCTCAAGTGCTTCGATGCCATCTTCAAAATTAATTGTGGCAACCACGTTGGAGCGCATCGCAGGATCTGTGACAAATGGGGTTGTGTAGGAGGTTTTCTCAGCCCAGCCATAAATAATCTCAGCTGACTTTTTGGAACGCCCCGCTGCAAAACTCATTCCGCCATTTGAGTTCATCCACTCGATTTGATCAGCTAACAACATCAAGGTAGAGACCGCAGGCGTGTTGTAAGTCTGATCCAAACGAGAGTTCTCTATCGCGATGTTTAGATCAAAGAATGCTGGAACCCAACGTCCACTTTCCTTAATCTTTGCAACCCGTGCAATTGCGGCTGGGCTCATAATAGATAGCCACAAGCCTCCATCCGATGCAAAGGATTTTTGTGGGGCAAAGTAATAAGCATCAAACTCTTTTGCACTTACCTCTAATCCACCCGCAGCGCTAGTGGCATCAACTAGAACCAAAGCACCCTCTGTTCCTGCTGGACGTTTGATGGGCATCGCAACACCAGTTGAGGTTTCATTGTGGGTCAAGGCGTAAACATCTACTCCGGCCTCTGCAACCGCGACCGGATGGGATCCAGGTTCAGATTTGATAACGGTGGGCTGATCAAGAAATGGAGCCTCTTTTGCAGCTGATGCAAACTTGGAGGAGAACTCTCCGAAACTTAGGTGTTGTGATTTCTTTTCAATTAAACCAAAGGTAGCGATATCCCAAAATGCGGTAGAACCACCATTTCCCAGTACAACTTCATAACCTTCTGGCAGATCAAATAGAGATGTCAGTCCGGTGCGCACTCGACCTACAACACTCTTCACCGCTTTTTGACGATGAGATGTGCCAAGTATTGAAGAACCAGAGTTGGCTAAGGCTTGCAAAGCTTCTGCGCGGATCTTTGATGGACCGCAACCAAATCGACCATCGCGCGGCTTTAAATTATCGGGTATTTTGATATCGCTCATGATGCGCTAAGCCTAAGGGTAGAGGCGTTGTAACACCCAATTAGCGGATGCGGAATCACGCGTAAACCGCAACCGATCATGCAATCTTGAGTATCTGCCCTGCCAAAACTCGATGCTGGTTGCTCTTATTATGAATCCGCCCCAATGTGGAGGTTTAGGAACAGCTGTGCCTTCCGGATACTGCAAAGCGAATTTCTCCCAGTTTTTTTCTAACTCAGCTCTTGATTCCAGTTTCTGAGATTGTGAACTGGCCCATGCACCAATCTGGCTAGACCAAGGTCGGGTGGCGAAGTAGCTAGCCGAATCAGATTCAGAGATCCGCTCCGCTTTTCCTATAACAATCACCTGTCGCTCCATGGCATACCAAGGAAAAAGCAGAGAGACATTTGGATTCTCTGCCATTGCATTGGCTTTGCGCGAGTTGTAATTGGTAAAGAAGGTAAAACCTTCCTGAGTTACATCCTTTAAAAGAACGGTGCGAGATGTTGGTGTTGAGTCAGAAACCGTAGACAGCACCATCGCATTTGCCTCGACAATCACCGAGTTTTCAGCCGCCGCTTTCAGCCAATTCTGAAACTGGATTATCGGATCTGCAGCGATTGCAGATTCAGTCAAACCCTCCTCGCCATAGGAGCGGCGCATCGCGTTAATCGCGGCTCGGTCAATGCCCGCAACTTCATCGGAATTTTGCTCGCCCACGGATGTATCGAACCTCACTTTCAGGGGTAGGGCATCTCGGAGTGATTTGGTTGGCGGCCTGTTCCCTTAGGGGCAGAATACGGCGCATGGCAGATGACTTTAAACCCGGTCTTGAAGGCGTAATCGCATTTGAATCTGAGATTGCAGAACCAGACAAAGAAGGTAGCGCGCTGCGTTATCGCGGCGTTGATATCGATGACCTAGTAGGTCGTGTCTCCTTCGGAAATGTTTGGGGTTTGCTGGTTGATGATGAGTTCAATCCGGGACTTCCTGCCGCAGAACCTTTTCCAATTCCAATTCACTCAGGTGATGTACGTGTCGATGTGCAATCAGCAATTGCGATGCTCGCTCCCTCTTGGGGTTTGAAGCCACTTCTTGATATTTCAGATGAAGAGGCGCGCAGCAATCTAGCCCGTGTTTCGGTGATGCTACTTTCTTATGTTGCGCAATCGGCGCGTGGTACTTGGCAACCGATGGTTCCGCAATCAGAGGTTGATAAAGCGCACACAGTTGTAGAGCGCATGATGATCCGCTGGAGAGGCGAACCAGATCCAAAGCATGTTCGCGCTATTGATGCTTACTTTGTTTCAGCTGCAGAACATGGCATGAACGCTTCAACATTCACTGCTCGTGTAATTGCATCAACTGGTGCTGATGTTGCAGCCTCAATCTCTGGTGCAATCGGTGCAATGTCTGGACCACTACATGGTGGCGCACCATCACGTGTACTTCACATGATTGAAGAGGTTGAAAAGCGCGGCGATGCACGTGCATATGTAAAAGATTTGTTGGATAAAGGTGAGCGTTTGATGGGATTTGGTCACCGGGTTTATCGTGCTCAAGATCCGCGCTCTCGTACTTTGCGACGCACCTGCGAAGAGCTTGGCGCACCTCGTTATGAAGTTGCAAAAGCTTTGGAAGAGGCAGCACTTGCAGAGTTGCGTGAACGCCGTCCAGATCGCGTTCTAGAAACAAATGTTGAGTTCTGGGCTGCGGTACTGCTTGATTTTGCTGAAGTACCTGCACATATGTTCACACCAATGTTTACCTCTGCACGTACCGCAGGTTGGTCAGCACACATTCTCGAACAAAAGCGCACAGGTCGTTTGATTCGTCCTTCAGCGAGATACATCGGAAAGGCGCCGCGTAAGCCGGAAGATGTAAAGGGGTGGGATGCGAGCGTCCCAGGTGTTCATAGGTAGTTCACACCAATTCTGTAAATTGGCGTGAAAAAAACTGGGTTTATAACAAAACTGTAAATCCTAAACTTTGCTGTAAATAGCTTCACATCACCCTTGACTGTCCGATTTGTACGGGTTGAAATGGCCTCCTCTGTAACCCCTCGTTACAGATACTTCCATGGAGGAAATTAATGAAGCAGAAATTCTTTAAGGGTTTCGCTGTCGCAGCCGTAGCAGCTCTTACCGCTGGTATCACTGTGGCACCTGCACAAGCCGCAAAAGAGATTGTGGTCTGGGCAGATGAAACCCGTGGCCCAAACCTAGTTAAGACTCTTGCAGCAAAGAGCGATTGGGTCCCTGGTTACACAATCACCATAAAGTCTTTTGCAAACTTTGATGCGCTAAAGGATGCAATTGATAAGGCAACCGCTACCACTGGTCCAGATATCGTTGTCGGTGCAAATAGTTGGGTTCCAACTCTCGCTAAGAACGGCAAACTCGCTCCGCTGACACTAACCGCGTCACAGCGTGCACGTTTCTCAGCATCACA
>JAURMX010000035.1 GCA_030830475.1 Candidatus Nanopelagicales bacterium
GATGTTTCCGAGGAGGTGTTCCCGGGTCTGTTTTAGACCCAAACAAATACCTAATACCAATTAGGTCAGGCCGCTCTCTTTTGTGGCCACCGCCGACCTTCAACTAAACGGCGCCTCTTCCCCGGTGCCGTTTAACCCCCCCAGATCCGTCGGCCGGCGGTGACCAGAGCAGAGAGCAAGTTAAGAAAAGCAATTTGCAAAAGCAAGCACCAAAAGAAGAACTAGAAAAGAAGGGGAAGATGAAAATAGAGCACACATCAGTGATGCTAGATCGCTGCATCGCCCTTCTCGCTCCCGCAATTGAAAACGCTAAGACTCCAATAGTTGTTGATGCAACTTTGGGTTGGGGTGGACATTCATTGGCTCTATTGGAAAAGTTTCCCAATCTAAAGATTGTTGGCCTAGATAGAGATAAAACCGCAATCGCTAAAGCCAGCTCTCGACTCTCTGAATATTCAGATCGCATCACAATTGTCCATGCGGTTTATGACGAGATGCCTGAGGTCCTTAACTCTCTAGGTTTGAAAAATGTAGATGGCATTCTCTTTGACTTAGGGGTTTCATCAATGCAATTGGATCAAACTGAGCGTGGCTTCTCCTACTCTCAGGATGCCCAGCTGGATATGAGGATGGATCAATCCAAAGGGATAACCGCGCATGAGATTCTGGAGAGCTATTCCCGCGGTGAATTAATCAGAGTTATCCGCGATTTCGGTGAGGAACGTTTTGCCGCCCGAATAGTCGACAACATCATCGCGCAGCGTGAGAAAGGTGGAATTCAGAGCACCGCTGAGTTAGTCCAGATTGTTAAAGACAGCATCCCTGCTCCTGCAAGACGGGTCGGCGGCAATCCCGCCAAACGCACCTTTCAAGCTTTACGTATTGAGGTAAATCAAGAGTTAGAGATCTTGCAGAGAGCAATACCGCGCGCACTTGAAAGATTAGAGATCGGCGGCCGAATGGTTGTGATGTCCTTTCAATCATTAGAGGACAAGATTGTTAAGCAGCTCTTCACTGCTGCAACTGAATCAAAAACTCCAGTTGGATTGCCGGTTGAAATCGCAGAGTTGGCGGCAAAATTCAAATTGGTTTTCCGCGGTAGTGAAAAGGCAAGCCAAGCTGAGATAACCGAAAATTCCCGTGCGCAATCCGTCAGAGTACGTGCGATCGAGCGGGTGGCGTTCTAATGGCGCTATCTGCTCTCGCACCGGCAATTGAACGGTCAAGAAAGACGGTTGTAAAAAAATCATCGCAGGTAGTTTTACGCCTCGTTCCAGAGTTAAGACCAGTGCCAGGGCAGCAAGCATCGGATCGGGTTTTTTATGGATTAATCGCTGCCATCCTGACCGCTGGTTTATTGGGATTACTAGGCATCAATATTTTGCTGGGAAATGATGCGGTAAGAATTCGCGAGCTAAAACTTGAAGCAATTGCCATCAATGAACAACGCGAGGAAGCGCTTCGTGAGGTTGCGATTCTATCGACATCTGAAGCTTTGGCTGAAAAGGCAATTAAATTGGGAATGGTTCCCAGCAGAAAACCACATTTCCTCGACATTTCAATTCCTACAGAGCTTGCCAAAACAGCTTCATCTAAAGAGGCGGCAAATCCATGACCCATAAATCTTTAGTCGAGCGTCGCATCCGGTATGTCGTTGCAATTTCACTTGTTTTACTGATCGTTTTTGCGGTTCGCCTAATTGATGTCCAGGCGGTCCGGGCTGCGGGGTTTGCCAATCGTGCCGATATGGAACTGGCAAAGAGATCTTTGATAATGGCCCCAAGAGGTGCAATTACCGATGTAAATGGCGTTGAGTTTGCTCGCTCCGTTATTGCATATCGAGTATTGGCTGATCAAGCGATTATTGATTATCCAAAGCGTTTGGCAGAGCTCGCCGCTCCAATTCTTGATATGGATGCCAGCAAATTAGAGTCACAATTGACTGGAACAAGAAGATATGTCGTTATTGCACAATCTGTTAAGCCGGCGGTCTGGCGTGATTTAGAGGCCGCAGTGGAGCGTTACAACGCGGAGGTATCTCAAGAGAAGAATGGATTCGCCAAGCGTTTGGCAGGTTTCTTTGCAGAGCGCATTTATGTGCGGGAATACCCTGAGGCCGAGTTAGGTGCTGCAGTGATTGGATTTATTAATCAAGCCGGAAATGGCGCAGCTGGGCTGGAGTACAGCATGAACTCGACATTGGCCGGCATAAATGGTGAGTACACCTATGCAAACGCCGGCGGCACGATAATTCCTGGAACTCAGAAGATCACTTCGGAGGCGGTAAAGGGCAACACAGTTAGATTAACAATTGACCGCGATGTGCAGTGGGTGGCCCAAGAGGCGATTCGCACCGCAGTAAAGAATTCAAAGGCGTTATCCGGAACAGTGATTGTTATGGATCCAAAAACCGGTCACATATTGGCGCACGCCACCTATCCGTCATTTACGCCAGGAAACACTAAAGGTATTGACCCATACCGCTGGAAAAATCCTTCCGTACAAGAGGTTTATGAGCCTGGCTCAACCGGCAAGGTAATAACTGTTGCCTCAGCAATAGAAGAAGGCAAAGTCGGCCCAGAGACAGTCCTGAAAGTTCCTGACAAATTGAAGAGATCTAACAAGGTTTTCTCTGATCATGATCCACATCGTGTTATGAAATGGACAGTTGCTGGCGCTTTGGCGGTATCGAGCAACATCGCAGCAATAAAAATTGGAGAGATGCTCTCAAATGACAAGTTGCACTCCTACTTGAAGAAATTTGGTGTTGGCGAAAAACCTGGCTCAGGTCTGCCAGGCGAGGAGAGTGGAAAGCTTTTAGATGTTAAAGGCTGGTCTGGAACAACTGCACCAACAGTTGCCTTCGGACAGGGATATTCAGTAACGGCAATGCAGGCCACTTCCGTCTTTGCAACTTTGGCAAATGATGGTGTTCGCGTAACCCCAACTGTAGTGAAGGGTATTAGCGATGCTGCCGGAAGATACACACCTGCTGGTGAACAAAAGAGCGTGAGAGTAGTGAGCGCTGAAACCGCCAAGAAAATGCGGTTAATGATGGAGAGCGTAGTTTCAGCCTCCGGCACCGCACCATCTGCTGCAATTCCAGGGTATCGAGTAGCTGGTAAGACTGGAACTGCACAAAGAGTTGATGATTCCTGTGGTTGCTATCGTGGTTACACGGCATCATTCATCGGATTTGCGCCGGCAGATAAGCCAGAGTTCGTTGTCTCAGTAACGATTCAAGATCCAAAGGGATTGCATTGGGGTGGTTATCTCGGTGGGCCAGTATTCAATAAAGTCATGAGTTTTGTTTTGAAAGACCAGCATATTCCGCCAACGGCTCCTGCGACCAACTCCTACGTGCTTGATGAAAAAGCTTTAAAGGCGAAGATTGCGGCTGCCGAAGCGTTAATCAAATCCCAATCCCGTGTAAGTACAAATGGCTGAAATACAGAGATTAACTCCAATCACAAGGAGACTTGGTGAGGTTGCCGACTATCTGGGCATCTCAATTGATAAAGCTAACTATGAAATTGAGGTAATTGGTTTATCAAGCAATTCAAAAAGTATTGATGAGGGTGAGATTTTTACTGCGTTGCCTGGGGCAAAGGCCCACGGGAGCGCCTTCATTCAAACCGCTGTGGAGCGTGGTGCGAGGGCGGTGATAACTGACCTTTCAGGTGCCGATTCCCTTCCCCTTCAGCAGCTGAATATCCCCGTGTTGGTTGTGCCGAATCCACGCTCCCAGATCGGTTTTCTATCGGATTGGTTTTTTAATTCACCAAGTAGAGGTATGTATGTTGCAGGCATAACTGGAACTAATGGAAAGACCACCACAACCTACTTACTCAATCAAATCTGGAAGTATGCAGAGTTTTCAAATGGACTGATTGGCACTGTTGGAATAATCATGGGCGAGGATTTCTATCCCACAACTCATACCACTCCAGAATCAGATGTTCTCCACCGCATCCTTTCTGTAATGCAGGAGCGCCATACTCGAGCAGTGGCGATGGAGGCGAGCAGTCATGCACTTGTGCAGCATCGGGTTGATGGAGTGCATTTCTCAGTTGCCGGTTTTACCAATCTCACTCAAGATCATTTGGATTTTCATGGTGACATGGAGAGTTACTATCAAGCCAAGCGCACCTTATTCACTAGTGAAATGAGTGATTTTGCCTTAATCAACATTGATCAAGAGTTTGGAATACGGCTCGCCAGCGAAATCAGTATTCCACTGGGCACATTCTCGATTGAAAACAAAAAAGCAACTTGGTACTTCGAATCTCTGCAAGGCGACGGCAAAGGCTATGAAGTTGTAATCCGAGGTGAAAGTGGTGTGCTGATTGAAGGGCGTATCAACTTACTAGGTTCCTACAACTTAGAAAATTGTCTACTGGCAGTTGCAGTAGCAGCGCACAGTGGTGTGGATCCATTGGTTATTGGTCAATCGCTTTCCACTCTGACTGGTGCGCCAGGGAGACTGGAAAAGATTGTTAGCGGTCAGGATTTCACCGCGCTGGTGGATTTTGCGCACACTCCAGATGCGGTAACAAAGGTATTGCGCACAGCCAGAGAAACTACGAATTCGAGGTTGATTGGGGTCCTGGGTTGTGGAGGTGATCGTGACAAATCTAAGCGTTCGTTGATGGGTAAGGCGCTTTATGAAGGTTGTGATTTCGCTATTTTTACCAGCGACAACCCGCGCAGTGAAGATCCCATGAGCATTCTGCAAGATATGACAGCTGGATTGAGTTTAGGTGATAACCAGAGAGTGATTGTCGATAGAGCTGAAGCGATTGAGCATGCTGCCAAAATTGCTCAGAGTGGTGACACCGTAATCGTCTTGGGCAAGGGACACGAGACCGGGCAGGAGATTAATGGAATAAAAACCCCATTTAGCGATCAACTAGAGCTAAAAAGAGCGATAGCGAATTTGAGATGATCAAAATGAATGCCGTCCAAGTTGCCCAGATTATTGAAGGAAGGCTCTCTGGCGATGCTGAGCTCAAAAATGAATCAGGGTTTAAATTTGATTCTCGAGAGGTAAAAGCTGGAGATGTTTTCCTAGCGCTCTTGGGTGAGCATGCAGATGGGCATAGTTTTGTTGATCAAGCTCTGCAACAAGGAGCGGTACTTTCAATAGTCTCGAAACCTGTAGCGGGTCCACATATTTTGGTTCCCGATGTTGTTATCGCGATCGGAAAGCTTGCTAAATTTGTTAGGGATTCATTGCCAGAGTTAAAGGTAATTGGCATAACTGGTTCACAGGGCAAAACCACTACCAAAGATATGCTCCATTCAGTATTGAGCTCTAAGGGTGAAACAATCGCAGCACAAGGATCATTCAACAATGATTTAGGTGTTCCATTGACTTTATTACGCGCAAAACCAACTACCCGTTTTTGCATCGTCGAAATGGGCGCACGGCACGGTGGCGATATATCGGCGTTAGCTAAAATCGCTAATCCAGATGTTGGCGCAGTACTTAAAGTTGGCAATGCCCACCTTGGGGAGTTTGGCTCCAGAGAGAACATTGCCAAAGCAAAAGGTGAGTTGATTAACTCCTTGAATCCTGGCGCATTTGCAGTTTTAGGTACATATGACGAGTACACGCCAAAGATGAGCTTTGTGAGTGGGGTCCAGAAGTTAACATTTGGTGAATCACATGATTGCGATGTAAGGGCTGCCGACATTGAATTTCGCGGTGGTTTTGCGCACTTTGATCTAGTTACGCCAGGGGGTAGAGAGCCGGTCGCTCTCCGAGTTATGGGATTACATCAGATCCCAAACGCCTTGGCCGCAGCGGGGATTTCACATGTTTTAAATATTCCAACGCAGAGTATTGCTTCTGCGTTATCTGAACATGAAGCTAGCAGTAAATGGCGTATGGAAACCCATGATTTAAATGGAGTATTAATAATTAATGACTCTTATAACGCCAATCCCGAGAGCATGGAGGCGGCGCTAAGAACTCTGGTCTTGCTGACACAGGAAAGAGGTGGAAGGTCTTGGGCCTTCCTAGGATCCATGCATGAACTTGGCCCAGATGCCGCTCAAATGCACAAAAAGATCGGACAGTTGGTTGGCGAGCTGGGCATTGATCAATTGGTCGCAATTTCAAATCTGGATTATTTAGATGGGTTAACTGAATCTCAAACTCAAACCCACTATTTTGGGAGTGTGGCTGAGGCGAATACATTGCAATCGGCCTTTGAAGCCGGAGATGTAGTTCTAATCAAAGCTTCGAGAGCTGAACATTTAGAAGAGTTGGCAAATGCTTTTATTAAAGCTCGACAGGTATATGGGGAAGAGGGGAGTACCAAATGAGAGGTATTTTGATTTCAGGAGCGGTCGCCTTTCTCTTCAGTTTCTTCGCTACCCCTGCCTTCATAAAGTTCTTAGCACGAAAAGGTTATGGGCAGCAGATTAGAGATGATGGCCCAAAAACTCACCATGTAAAACGTGGAACCCCCACTATGGGTGGCATAGTTCTAATTTTCGCAACCATCATTGGTTATCTCATTTCTCATCTTTTTACTGGAGCCGAGCTGACTGCATCAGGGCTCCTGGTAATCGGCTTGATTGTCGGTTTAGGTTTGGTCGGATACTTAGATGATTGGTTAAAGGTAGTTAAACAGCGCTCCTTAGGTCTGCGTGCTAAACAAAAGTTGATTGGTCAGGCGATAGTTGCGGGAGTATTTGGCGTTATAGCTACTCGTTTTCCAGATGACTTGGGATTAACCCCAATGTCTGAGTATCTTTCAACGGTTAGAGATACCTCCATAAAGCTCGGAGTGGTGCTTGTTGTTATCTGGGCGATTCTCATGGTCCTGGGAGCCAGCAATGGAGTTAACCTGACCGACGGACTTGATGGTTTAGCAAGTGGGGCAGCTGTTATGTCCTTTTTAGCATTTGTGCTTATTGGAGTTTGGAAATTTGGCCAACGATGTGAAGTTGCGGCTAGTACAAACTGTTACACAGTCCGAGATCCATTAGATCTTGCGGTACTTGCTGCAGCTTTGGCTGGCTCATGCGCGGGATTCCTTTGGTGGAACGCCTCGCCAGCAAGAATCTTCATGGGAGATACCGGCTCATTGGCCCTTGGTGGCGGATTAGCTGGATTGGCTATGACATTACGCACTGAACTTCTATTGATTCCAATTGGCGGATTATTTGTAATCATCACTATGTCGGTAATTATTCAAACGATCTACTTCAAAATAAGTGGTGGTAAACGAGTATTCAAAATGGCACCGCTACAACATCATTTTGAATTATTGGGGTGGGGCGAAGTAACCATCGTGATTAGATTCTGGATTATCGCCGGACTTAGCGTTGCTGCTGGATTGGGCTTGTTCTACGCCCAGTGGGTGGTTGCTTAAAGGTGAGTTTCATCTCCAGCCTTTCTGGTAAATCCGTAGTGGTGTTTGGCGCCGGAGTAACCGGGCAACCCACTATTGAATTCTTGAACTCCAAATCTGCAAAAACAATTTTGGTTGATGAAAAATTAACGAGCCCAGATATTTCCAACGATTTATCAAATGTGGATTTAGATAAGATTGATTTTGCGGTCGTATCTCCGGGATGGAAGGTCGATAATCCGCTAATCCTTGAGCTCAAACGGGCTGGAGTTTCAATAATTAGTGAGATTGATTTAGCTTGGCGGGTCAAGCAGGAGATTCGGCCACAACAGAAGTGGTTGGCTTTAACCGGTACAAATGGCAAAACTACTGCGGTACAAATGGCCGAGGCGATGCTAGTTGCAGATGGCCAGAACGCGGTTGCGTGCGGGAACATCGGCATAACCGCGATAGAAGCGGTGATTAACTCAGAGGCTGAGATTTTGATTCTTGAGCTCTCCTCTTTTCAATTAGAGTGGAGTGTTGAAGCACTGTTTGTTTCAGTCGCAATTTTGAACATCGCTGAGGACCATATTGATTGGCACGGCAGCTTTGATAACTATGCAAATGCTAAATTTAAAATCACAAACAATGCTGAAACGGTCATTCTTAACGCACTGGACTCGGCAATTGTTCGACGTGCCAAAAACCTGACTCATCCAATAATCTGGTTTTCTCTGGAGACGCCTAAACCCCATCAACTTGGTTTAGTTGAGAACTTGATCGTCGATAGAGCCTTTATCTCCGATGAGGCGGAGGCGCTATTTGAGCTTTCCGATATAAGTCCTGCGGTTCCACACAATGTTCTAAATGCTATGGCTGCCGCTGGCTTAGCTCGCTCCGTAGGGAGTAGAGCAGAATCTATCGCCCAGGCGCTGCGGAGCTTCAAACTAGATCATCATCGACTTGAAGTTGTGGCAGAACGAAATGGCGTCATTTGGATTGATGATTCAAAGGCCACAAATCCTCATGCTGCAATGGCGGCTCTGAACTCTCAGTTGAAATCTATCTGGATCGCAGGAGGTTTAGCTAAGGGTGCAACTATGGATGAGCTAGTGAAGAGCTGTTCATCACGAATCAAAGCAGCTATTTTGATTGGCAGCGATGGGCCTCTAATTGCTAGCGCACTTGCGAAAAATGCCCCTGAGATACCAATCCATCATGTAAATGAGTATTCAGATTCGCTTGATCTTATGAATAAGGTAGTGGCGGTCGCTGCAGAGTTGGCTGTTTCAGGGGATACGGTTTTGTTGGCTCCCGCGTGCGCATCTATGGATCAATTCAATAATTACTCGGAGCGTGGCCAGCTATTCGCACAAGCGGTTAAGGGGTTATTAAATGAGTAAATCAAAATCATTATTCTCTCGTCCGGCATCGGCTTACTACCTGATTCTGGGTTCAGTAATTGCGCTATCTGCCCTTGGTTTAGTTATGGTTTTGAGCGCCTCCTCAGTCACTGCTTTAAATGAATCAGGTAACTCTTTTGCGATTGTGTTACGCCAAAGCTTATTTCTTATTCTTTCGGTGGGAATTGCCTGGGTGGCGATGAAACTTAGAGCAGAGTTGTGGGTTCCTTTATCTCGCCTTTCATTAATTGTCTCCGCCTTACTTTTGGTTTTACCCCAGGTTCCAGGTTTAGGAAGAGCGGTTGGCGGTAATACCAACTGGATTGGTATCGGTTCATTTACTTTGCAACCCAGCGAATTCGCCAAGTTCGGCATCATAATTTGGTGCGCTTTGAGATTAAGGATTCATGATCAAAAATCGGAGCAAGGATTGGAAAGTAATGCCGCACCTTTAATTGTTCCCGGAATTTTAATAGTTATGGTTTTGATTTTAGTAGGTAAGGATTTAGGAACCGCCGTGGTGGTTGCTGGAATCGTCGGAGGAATTTTATTTATTGCTGGAATTCCAATGAAGGTGTTTGCCATCCTGGGCGCCGGAATTGGATCGGCTTTTGCTTTCTTGATTCTGACATCAAGTAATCGTATGAACCGTTTCTCGGCGTTCTTTGACCCTTTCGCGGAGGAGAATTACAAAGGTGTTGGTTGGCAGCAGGCACATAGCATCATGGGATTGGCCTCTGGTGGTGCTTTTGGAACGGGACTGGGAAGCAGCAAACAAAAATGGGGAAATCTTCCTGCAGCCCATACCGATTTTATTTTCTCTGTGATTGGTGAAGAGTTAGGTTTGCTTGGAACCATCGCGGTATTGACCTTATTTGCTCTACTCATTTTGGGGATATTTAGAGTGGCGCTACGAGCAAATAACTCCTTTGAGAGATATGCCTGTGCAGGGGTTGGTTGCTGGCTCTCATTCCAGGTATTACTTAACATCGGAACAGTTATTAGTGTCATGCCGGTTGTTGGAGTCACCTTGCCCTTCATTTCCTACGGCGGTTCTTCACTCTTGGCTACTTTTTTGGCCATTGGATTTGTCCTCGGCGTTATGCGGCGCGACCCAGAAATTGCCGCTGAAATAAAAGAACGAAAAGCGGTCCGGGCTGCGAGAGGATAGGGCTATGCCTGCAGCTCCTAACGGAAAATCCATTAAGCCGCAATTGGTTCTGTTGGCCGGCGGCGGAACTGCGGGCCATATTGAACCCGCATTAGCGGTTGCGGATGAGATCAAGAAGATTAGAGCGGATATTAACTGCGAATTTCTCGGTACTGATGGCGCATTGGAGGCTCTACTTGTTCCAAAACGTGGCTACTCACTTCACACGATAAAGAAAGTTGTATTGCCGAGATCCTTAGATGGAGAGATTTTCTTGTTTCCCTTCCGTCTTGTTGTTTCAACTGTTCAAGCTATAAAGGCATTGCGTGGTGTGGATCTATTAATTGGTTTCGGTGGATATGTATCAGCTCCTGCATATCTGGCAGCCTATTTCAAAGGTGTTCCAATTGTGATTCATGAAGCTAATGCCAAACCGGGATGGGCCAACAGACTTGGTCGTGTTTTTGCAAAACTGGTCGCTGTTAATTTTGAAACTGTAAGAAAGCAATGGCCGGGCGCGGTGCTAACCGGCATGCCGATTCGAAGTTCCCTAAATGAAGTTGCGCAAATTAAGGATCGAGAGAGTTTTAAAAGAGAGCACTGCAAAGTTTGGGGATTGGATCCAAAACAGCCACTAGTTGCAGTTTTCGGAGGCTCTCAGGGTTCGCAATATATGAACGGGGTAGTGGCGCAGGCTCTACCCGTGCTTTCCAATATTCAGATAATCCATGCCGTAGGAATCAATAATCAGCTTCCTGAAAGAACCGAGAGTTATTTGCCATTGCCGTATTTCCACGACATGAATGCAGTCTATGGAAGTGCTGACCTAGTTATAGCTAGAAGTGGAGCGGTCACCTGTTCAGAATTGGCCTCGGTTGGTAGGTTCTCAATCTTGGTTCCTTTGCCTCACGGAAATGGCGAACAGGTTGATAACGCAAAGGCCTTGCAAGACAAAGGCGCTTCGGTAATGGTGAAAAATGAAGAGTTCACGGCGAATTGGCTAGTTAGCAACATTAAAGAGACTTTATTAAAAGCCAGCAACTTTAACTCGACTGAGGTCGGATTAAATAGCGGTGCCGCAAGAAGAATTGCAGATCTGGCCCTGGACGTCTTACAAGCCAATAATGGTGATAGACAATGAATAACGGCATCAGTAGAGATTGGCCCAACTCCCATGTCCATTTTGTAGGTATCGGTGGCTCAGGAATGAGTGGAATTGCTCGAATAATGATCGCCCGCGGTGCCAAGGTCTCCGGCTCTGATCTTAATGATTCGTCGAATCTGGCCGGTTTGCGTAATTTAGGCATCAACACCTTTGTGGGCCATGATGCAGCAAATGTTGAAGGCGCTAATTTTGTAATTAAATCAAGTGCTATTCCAGATAGTAATGCTGAGCTGATTGCCGCATCGGCGGCCGGTATTCCGATTTTGGAGAGGGCGCAAGCCTTGTCAGAGTTAATGGTTGGTTATAAATCAGTTGCGGTTGCCGGTACTCACGGGAAAACTACTACGACATCAATGTTGACCGTGGCGCTGCAGCATTGTGGAGTTGATCCATCCTTTTCTATTGGGGCGACGGTTCGCAACTCTGGGACCAATGCACATCAAGGATCGGGGGGTATTTTTGTAGTCGAAGCGGATGAATCAGATGGCTCCTTCATAGCGTATAAACCATTTGGTGCGATTATCACAAATATCGAATTGGACCATGTCGATAATTTCTCTGATATTTCAGCAATCGACCAGCTTTTTGCAGAGTTTGTGATGACAATCCAACCTGGAGGTTTTCTAGTCGTATGTATTGATGATGCCGGTGTTAAAAGATTGTTTAGAACTCTGACGGTTTTGGAATCCCGAGGTATCGAATTAATTACTTATGGCGAAGAGTTGGATGCTGATCTGAAGTTGGATCGGATACATGTGGCAGCCAATAACGCCTCCGCTCGAATCACTTGGAAAGGCAGAATTCTGGGGGAGATGGAGCTTGCGATTACCGGACGTCATAACCTTTTCAACGCTGCAGCAGCTTTGGCATCGGGCCTCAAATTAGGCGCATCGGTTCAGGATTTGTTTGCTGGGTTGAAATTGTTTACCGGCGCACGGAGACGATTTGAAATTAAAGGAGTTGCTGGAGGGGTAACAGTTATTGATGATTACGGACATCACCCGACAGAAATCACAGCAACATTGCAGACGGCGCGGGTCTTTGCCCATTCCGGTCGCGTGATAGCTGTTTTTCAACCCCATAGATACTCCCGAACCAAGGCTTTTTCACAACAGTTTGCTGATTCACTTTCGTTGGCTGACCACACTTTTTTATTGGAGGTTTATCCAGCCAGCGAAAAGCCTTTAACCGGTGTCACTTCAGCGTTGATTGCAGGCAAGATGGAAAAGGAAAAGGTGACATATGAACCATCGATGCCGATCGTTGTGGAAAGTGTGGCCCGCTTTGCCAAACCAGGAGATGTGATCATTACCATAGGAGCAGGCGACGTTAATTCATTAGGGAAATTGATTTTGACCGCAATCGAAGAGAAGTAATGGCAAAAATCATTAAAGCACCCGTATTGGTGTTGAGCATTGTAATTCTGGCCCTAGCTACCTATATCTTGGGGTGGAGCCAAATTTTTACAGTAGAGAAAATCATTATCGACAGTAAAGATAAGAAAATCGTCAAAGATGTTATGGATAAAATAACCAAACAACCTGCTGTGGTTGAGATTGGTCAACCTTTAGCGCGTGTTGATCGCCGCGAAATAGCTACCCGATTAAGAGAGATGCTATGGGTGGAAAACATAAAATTGGAACGCAGGCTTCTCTCTGGCGAGTTACATATCTCAATAATTGCCCGCGACCCAATTGGCAGATTGATTCCGAGGGACAGTACCAATGTGAATTCGATTGGATTTATAGACCAAGATTTAGAGAACTTCTATCTTCCCACCGAAGCGGTAGCCCGTGCCTTGGCTGCGGGTGAGTGGTCAGAGATGCCTGAGATATCAATTCAAAATGACAGCCGGGAGTTGCGCTCTGACATCGCGCAGTTGATAAAGACTCTGCAAGGCAAATCGCTAAAAGTTGAAAGGGTCAACGCTAAGGACCAAATTTCAATCTCTACCAAGTTGGTCAATCAGGGGCGGAGATTGGATATTTCCTGGGGAAGTGTCAAAGATCTAGAGCTTAAAATCGAGATTATGAATCGCCTTTTAGAGTTAAAGGCAAATAAATCGGTGAAAAATCTAAATCTTTCCAATCCAACATCTCCAATTGTGAGCAGATAAATAAATCAAAACAAAAAAATAAAAGCCTGTGTCGGTGTTTGCTTGTGATGCACCGCCCGCCTACTTTTGCGCGCACAATAAAAGGAAACTCTAAGTCTAAAGTTGAGAATTAGGGTTTGAGGAGAGGCGAAAAAGTGGCGACACCACAGAACTATTTAGCGGTCATCAAAGTTGTTGGAATTGGTGGCGGTGGAGTTAACGCAGTTAATCGAATGATTGATGCTGGATTAAAAGGCGTTGAATTTATTGCGATTAATACTGATGCTCAAGCGCTTCTCATGAGTGATGCCGATGTGAAATTAGATATTGGCAGAAAATTAACACGTGGTCTTGGTGCAGGTGCTGCACCTGAAATTGGTAAGCAAGCTGCGATGGATCATGCCGAAGAAATTGAAGAGGTGCTGCGCGGCTCTGACATGGTCTTTGTTACCGCAGGTGAAGGTGGCGGAACTGGAACAGGTGGCGCACCTGTTGTTGCGAAAATTGCTAAAGAGTTAGGTGCCTTAACAGTAGGTGTTGTAACCCGACCTTTTAGTTTTGAAGGAAAGAGAAGAGCTACGCAAGCAGAAGAGGGAATTGAAAGTCTTCGCAAAGAGGTTGACACTTTAATTGTTATTCCAAATGACCGTTTGCTTTCCATCTCCGACCGTTCCATCTCTGCGCCAGAGGCTTTCAAAACCGCGGATCAGGTTTTGTTATCTGGTGTTCAAGGAATTACTGATCTAATTACAACCCCTGGTTTAATCAATCTTGATTTTGCTGATGTGAAGAGTGTTATGGATGGTGCAGGATCTGCATTAATGGGAATTGGTTCAGCTCGAGGAGAGGCCAGAGCCACACGCGCTGCAGAGCTTGCTATCTCATCACCATTGCTGGAGGCTTCGATTGATGGAGCTCATGGGGTTTTACTCTCTATCGCAGGCGGCTCTGATTTAGGTTTGTTTGAAATTAGTGAGGCTGCGGAATTGGTAGCAAAATGTGCACATCCCGATGCCAATATTATTTTCGGTACTGTTATTGATGATGCACTTGGTGATGAGGTTCGGGTTACCGTTATTGCCGCAGGTTTTGATGGTGGCGCACCGAAAAAGGTCTCAGTTCCGGTGATTTCTACCGCAAGCTTGAATGGTCAGGCCGATCCGATTCCAGCAAATGATCCGATCGCTGTGGCGATGGAGACTCCTCAAACTCCGACGAGACGTCGGATAACCTTTGAAGAACTCGTCTCTGAGGATGAAATCGATATCCCTGATTTCATGAAGTAAGAAACTTCATGTCGAGGGCGGTTTTTACCTCGCGGGAGGGCGGCGTCAGTAAGGCGCCATATGACTCATTCAATTTAGCTTCCCATGTGGGCGATGCAGCTGAGTCCGTAATGTTAAATCGCATGGAGTTAGCAAAAAGAATTGGATTATCAGCAGAGAGTATTTTTTACATGAATCAGGTTCATGGTGCCGAAGTTGCTGAAATCAAGGCGGATTCAGATTCTAATTTTGCCCCTTCGGTCGATGCCCTTTTCACTTTGGAAAAAAGGTTTGCTTTAGTAACTCTTATAGCAGATTGTGTTCCATTGCTGTTGCATGGCCCCAACGCAGTTGCAGCCGTTCATGTAGGACGTAAAGGTCTGGTAGCCGGTGTCTTCCAACAAACTTTGCAGCATTTCATTAAACATGGCATAGCGAGCTCCGAGGTATCTGCGGAGATCGGTGCCTCAATTTGTGCAAATTGCTACGAGGTAGATATCGATGTTTATGAAGATGTCACCTCGAAAGTTCCAGCAGCGGCCACTAAAAATACCTCCCAAAATGGAAAACCCTGTTTAGGCGTAGAGGCAGGGTTAATAACTTTGCTTGAGCGAAGTGGAATTAATTGGAGCTCTGTCAATAAATGCACGCTCCACGACCCTGGCTTTTTTTCATATCGGCGGGACGGCATAACGGGACGCCAAGCTGGCGTTATCTGGCTAGAGTAGGTTTCAAATTATGGATCGAGGTGCGGAGTTATCTACTCGCTTAGAAGCGGTCAAATCTGAACTTCCCTCCACAGTGACCTTAATCGTTGTAACAAAAACCTTTCCAAGTAGCGATGCTGAGATTCTTTATGCCCTTGGCCAAAGGCATTTTGGCGAAAATAGAGACTCTGAAGGGGCAGATAAATCAGAGCAACTTCCCGACGATGCGATCTGGCACTTTCAAGGTGGAGTTCAAAGCAACAAACTCAAATCCATTGTTAAGTGGAGTGATTACATTCACTCATTGGATGATTTATCCCATGCCAAAAGAATTTCTCAATATGCGCAGGAGCTCGACAAGAGGCAACGCTGCTTTATTCAGGTAAATCTCGATGAAGGGCAGGAGCGTCCTGGTCAACGTAGCGGTGTTAAGCCCCATCAATTAATGGAGTTTGCCTCTGCAACAGCAGGGCTCTTGGGCTTAGAGATTGTGGGGGTAATGGGGGTTGGGCCGCTGCATGGCGACCCCAATCTGGCGTTCGCAAACCTGAATAAAAGCAGCCTTGCGCTGCAACAAGAGATCCCGTCTGCGAATTACATCTCAGCTGGAATGAGTGGAGATTACAAAATCGCTATTGAACATGGTGCGACACATATCAGGCTAGGCAGCTCAATACTGGGTAGCCGAAGCCCCGCGCCATAAAATTACGGTATGTCTAATGCGCTAAGAAGAATGACCAATTACTTAGGTCTTACAGAGGATGATGGATCGGTTCAAGAGTCTGTAGCCGTCCGACCTAAAGCAGCACCAGCTAAGAGAAGTACACCCGCTCTCAGTGTTGCCCCTCAACTTCCAATTGCTCAAACCTCAGTTTCCTCCGAATCAGCTCCAATTGATCGGATTGTCACAATTACTCCACGTTTTTACAGTGAGGCTCGTGCCATCGGAGAGTTTTACAGAGAAGGCAATCCAGTCATCATGAATTTGAGTGACATGGAGGAGTCGGAGCGCAAGCGTTTAATTGATTTTGCATCGGGCCTGGTTTTCGGTCACGCAGGAACAATCGAGCGCGTAACCTCAAAAGTTTTCCTGCTTTCTCCACCAAATGTGATGGTTAGCTCCGAGGATAAAACCGCGGCTGCCAACGCTAGTCTTTTCAATCAGAGCTGATAAAAACCTGCAGTGATCAGCATAACTAGTTGGATCGTACTTGCCTTAAATCTTTTTCTACTCGCACTCTTTCTACGTTTGATTTTGGATTATGTCCGGATGTTTAAGCCAGGTTGGAGACCGCGCGGAATTATTCTGCCACTTGCGGAAATCATTTATATGATTACCGACAAACCACTGAGTTTTGTAAGAAGGTTTATTCCACCTCTACGCCTAGGCGGAATAGCGCTAGATTTGTCATTCATCGTTTTGTTTTTCGGCACTCAAATTCTCATCGCATTTCTTGCCTAAAGCCTTCTCAACTCATATCTATCTAACCTAGACTGCGGAGCATGCAGCGCTCTGAAGCACTTCAACTCGATGAGCAGGATCCTCTTCGTGAGTATCGCAACCAGTTTGTTATTACCGATCCCCATACCTGCTACTTGGATGGAAACTCACTAGGCCGATTGCCCCATGCGACGGTAAAGGCGGTCAATGATTTTTTGACTCAAGAATGGGGTCCAGAGGTAGTAACTGGTTGGAGCCATTGGGTTGATGAAGCACAATCTGCGGGAGATTTGATTGGTAGAAGCTCACTAGGAGCTGCTGCGGGTCAGATTTTGGCCTGCGACACAACCTCAGTTAACTTCTATCAATTGGCGAGCGCTGCGATTAAAGCGCGACCAGATCGAAAAACCATAATTATCGATGCCGCTAATTTCCCCACCGATCGTTACATAATGCAAGGTCTCGCGCAACAACATAACTTAAAGCTTGTGGTGATTGATAATGAAGATCCCAAGGTTGCCACGAATGAATTAATCACCCCCGAAGTTTTGGCACCATATCTAAATGATGATGTAGCTCTTGTCAGCCTAGAAGTTGTGCAGTACCGCTCAGGTGCTAGACAGGATATAAAAGCTTTAACGGATTTAGTGCGATCTCACGGAGCACTGCTCTTATGGGATGCGGCTCATGCGGTTGGATCTGTTGAGATGAATTTTGATGACAATGGTGTAGATCTAGCGGTTGGCTGTACATATAAGTATGGAAACTCAGGTCCTGGCGCACCCGCCTGGTTGTATGTCTCAAAGCGGATACAAAATGAGTTGCGGGTACCAATACAAGGCTGGTTTGCACAAAGAGATCAATTCGCCATGGGACCAGCATTTGAAAAGGATGAAAGTATTCGTGGCTTTCAAATCGCTAGCCCATCTTTGATCGGTCTGCGTTGCATCAAATCCGCATTTGAAATGATTGAAGCAGCGGGGATTCAAGAGATTGAAAGAAAAGCTGCGCGCGGCACCCAGATGATGATTGATTTATATGATTTATGGCTTAAACCACTGGGCTTTGAGTTAAACACGCCACGAAACTCCAAACAGCGCGGTGGACATATATCTCTGGTGCATGCAGATGCCGAACAAATTGCGGTCGCGCTTCGCGAGTTTGCTGATGTGATTCCGGATTATCGAGTTCCAAATTCAATCAGGGTTGCAATTTCTCCTTTGGCCACCTCCTATGTAGAGGTTTATGACGGGTTTGAAAGATTGCGTGATCTAGTCAGTTCTGGTCAGTATCGCAAAGTAAAGACTGGAGGCTCTCGCGTCACATGAGCGAAGACACCTCTGCCGCCCTTACCTACAGTAGTTATCTCAAGGTTGATGAATTACTAAATCTCCAGACCCCCCTTTCTGAAGGTCCAGAGCATGATGAACTCCTCTTCATTGTTATCCACCAAACCTATGAACTCTGGTTCAAGCAAATGATTCATGAGTTTCAAGCCGCTGGCAAAGCTTTACAGCAAGGGGACACTCATTACGCGTTGTCATTGCTTGGTCGTATCAGAACGATTTTGAAAATATGTGTCGCCCAAATAGACATCCTTGAAACGATGACACCTTTGCAGTTCAACTCATTTCGCGATCGTTTGGGCGCATCCAGCGGATTTCAATCGGCGCAGTTTCGCGAGGTAGAAGCTATTTTAGGTCGTCGTGATTCCAAAGCCGCTGCTCATCTTCTTCCAAATGACAAGGCCAGAGTGGAAGCATTGATGAGATCACCATCTATTTGGGATTGCACCTTAAGTTATGTCGCAAAGCGAGGCTTCACATTGCCACAAAGTATTTTGCAACGTGATGTTTCTCAGCAGTACGCACCATCTGAAGATGTGCAAGCGGTACTGATTGATCTGCATCGCAGAGATCCAGAGGCGGCAATGGTTTGCGAACGGCTTATGGATATTGATGAAGGGCTACAGGAGTGGCGTTACCGACATGTGAAGATGGTGGAGCGCACTATTGGCCAAAAAGCAGGCACTGGAGGATCGAGTGGTGCCAAGTATTTAGCATCCACTCTTTTCAATCCAGTGTTCCCAGATTTATGGGAGATCAGAAGTAAGTTTTAAGCTTTCTCTAGCTGGAGCTTGAGACCAAGCTCCTCCTCGCTAACACCAAGTGTGCTGTCCTGTGTGAAAGAGAGCGCTAAAACCTCTTCGCTAATCCACTGTGATCCAGAGTTGAGCGCAGCAACATACTCCGGCGCACAGTTCCATTTCACATTAATGCGATCACTGATATCAAAGCCGGATGATTTTCGAGCATCTTGAATCGCTCTAATCGCCTCACGGATTACACCTTTGGAGATTAACTCTGGGGAGAGTTGGAGATCAAGGGCCACGCTTTCTCCAGAATGAGAGGAAACCGCCCATCCGGTTCGTGGGGTTTCTGTGATTACCAAATCCTCTTCACCAATCGATGCGGATTTACCTTCGCCGTAAGTGATATCTACCTGGCCTTGGCTGCGAACTTGAGCAACTAATTGGACAGCGGAGGTCGAGCTGAGTGCTTGCGCAATCGCCTGCACATCACCACCATATCTGGCGCCAAGTGATCTGAAGTTGGCCTTGATCGATACATCAACTAGATCAGCTCCGGCGGCAGACAAATCATCCAACTGCTCCACATTCAATTCATCGGCGATTTGATCGCGCAACTCTGTGGAGAGTGATTTCCAGCCAGAAGCCGCAATCAGAGCGCGGGAGAGAGGTTGTCTAATCTTCACCTGTGATTGCGCACGAGCAGCTCGACCTAACTCAACCAATCTACGGGTTAAAGCCACATCATTTGAGAGCTTCTCATCTATCAGCGTCGAGTCAGCAACAGGGAAATCTGCCAAATGAACTGATGAGAAAGCCTTGGAATCTACCTTGCGGATCAATTGCTGCCAAACATGTTCGGTAATAAAAGGAACCAATGGAGCCATCAAAAGAGTGAGTGTTTTCAAGCAGTGTTGCAGAGTTGAAAGAGCTGCTACATCGCCATCCCAGAACCGGCGTCGCGAACGTCGCACATACCAGTTGGATAGATCATCGATAAATCTGGCCAGAGCAGCTCCCGCTTTCTGCGAGTCAAAGTTATTTAGCGCATCATCTATCTCGTTGATGAGTTGATTTAACTCGCTAACAATCCAGCGGTCCATTGTTGAAAGATTCAACTCATTAGAAAATGGCGTTGGCTGGTAATCAGATGCGGATGCATAGAGAGAAAAGAAGGAGACTGTATTCCAGTAGGTGAGTAAGGTTTTACGTACCACCTCAGAAATCGCATCATGTCCGACACGTCGCGCACTCCATGGCGAACCAGCCGCTAACATGTACCAACGCACCGCATCGGCACCGTGTTGATCCATCAATGCCATGGGCTCTAGAACATTTCCTAAATGCTTACTCATTTTCCGGCCATCTTTATCCAAGATGTGACCCAGACAAAGTACGGTTTTATATGAGGATTTATCAAAAACCAATGTGCCAATTGCCATTAAGGTGTAAAACCAGCCACGGGTTTGATCGATAGCTTCGCAGATGAAATCAGCGGGATAAGCTGCATTGAATTTTTCATCCGAACCTGGTTTATGTGGGTAGCCCCATTGCGCAAATGGCATCGCACCGGAGTCATACCAACAATCAATTACCTCTGGAGTACGGGTCATCTTGGAACCGCAGCTTTGACAGGCAAACTCGATTTCATCCACATACGGTCTATGCAATTCGAGCCCGGTTAGTTCACGTCCCACTTTAGCTTCTAACTCTTTTAGCGAACCAAAAGATTCTTCATGGGTATTTTCGCAACGCCATATGGGAAGGGGGGTTCCCCAATAACGGTTTCGCGAGAGCGCCCAATCAATGTTGTTGTTTAACCAATCACCAAACCGACCGGTCTTGATGGTTTCTGGATGCCAATCTGTCGCCGCATTCTCGCGCAACAAAGCATCCTTTATCTTGGTGGTTCGGATATACCAAGAAGGTTGTGCGTAATAAATCAGCGGTGTATGGCAACGCCAGCAATGCGGATAGGAGTGCTCATATTGTTGGTGTTTGTACAAGGCACCCTTTGCCTTTAACTCCTTAACAAGAGGTTTATCTGCCTCTTTAAAGAACAAACCACCAACCAGAGTTATCTCATCGGCAAAGTGACCATTTGGCAGCACCGGATTTACTACAGGAAGTTCATAACCACGGCAGCTTTGTAAATCGTCAGCACCAAAAGCTGGAGCTTGATGCACCAGACCTGTTCCATCCTCCGTTGTTACATAATCAGCCAAGATTACAAAGTGCGCATCGGGAATCTCTACAAAATCAAATGGTCTGCGATATCCCGTGCGCTCTAAAGATGATCCTTTGATTTTCTTGATGATTTCTGCGCCTTCACCGGCAACTCCAATCAGAGGTTCTGCAACCACAAAAACCTCACTCTGCACCTCTTCACTTCCTTTGGTGCGCACCACAACATAATCCACCTCGGGATGAACTGCGATGGCGGTGTTGGAAACCAAGGTCCAGGGGGTTGTGGTCCAAACCAAAAGGGAGGCGTTCAAATCTTTTAACTCACCCGTTGTAATTGGAAAGCGCACATAGACCGAAGGATCTTTGACAGTTTCATATCCTTGAGCTAACTCATGATCAGACAAACCAGTTCCGCAACGTGGACAGTAAGGTGCAACTCGGTGATCCTGAACTAGCAAACCTTTTTGGTGAATCTGAGCTAGTGACCACCAGACGCTTTCAATGTACTCATTAGACATAGTCCAATAGGCCTCATCAAAATCGACCCAGAAGCCCATTCGCTCAGTCATAGATGTAAAGGCATCTACATGTCGCTGCACAGATTCGCGACATTTTTCATTAAAGGCAGCGATACCGTACTTCTCGATATCACCCTTACCGGAGAATCCAAGCTCTTTTTCAACTGCGATCTCCACGGGGAGTCCATGGCAATCCCAACCTGCTTTGCGGATTACCTGCTTACCTTTCATGGTGTGAAATCGCGGGAACACATCCTTAAATACGCGAGCTTCAATGTGATGGGTTCCAGGCAATCCATTTGCAGTCGGTGGACCTTCGTAAAAAGTCCAAGATTCTCCACCCGCTCTAGCTCGAACGCTCTGGTGGAAGATGTCTTGTGTCTGCCAAAAATTTAGAATTTCATGTTCGATGGTAGGTAAATCAATAGAGGGCGAAAGCGCTTGATATGGCGAATTGCTAGTCATCTTCTTGCCCTCCCTAAACATTGCTCTGACACGGTTTGCGTCAGATGCTTGGAGGGGCGATCACTTTCAGACCGCGGTACCACCCGCCTTGCAAACACCTCAAATTTCTTGGGTGTTCACCACTTACTTGTCTTGCCGTTGGTTCTAGATGAGTCACCGTGATGCTGGCGTGAGCCCATTTCTTCCAACTCGCTAACAGGTGATGGCCTGGTCATTGCGAATCCTTGTTACAGGTCTTTTTGCAAGGAGCTCATTCTAACCTAGGAGTAGGAGCTAAAACCTCGGGTAAGCGAGGCGAGTGGCGTTTATTGATGCAAACCTTTAGCCTTCGCCGTTGTGGCATTGAAAAAGAGGTTATCAAAAGCGGTTGCAAAGCTGAAGAAAGCTCCTGCCAAAAAACCGGTGGCCAAAAAACCGGTGGCCAAAAAAGCGGTGGCCAAAAAAGCGCCAGCTAAAAAGGCGCCAGCCAAGAAACCGGTGGCCAAGAAGGCTCCTGCCAAGAAGGCGCCAACCAAGAAAGCTCCGGCTAAAACCACACCGGTTAAGAAAGCTCCGGTTCGCCCAACCTTGGCCAAAAAAGCGCCTGCCAAGAAACCTGCCGCAGAGATAATTAAAGGTGCTCACAAGACTGCACTAACAAGTAGTACGGCAAAAGGTGGAGCAACCACCATCTCGGTTTACAAACCTGAGATAGAGGCCAGCGATGTTGTAGTGGTTGAGGAAAAGCGATTAGTTCTTCCACCACCAGTTAGAAAGCCAAAGCCAGGCAAGAAAGCCCCAGGCCTAAAACCAATCAAAGCTGCTCCTGCGCCATTTGTAAGCGAGGGCGAAGAAAACTGGACCGCCACTGAGTTAAAGGCGATCCGTGCAGATTTAGCTAAAGATCTAGTCCGACTTAAGACAGAGTTGGAGGCGATTGAAAGTGAAATGGATGATTTGATTGAAGCATCTGGGGTCGGCGCTGGCGATGATCAGGCTGATGCCGGAGCGAAAACCTTCGAGCGGGAACATGAAATCTCTTTGGTCTATAACGCCCGAGATATGGTGCTGCAAACAGAACGCGCCCTAGAGCGAATTGATAACAAGACATACGGTCGCTGTGAAGATTGCGGAAATGCCATCGGTAAAGCTCGTCTGCAGGTATTCCCGCGCGCAACTCTTTGCATGCTATGCAAACAGAAGGAAGAGCGTCGCTAGAGTCGTCACGTGCAAATCGCGCGCGACGACTATTTATTGCTTTAGTTACTTTAGTTTTTGCCATTGATCTAATTACCAAAAATTGGGCAGCCAGCTATCTTCAGTTTCGCGAGCCGGTAAAGGTATTGGGTGATTTCCTAAAATTAACTTATGGAACCAACCCGGGAGCGGGTTTTAGCTTGGCCACCGATGCCACACCTTTGTTGTCCTCGTTAAAGTTATGTGTCGCCGCATTCATTATTTACTACATGCGCAAAGTGCAAAATAGAGGTTGGGCGATTGGTCTAGCTCTACTTCTCGGCGGCGTTTTAGGAAATCTGTGGGATCGCGCCGTTCGCCCACCAGGGGTTTGGCGGGGCGAGGTTATCGATTGGATTGAATTGCCAAATTGGCCGATTTTTAATGTGGCAGATTCCGCCATAGTTTGCGCTGGAATCCTGCTGACTATTTTGGCTATGAGAGATATCCAGCCTTACAAGAAACCAAATCGGAGCGCTTGATGTCATCCAATCGAGAACGTAAAGAGGTATTGATCAGTCAGGAGTTAGATGGAGAACGGGTTGACTCGGCACTCTCTAAGCTTTTAGAGCTTTCACGCAGTAATGTCGCAGATTTACTTAACGCGGGTGATGTAGTTCAGGGTAAGAAGCCCCTATCCAAATCAGATCGAGTTCGAGTTGGCGATCGACTAATTGTCACTTTGCCAGAACCATTTGACCCTCTAGAGCTGAGGCCGACTCCAATTGAGGAGTTGGAGATTGTTTATGATGATCAGGATGTAGTTGTTGTTAACAAACCAGTTGGATGTGCCGCTCACGCCAGCCCAGGATGGATGGGACCAACCGTTGTTGGCGCATTAATTGCTCGTGGTTATCGCATCTCAACATCAGGACCGCAAGAGCGGCAAGGAATTGTTCAGAGACTTGATGCGGGAACATCTGGATTAATGTTATTGGCGAAAAATGAAAACTCTTACACTGCGATGAAAAATCAATTTAGGAACCGCACTGTAAAGAAGGTTTATCACACCTTGGTACAAGGTCATATCGATCCCAGCGAAGGAACTATCGATGCTCCAATTGGTAGACACCCTCGCGAGGATTATCGATTTGCGGTTGTTGCTGATGGCAAACCGAGCATTACCCACTATCAAGTTCTAGAGTTTTACTCGAGCGCCTCTCTATTGAGGGTGGAGCTAGAGACTGGCCGCACCCATCAAATCCGAGTTCACTTCAATGCCTTGCGTCATCCACTGGTGGGAGATCTTGCCTATGGTGGAGATCCTGTGCTGGCGGCGAAGTTAGAGTTGAAACGCCCCTGGCTGCATGCCATCGAGTTGAGCTTTACTCAACCTTCGACTGATGAGCGCATCACACTCCATGCGCCCCTGCCAGCAGACCTGCAACGCGCCTTAGAGTTTTTAACCGTTAAATAGCCCGTAGGGAGTAATCTCGCCGACCGTGAGCCAAGGTTTTGTCCATCTACATGTGCATACCGAGTACTCCATGCTCGATGGCGCAGCCCGAATAGAGACACTAGCTCAAGAGGTTGCCAGCACCGGTGATGGTGCGATTGCGATGACCGATCACGGCAATGTTTTTGGCGCCTTTGATTTTTATAAAACCATGAAAAAAGCAGGGGTTAAGCCGATTATTGGCATTGAAGCATACGTCGCTCCTGAATCCCGCTTTGATAAAAAGCGAGTTAAGTGGGCCGAAGGTGGAGAGGATGATGTCTCGGGTGGTGGCGCTTATACCCACATGACCATTTTGGCTGAAGACAATGTTGGTTTAGCAAATCTTTTTAAGCTCTCCTCTTTAGCTTCGTTAGAAGGTTTCTATTACAAGCCCCGTATGGATCGAGAGATTCTCTCGCAATATTCGCAAGGGCTGATTGCCACTACAGGTTGCCCAGGTGGAGAGATTCAGACCCGTATTCGCATGGGTGCATATAAAGAAGCCAGGGCGGCGGCAGCAAGTTACCGTGACATTTTTGGTGCCGAAAATTATTTTGTCGAAATTATGGATCATGGGATTGAGATTGAACGTAGAGTCAAAGATGATCTATTGAAATTGGCAAAAGAGTTGGGGTTGCCTCTTCTTGCCACAAACGATTTACATTACACATACGCTGATGACGCTAAGCATCATGAGGCATTGCTATGTATTCAATCCGGCTCCACCCTGGCCGACCCAAAAAGATTTAAATTTGAAAATAGCGAGTTCTATTTGAAGGATGCAGCAACAATGCGGCGGATATTTAAAGATATCGAGTCTGCTTGTGATAACACCCTATTGATTGCCGAGCGTTGCAATACAACCTTACGGGAAAATGAAAATCTATTGCCAAAATTCCCGGTTCCATCTGGCGAAACTGAGGATAGCTGGCTGGTAAAAGAGGCGCACAAAGGATTGCAAAACCGTTTTAACAATGTAATTCCTGATGGATATATCGAGAGATTAAATTATGAACTCGAGGTTATGACCAAAATGGGATTCCCTGGTTACTTCCTGGTTGTTGCAGATCTTGTTAATCACGCCATATCTCAAGGAATCAGAGTTGGACCAGGGCGAGGATCAGCGGCGGGCTCGCTTGTTTCTTACGCGCTTGGTATCACCGCCTTAGATCCTATAAAACACGGCTTACTTTTTGAGCGCTTCCTCAACCCAGAACGTATCTCCATGCCCGATATCGATTTGGATTTCGATGAGCGTAGACGTGGAGAGATGATCCGATATGCCACCAATAAATATGGTGATGATCGAGTAGCTCAGATCATCACCTACGGCACCATCAAATCAAAGCAAGCCATCAAAGATTCCACTCGAGTACTGGGCTATCCATATGCGATAGGCGAGAAGTTAACCAAGGCGCTACCTCCTGCCATCATGGGCAAGGACATTTCCCTAGCCGGTGTGTTTGATAATGAAAATGATCGCTATGCCGAAGCACAAGAGTTTAGAAATATCTATGAAACAGACCCAGATTCCAAAACCATCGTGGATATGGCAAGAGGTCTAGAAGGATTAAAACGGCAATGGGGTGTTCACGCCGCCGGAGTTATCTTAAGTCGCGAACCACTTCTTGATGTCATACCAATTCATCGCCGTGAAGCAGATGGAGCCATCATCACCCAGTTTGATATGGGAGCCTGCGAATCTACGGGTTTGTTGAAGATGGATTTCTTAGGGCTTAGAAACCTTTCGGTACTTGATGATTGTTTACTTAACATTAAAAACAATCAAGGTAAGAGTTTAGTCCTAGAGGATTTGCCTTTATCTGATCAGAAAACCTTCGAACTGCTTTCTCGAGGCGACACCCTTGGCGTATTTCAATTAGATAGCGCGCCAATCCGCGCACTGCTTAGATCAATGGTTCCCGACTCCTTTGAGGATATCTCGGCTGTTATTGCACTTTATCGTCCCGGACCAATGGGTGTTAATGCGCACAATGATTACGCTGATCGCAAAAATAAACGTAAGAGAATCGAACCTATACATCCAGAGTTAAGCGAAGCGCTCAAAGAGATTTTGGATGACACTTATGGCCTAATTGTTTATCAAGAGCAGGTTATGGCTATCGCACAAAAATTGGCCGGCTTCTCTCTTGGTCGCGCAGATTTGCTACGCAAAGCCATGGGTAAAAAGAATAAGGAGATCCTCGATAAAGAGTATGTCCACTTTGAAGCGGGTATGCGTGCGAATGGATTTTCCAGCGTAGCTATTGAAGAGCTTTGGAAAACGTTGATTCCTTTTTCGGATTACGCCTTTAACCGAGCCCACAGCGCTGGTTATGGAGTAGTTTCCTTCTGGACCGCTTACCTCAAGGCAAACTACCCGACCGAGTACATGGCGGCTCTACTTACCAGTGTTAGGGATGACAAGGATAAATCTGCGCTCTATCTAAATGAATGCCGTCGAATGGGAATTAAGGTCCTGCCCCCAGATGTAAATGATTCAAATGGTGAGTACACACCAACTGGCCAGGACATTAGGTTTGGTTTGGCTGCAATCCGTAACGTTGGTGAAAATGTAGTGTCCTCAATCGCTAAGAATCGTGTTGAGAAGGGTCGCTACCAATCATTTGGTGATTTTCTATCAAAGGTAGATGTCCATGTTTGTAACAAGAAGACTATTGAATCTTTGATTAAAGCGGGAGCTTTTGACTCACTGGGCCATTCCAGAAAAGGGTTGATGAACATTTACCTGGAAGCGATTGATTCAGTAATGGAGACCAAACGTGCCGAATCGATTGGTCAATTCGATCTTTTTGGAGGCGTTAACTTAGCTTCCCCATCTGCTGTTTCTGGAGTTGAATTACAAATAGATGAAGCGGAGTGGGAAAAGGCGCTTTTACTCTCCTACGAGCGCGATATGTTGGGTCTGTACGTCTCTGATCATCCATTACTGGGTGTAGAGCATGTACTGAAATCAGCTACCGATATAACAGTCAGTCAGATATTTGATGATGTAGTTGGACATGAACAAACTGTGACAATTGCAGGTTTGATAACAAGTGTGCAGCGCAAAGTAAGTAGGCAGGGACAATCCTGGGCGATTGTCACAATCGAAGATTTAGAGGGCGCGATTGATGTGCGCTTTTTCTCGAGCACCTATCAGCAGCATGCTCTGAATTTAATTGAGGATCGAATAGTTGTTGTGAGGGGAAGAATAGATAAGAGAGAAGAAACTCCCCAGGTAACCGCGATTGATTTATCAATTCCGGATATCAATCAAGCGCCTATTGGACCATTTGTGATTCGTTTAGAGGCTGAACGTTGCACACCACCAGTTGTCGATCGCATGAAGGAGATCCTGCGCTCTCATCCTGGAACTCGCGAAGTACACCTAAAGATTGAAGGTGGGGCGAAAAACACAGTTTTACGTTTGGATGATGGATTAAAGGTGACCGCTTCTCCGAGTCTGAGCGCTGATTTGAAATCAATTTTGGGACCAGACTGTTTGGTTTAACCCTCTGGTTTAAATAACATGCCGCGAATCTGCTTGTCGCTTTAGAATAGGCAGGTGAGCGAGAGCGATTTTATGCGGGTTGTAGATCTACGCGGTCGCCAGTTATCAAAATCTGAGTATCAAAGATTATTGCCGCGCGCAGAGTTTGATATTGAGAACGCTCTAGTTGCAATCAAGCCAATCTTGCAAGCGGTTAAAGAGGGCGATGAATCAACCCTAAAAGAATTGAGTCTTAAATTTGACGGTGTAGCGCCGGAATCAATCCGCGTTCCAAAATCGGTAATTGATCAAGCATTGCAACAGCTTGATGTCGGACTCAAGCAGGTCATATTGGAGGCGATTCGAAGGGTTCGAGTAGTCCACCTTGATCAAAAGAGGGGGAGTACCACCACCCGTGTTGTTGATGGTGGAGAGGTCGAAGAGCGTTGGATCCCAGTTGATCGAGTTGGCTTGTATGTGCCAGGTGGCAAAGCGGTATATCCCAGCTCGGTAATTATGAACGCGGTTCCAGCACATATTGCTGGCGTAAAAAGTATTGCACTAGCGTCACCAGCACAAAAAGAAAATGATGGCTGGCCTCATCCCACAATCCTGGCAACCTGTGCATTGTTGGGAATTGACGAGGTATATGCAATGGGTGGCGCTCAGGCGATTGCTGCATTTGCCTACGGTGTAAATTCAAAACCAAATAACTTTGATAACGCAGTTCTGGAAAAAGTTGATTTAGTAACAGGTCCAGGCAACATATATGTTGCCGCAGCAAAGCGGGCATTACGAGGAGTCATCGGAATTGATTCAGAGGCTGGCCCAACCGAGATTGCGGTAGTGGCTGATGCAACAGCATTAGCAAGTGATGTTGCAACAGATCTAATTAGCCAGGCAGAACATGACACGATTGCCGCGGCTGTTTTAATTACAGATTCATCGGAATTAGTTCAACAAGTTCAAAGAGAGCTAACCAAGCGAGTTACAAAAACCAAACACTCAGACCGTATCAAAGAGGCTTTACAGGGTATTCAATCAGCAATTGCGATCACTGATGATTTGGCACAATCTCTAGCGGTTGCAAACGCGTATGCTGCCGAGCATCTCGAGCTGCAGGTCGCAAATCCAAAAAAGACTAGCCTTGAAATTAGAAATGCTGGTGCGGTATTTCTAGGTCGATTCTCGCCAGTTTCCTTGGGAGATTATTTAGCTGGCTCCAATCATGTGCTCCCTACTGGTGGATGTGCCTGTCATTCCAGCGGTGTTTCAGTTCAAACATTTTTACGAGGTCTGCACTTTATTGATTACAACGAGCGTGCTCTTAGAGAGATTGCTTCGAGCGTAATTACCTTTGCCAATGCCGAAGATTTGCCGGCACATGGAGAGGCTATTGCGGCTAGATTTGAAGAGCCGGGCGATATTAAATGAACCAACGTTGGCCGGAGTGGCTCTCGCTAAATTCGAATATCCGTGAGCTGAAGCCTTATGGCGCGCCGCAGATTCCAGCACAGGTGCGGTTGAATACAAATGAGAATCCATACCCTTTAGATGAAAGCTTGCAGAACAAGATTATCTCTGAGATTTCACAGCGAGTCTCTAATTTAAATCGCTATCCAGACCGTGATGCGATTGAGCTACGAACTACTTTGGCTGAATATATAAATGGTATTTCAAATACTGATTTCAGTTATGAACATATCTGGGCCGCCAACGGCAGTAACGAGATATTGCAAAGCATTGTTCTGGCCTTTGCTGGCGATGTCATGGGGTTCGAACCCTCGTATTCCATGCATCCGCTCATAACGAAATCAGTTGGAAAAAAATGGATTTCAATCTCAAGAGGGCCAGATTTTGAATTTCAGTTGGAAGTGGCAACTGAAGCGATTAAGCAACATAGGCCTGGAATTGTTTTCCTAACCACTCCAAACAACCCTACTGGCGGATCCATTTCACTAGCCGATGTTGCAGAGGTTGCAAAGGTCGCATTAGCAGTAGGAGCGATTCTGGTAGTTGATGAGGCGTACTCCGAGTTCTCTAAAGAGAGTTCCTCCGTCACATTAATAAAAGACCACCCAAATCTGATTGTTTCTCGAACCATGAGCAAAGCCTTCGCCTTTGCTGGGGCCCGTCTTGGTTACATGATTTCCAATCCAACAATGGTTGAGGCGATGTTATTAGTAAGACTTCCTTATCACTTGAGCGAATTGACTCAGGCTGCGGCGCTCGCCGCTTTGAAAAATCGAACCGCTTTACAGCAGCAGGTTGAACAAATAAAACAATCTAGAGATCTTCTCGTCGAAGAGTTATTAAAGATTGGATTACATGTGGTCTCTTCAGATGCCAATTTTGTAATGTTCTCTGGATTTAAAGTTTCTTCCCAAGAGTTTTGGCAAAGGTTGGTTGATCGGGATGTACTTGTTAGAGATGTTGGCATTCCTGGTTATCTTAGGGTGACAATTGGAACCGAGGCTGAAAACAAAGCTTTTTTGACGGCGCTGCTACAGGCCTTGAACCTTTAAGCCCATTATCCGGTCGCCCCAGCCCTACTTGATGGGGGATAATTCACCTTATGACCAATCCAAGATCTGCCCGCGTTGAGCGCACCACCAAAGAGTCCTCAGTTCTGGTTGAACTCAAAATAGATGGGACCGGAGTTATAGATGTCTCTACCGGAGTTCCATTCTTCGACCACATGATTTCACAACTTGGTAAGCACTCTGGATTTGACCTAAAGGTAAAAACAACCGGTGATGTTGATGTCGATTCTCACCACACTGTTGAAGACACCTCACTGGCATTTGGTCAGGCGTTGAGAGAGGCGTTGGGAGACAAATCCGGAATTAGGAGATTTGGAAACTCACTTGTTCCTCTGGATGAGGTTTTGGTGCAGGTCGCGGTCGATCTCTCTGGTCGTCCCTATTTAGTACACCGCCAGCCTGAGATTGTGGAGTTGATTGGAACTTTTGATACCACTCTTGGAAAACATATTTGGGAGTCGATCGTTGCAGAGGCGCGCATTGGGCTACACATAAGGGTTCTAGAAGGAAGAAATGCGCACCATGTTTTGGAAGCACAGTTCAAAGCTGTAGCGCAAGCCTTTAAAGATGCGGTGGCTTTAGATTCTCGCACCTCCGGCGTTCCCTCCACCAAAGGCGTTCTTTGATAGCGATTCTCGATTATGGATCAGGCAACATTAGATCTGCACAACGGGCCTGCGAAAAAACCGGAGCTGAGGTCGTAATCACCTCTGATTTCAAAACCGCTTTAGCGGCCGATGGATTAGTTATTCCAGGAGTTGGAGCCTTCGGTGCGTGCATGAAGGGTTTAAGAGCGGTTAGAGGTGAGGAGTTAATAAAGGAACGGTTAGAACTCGGACGCAAAATATTAGGAATCTGTGTCGGAATGCAGGTCTTTTTTGCGGAAAGTGATGAGTTGTTTAATGGCGAGCGAACTAGCGGAGTTGGGATTTTTCCCCAAAAGGTTGAGAAATTATCGGCCCCAGTTCTGCCCCATATCGGTTGGAGCGAGATAGAGAGTAAAAATAACTCCGGTTCATTTGCTGATCTAAACGGTGAGAGATTTTATTTTGTGCATAGCTACGCGGTAAAGTCGGAGGTATCTGAAGCTGCAAATATCAATTGCAATTATGGTGACAACTTCATCGCGGCTATTGAAACCGATTTGATAACCGCAACCCAGTTTCATCCAGAGAAAAGCGGAGATGCAGGGTTAAAGTTAATTAATAATTGGGTGGCATCTTTATGAAACCACTTGAGTTATTACCTGCCGTTGATGTTAGGGAGGGTCAAGCTGTCCGCTTGGTGCAAGGCGAGTTGAGCGCTCAATCCAACTATGGAGCACCTTTAGAAGCTGCGCTTGATTTTCAAAATGCCGGGGCGGAGTGGATACATTTGGTCGATCTCGATGCAGCATTTGGTTCGGGTTCTAACCATGAGTTACTTGCTGAAGTTATTGGTAAGTTGGACATTAAGGTTGAGTTATCTGGTGGCATTCGCGATGAAGAGAGCTTACTGAGAGCCCTTTCAACCGGTTGTGCACGCATTAACTTGGGCACCGCAGCACTTGAAAACCCAGATTGGACCGCTTCAGTCATTGCCAGATTTGGTGAGCGTATTGCGGTTGGACTAGATGTTCGTGGTCGCACTTTAGCTGCTAGAGGTTGGACCAAAGAGGGCGGCGATCTTTTTGAAACCTTACAGAGATTAGATTCAGATGGCTGCGCTCGATTTGTTGTTACCGATGTAAATAAAGATGGAACCCTGCAGGGCCCAAATATCGAACTACTCAGACAGGTTTGTAACGCTACTAATCGTCCGATAATTGCATCTGGTGGCGTATCAAAACTGCAGGACTTAAAAGATCTACGAGCGCTTACTGAAATTGGTGTTGAGGGTGCGATAGTAGGAAAGGCTCTCTACGCCGGTGCATTCACCTTGCCGCAGGCAATCGAGGTTGCTTACACTTCAAAAGGAATGGCGCAATAAATCATGTCTCTAGCCACCAGAATTATTCCCTGCTTAGATGTTTCAAATGGTCGGGTAGTAAAAGGAATCAACTTTAAGAACCTAGTTGATGCCGGTAATCCGGTTGAGATGGCCCGGGTTTACAGCGAAGAAGGGGCTGATGAGATTACCTTTCTAGATATCTCAGCTAGTGTTGAAAATAGAAAGACGACTTTAGATGTAGTTAGCGCGACTGCAGATGAGGTCTTCATTCCACTCACAGTTGGGGGAGGCATCTCATCGGCTAGCGATGTTGATCAATTGCTGCGTGCTGGTGCTGACAAAATCTCTGTGAACACTGCAGCAATAAATAATCCAAATCTCATTAATGAAATTAGCGATAGATTTGGTGCTCAAGTTTTGGTAATTTCTATTGATGCCAAAAGAGGTCGAACTGAATCTGGTTTTGAAGTTACAACTCATGGTGGTCGCAACTCCACAGGCATCGACACCTTCAAATGGATTGAACAGGCGATTTCACGTGGTGCTGGAGAGATACTTTTGAACTCTATGGATATGGATGGCACCAGAGCGGGCTACGATTTAGAGCTCATAAGAAGAGTTAGAGAGATCTCCTCAGTTCCGGTAATTGCCAGCGGAGGGGCTGGCGACCTTGATGATTTCGGAAAAGCAATTGAGTCTGGCGCCGATGCCTTGCTTGCGGCCAGCGTTTTTCATTTTGGTATCTACCGAATTAGCGATATCAAGCGGGATCTATCTCGTAAAGGTTTCACGGTGCGGCAGAGCTCCACTTTAGGGGAGAATTAAGAGATGCTCACCAAGTTATTGGCCAATTTCACAGATGATCAGCAGTTACTGCCTGCCATCGTTCAGGATGCCAATAGCAAAGAGGTCTTGATGTTGGCCTGGGTAAATAAAGAAGCCCTCGAGACAACCGCCAGGACTAAGCAGGCCACATTCTGGAGTCGAAGCAGAAAAGAAATTTGGGTTAAAGGGCAAACCTCTGGAAATAAGCAAGAGGTGATCTCAATTAAATTTGATTGCGACTCGGATGCTTTCTTGTTTTTGGTACATAGCCATGGTCCAGCTTGTCATACTGGAGAGAACTCCTGTTTTTACTCAGAGATAGCTCTCTAAACATGGATTTGTTAACACTCGCACAATTTCGTGAATACGCCAAAATCTTTAATGTAATTCCAGTTGCAAAGCGTTTTGTGGCAGACGGCGAGACGCCGTTAGCTCTGTACAGCAAACTAACTGGGAATCGAGAGAATAGTTTCCTCTTGGAATCAGCTGAACATGGTGGAGCTTGGTCTCGCTACTCCTTTATCGGAGTTAATAGCGAAGCCACTTTGACAGAGAAAAACGGTCTGGCACATTGGTTAGGAGTGATGCCTGCTGGCGCTCCTAGTCAAATGGATCCTCTAGAAGCATTGAATATCGCTAGCAAACATTTACGTTCGCCGAAAATTCCTGGTCTACCGCCATTAACTGGTGGCTTAGTTGGTTATATGGGTTATGACGCAGTGCGTCGGTTAGAGAAACTTCCACAATTAGCAACAGATGAACTGCAACTTCCAGAGATAGCTTTCATGCTGACAACAGATTTGGCTGTTTATGATCATTTACAAGGCACAGTAACTTTAATTGCCAATGCAATAAATTGGGATGGTTCAGATGCCCGGGTGGATCAGGCATATGAGTCGGCTTTGTCACGGTTAGAGGTAATGGAGACCGCACTGAATTCAGATACCAAGAGCTCAGTTATGCAATTACCTGCGGTCCCTCGGTTAAATTTCGCTCGCAATATGGAAAGTTCCACCTACAAAGAGCACATTGCTTCTATTAAGGAAGAGATTAAATCTGGCGAGGCGTTTCAAATAGTTCTATCTCAGCGTTTCACAATGGAGTGTGCGGCCGATGCTTTAGATGTTTATCGGATGCTTAGATTAAGAAATCCAAGTCCTTACATGTATCTCTTTAGATTTACCGATGGGTTAAACATCGTTGGCTCGAGTCCAGAGGCGCTGGTCAAGGTTAATGAACGCGAGGTAATGGTCCATCCCATCGCTGGCACTAGAAAACGCTCTTCAAATCCAGAGGAGGATCAAAGACTGGGTGATGAGTTGCTGGCAGATCCCAAAGAGCGCGCTGAACATTTGATGTTGGTTGATTTGGGAAGAAATGATTTAGGAAGGGTCTGTGATCCGGGTACGGTAAATGTTGTTGAGTTTATGCAAATTGAAAGATACTCACATGTTATGCATATTGTTTCGACTGTCACAGGATCTTTAGCGGAAAAGCACTCTCCGGTAGAGGCGTTGTATGCGGTCTTTCCAGCGGGAACATTGTCCGGTGCGCCAAAGCCAAGGGCGATGGAGATTATCGAAGAGCATGAACCAACGCGTCGGGGAATTTATGGTGGGGCGATTGGTTATGTAGATTTTGTTGGCAATCTAGATACCTGTATCGCCATTAGAACCGCGGTAATAAAAGATGGTAAAGCGTTTGTACAGGCTGGTGCTGGAATCGTCGCTGATTCAAATCCGAGTAGTGAAGATGAAGAGTGTTTGAACAAAGCGGCAGCGGTTTTAACGGCCATCTCTATGGCTAACCTGCTCGAGAAGAATAATTAGCCATGAGTGTATTGAGTTCAATTATTGAAGGAGTTCTGGCGGATTTAGAAACGCGAAAACTCTCAAATTCACAATTGGATGAAACACTAAGTGCGGCACCAAATGTCAGAGATCCATTGGTGTCACTTAGTCGAAATCCCTTATCCGTAATAGCTGAAGTCAAAAGATCATCACCCAGTAAGGGTGCTTTGGCTGAAATTCCAGAGCCCGCAACTCTAGCCAGGAGATATGAATCGGCTGGAGCTTCGGTTGTTAGCGTTCTTACCGAGCAGAGACGTTTTGGTGGTTCACTAAAGGATTTACATCAAGTTCGAGATGAGATTCAACTTCCCGTATTACGTAAAGACTTCATTGTGAATGAGTATCTGGTTAAGGAGAGTCGTGCTTATGGTGCAGATCTACTCCTACTAATCGTTGCCGCATTGGATGATTACCAACTTAGAGATTTGTACTCTCTAGCTAACGAGTTAGGGATGAAGGTTTTGGTCGAAGTGCATGATCAATCGGAGCTGGAAAGAGCTTTGGCAATAAATCCGGAGATTATTGGGGTTAACTCGCGTAACCTAAAAACTCTAGAGATTGATCGAAAGAACTTTGATGCACTTTTGCCCAACATTCCTCCAACAATTTACCGTGTGGCGGAATCTGGAATTAGCGAGCGCGATCAGGTCAAGGCGGCATATCAGTTAGGTGCTAACGCGGTTTTGGTGGGTGAAAGCCTAGTTAAGTCTGATTCACCAGAGTCTTTAATCGCAGAGTTCTTAAATGTCGCGATCGGCAATTAACCCGTAAGATTTCATCATGGAGCAATCAAAGATTATCGGACACTTTGGACCTTATGGCGGTCGCTTTGTTCCTGAGGCTTTGATAGCTGCTCTAGAAGAGTTGGAGGCAGCACACGTTGCTGCTTCGATTGATCCCGATTTTCAAACTGAACTTAGCAATTTACACAAGACCTATACGGGTCGGCCATCGATAATTACTGAGGCTAAGCGTTTTGCAGCCCATGCCGGTAATGCAAGAATTCTTTTAAAGCGGGAAGATCTCAATCACACCGGCAGTCATAAAATAAATAATGTTTTAGGTCAAGCGCTGCTCACAAAGCGAATGGGTAAAAAGCGCATCATCGCAGAAACTGGAGCAGGGCAACATGGTGTCGCCTCAGCAACCGCAGCAGCTTTATTGGGCTTGGAGTGCGTTGTTTATATGGGAGAAGAGGACACCAAGCGGCAATCACTAAATGTTGCTCGCATGAAATTATTAGGGGCAACAGTTGTTCCAGTAACCACTGGTTCTAAAACATTGAAGGATGCAATTAATGAAGCGATGCGGGATTGGGTAACAAATGTTGAAACTACTCATTACCTATTAGGTACAGTCGCAGGTCCCCATCCATTTCCCACAATAGTTCGGGATTTTCATCGCATCATCGGAGTTGAAGCGAGAGAACAGGTTTTGCAATTAACTGGCCGATTACCAGATGCGGTTTTAGCCTGTGTTGGCGGCGGATCAAATGCAATTGGAATATTTCACCCCTTTATCGATGATAAAGATGTGAGGCTTATTGGTTTAGAGGCTGGCGGATCAGGGGTGGAAACCGGAAAGCATGCAGCAACGATTGTGGGAGGAACCCCAGGTGTTTTGCATGGAACCCGTACCTATGTGTTACAGGATGAAAATGGACAGACTGTTGAGTCCCACTCAATTTCAGCCGGGTTGGATTATCCGGGAGTAGGTCCTGAGCATGCCTTCTTGCACGATATTGGTCGAGCTGAATACCGCGCGATTACCGATGATCAAGCGATGCATGCCTTTGCACTTCTTTCAAAAACTGAAGGAATTATTCCTGCCATTGAAACAGCGCATGCCTTGGCCGGAGCCTTACAAATTGGTAATGAATTAGGTGAAGGTGCGATTATTCTGATAAACCTCTCTGGCCGTGGAGATAAGGATGTGCAAACCGCGGCAAACTACTTTGGAATTCCACTTTAAAAACACAACATGAATTCAAAGCTACAAGAGGTCTTCACCAAAGCGAAGTCGGAGAATCGAGCCGCGTTAATTGGTTACATGCCAGCTGGGTTTCCCACCTTGGAGAGATCAAAAAAGATAATCGCTGCAATGATCTCTGGCGGGGTGGATATCGTTGAAGTTGGATTTCCTTACAGTGATCCAGTTATGGATGGACCAATAATTCAGCAGGCGGCCGAAGTAGCGCTTCGTAATCAAACTAGTGCGGCGGATGTATTAGATGTTGTTTCCAACACCTCTGTTCCAGCATTAGTGATGTCATATTGGAATCCATTAGAGCGCGCGGGAGTAAGCGATTTTGCAAAGGGCTTAGCTCAAGCAGGGGGAGTTGGTGTTATCACACCAGATTTAACAATAGAGGAATCTTCTGAGTGGTTTACCGCTACAGATGAAAACCAAGTTGGTCGAGTTTATGTTGTAGCACCGAGTACCAGTGACGAGCGATTGAAAAGAGTTTCGCAAGCCTGTTCCGGTTTTGTTTATGCAGCGAGCTTGATGGGTGTAACAGGAGCTCGAACCACGGTTTCCGATGCGGCTGAGAATCTAGTTCATCGGGTTCGCAAAGTAACCGATCTTCCGGTCGCTGTTGGGCTTGGTGTCTCTACCCGGGAGCAGGCGAAGCAGGTAGCCAGTTATGCAGATGGCGTGATAGTTGGCTCAGCCTTTATTAAGTTGATTTTGGACTCTGCCAATGAGAAAGATGGGCTGGAAGCGGTTAAAGTTCTCGCCTCAGAGTTAGCCAAAGGGGTTAGGGGAGCTTAACTTCCATTCGTTGACTGGCTCGCTAAAGAATTATCAGAATCTATAGAGGAGTTAAAGTGCCAAAGGAACCACGCCCGCGCGACAAGCACAAAAATAAAAATACTGGCGACACAGTTACGCGCAATATCGTAATCGGAATGGTGGCCTTAGTGGTGCTCTCAGGGTTAATCTTCACTGTAATTGACAAGCGCAGCTCCTCCGAGGTCGCTTTACCTGCCACAATTGAAAGCATTGATTCATCAAAAAATGGTGCACCACTTGTTGGTCAATTACTGCCGGAGAATGATTATGGAGTTTCTTTCAATGAGGAGAATCCTTTCCGCATCGATATTTGGGAGGATTTTCAGTGTCCATATTGCAAGTTTTTTGAAACTGAGATGAATCAGTATTTAGAGTCTTTGGTAAGAGATAATCAAGCCAAGATTGTTTACCACATGGCCTCCTTCTTGGGTCAGGAATCAGTACGGGCGGCAAATGCCGTTAACTGCGCAGTAAATGAAGGTCGCTTCATCGAGTATCACCGCGCGCTTTATGAGGTACAAGCCGCAGAAAATAGCGGAATTTTCTCAAACAAGAATTTGATTGAAATCGGTAAACGTCTGGGAATTTCAAATCCAGAGTTTGAATCTTGTGTAAATGATTTAAAGTTTGCCGACGCGGTTTCAAATGTTGCTGGTTCAATGAAGAAAAATGGCGTCGAGGGAACTCCGACCGTTTTCCTCAATGGCAAACAGTGGAACCGCACAAGTTCGGAGTTCCAACTTGAAGAGTTTAAGGCGGCGGTGGAAGCAGCCAGACAATAATGTTTGCTGCAATTCCATCACCGACCCAATCTCAATTTGAAGTTGGACCGTTAACCTTTCATTTCTACGCTCTGTGCATCATCCTCGGAGTTGCTGCTGCCGTTTTGATTGGCAACCGTAGATATGTAGGTTTAGGTGGCAAATCTGGTGTTGTTGGTGATGTGGCGGTTTTTGCAGTCCCCGCTGGAGTTATAGGTGGGCGGCTTTACCACGTTATTACCTCTCCAGAGAAATACTTTGGAGTTGGCGGAGATCCAGTCGCAATATTTTTTATCTGGCAGGGAGGATTGGGAATTTGGGGCGCGATAACACTTGGTTTTGCCGCTGCATATTTGTCATATCATCGCAATCCACAAAATTCAGGAATTGAATTTTCCAGATTTGCTGATGCTTTGGCTCCTGCTTTACTTGTGGCGCAGGCAATTGGTCGCTGGGGTAATTGGTTCAATAAAGAGTTGTTTGGCAGACCGCTCGATGCACCTTGGGCATTAGAGATTCCATCCGCTTATCGACCAATTGGTTACTCTGGTTATGAAACCTTCCATCCTGTCTTTTTATACGAGTCCATCTGGTGTTTAGCGGTAGCGGCTTTTCTTATTTTTTACCCGAAATTAGGGAAGCTTAGAGCCGGATCTATTTTCTCTCTTTATGTTGCACTTTATAGTTTTGGCAGAGGCCTAATTGAGTTAATTAGGATTGATGAGTCTAATCTAATACTTGGTCTCCGACTAAATGTTTTTACCAGTATTTTCTTGATTTTAGCTGCGGCAGTGTATCTATACCGCCACAGAAACATCCAGAGTGGCAAACTTAATAGCCCTCAAGGTAACTAGTAGAGTACGACTATGGGTTTAGAGGAAATTCATCTCCGTAATGAAAACCATCGCACGCATCGTGCCGGGTGGCTGCGTGCCGCTGTTCTTGGCGCAAATGATGGATTGGTATCAACCGCATCGCTAATGATCGGCGTTGTATCTGCCCAGAGAAATGATTTTGTAGTGACGGCAGGTCTTGCCGGTATCGCAGCTGGTGCTATGTCAATGGCGGTCGGAGAGTTTGTTTCAGTTAGATCCCAAAATGATATTGAGGAATCAGATCGTAAATTAGAGATTGAACATTTAGCCCTCGATCCTGAGGGCGAGTTAGAGGAGTTAACTCAGATTTATCAGGCTAGAGGTTTGAGTCGTGAGACCGCATCCCAAGTAGCCAAGGAACTTCATGAGCATGATGCGCTAGGTGCACATTTGCGTGATGAGTTAGGACAGCATGATGCGACAAAGGCCCGTCCTATGCAGGCCGCAATTGCATCAGCCCTAAGCTTTACAGCAGGCGGAGCGATTCCTTTGATTGGCGCTTTGGCGCCGAGTTTAGGCAGTAAGGCTCTGTCGATCGTAGGCATAACACTTGTAGGACTCATGATTGCAGGGTTAATTAGTGCGAAGACCGCAGGTTCCAGTGTGGTGCGCACTACCGGTCGAATTCTCTTCGGAGGCATTTTAGGTATGGCGATTACCGCAGGGGTAGGACAGGCCGCCCACATATCAGGAATTTAAAGAGCACTGCACCTACCCGAATCACTTCTCTATCTCTAGAGATTCTTGATACATTTCCCCTCTTATTCGGGCCATCGCCGTCCCAAACATCACTAGATAAGTAACAGTAGAAACCAGTGGGGACAACCGTGGCAAGCAAATCGCCTTTTTCCGCTCTGCCGAGCGCACAGGGTTTATACAACCCTGCCTACGAACATGATGCCTGCGGTGTGGCGATGGTTGCAACCCTCAAGAAAACTGCGACCCATGAAATTGTGCAACAAGGCTTAACTGCGCTTCGAAACTTAGAGCACCGTGGCGCATCCGGAGCTGAGGTAAACAGCGGAGATGGCGCGGGTATCCTGACAAGAATTCCTGATGAGTTCTTCCGTTCTGTTTTGAATTTTGAATTACCAGCATTAAGTAAATATGCAGCAGGTGTTGTTTTCCTTCCTCATGACTTTGCAGGCAAGGCTCGAATTGCTCAAATAGCAAAGGAGGAAAATCTAGAGATATTGGGTTGGCGAGAGCTACCGATCAACTCAAGCTCACTCGGGGCAACCGCACTTTCAGTTATGCCTAAATTCGAGCAGATATTTGTTTCGACAAAAGATGGAGTTTCAGATTTAGATTTAGATCGCAGATCCTTTTGTTTCCGCAAAAGAGTAGAACATGAACTTTCAGTTTATTTCGCTTCACTTTCTTCGCGAACCATTGTTTATAAAGGCATGCTCACAACTGGTCAGTTAGAAGAGTTCTTCCCTGATTTATCAAACCCACTCTTTAAATCACCATTAGCTTTGGTGCACTCTCGATTCTCAACCAACACCTTTCCTTCGTGGCCTTTAGCCCACCCCTATCGCTTCATCGCGCACAACGGTGAAATCAACACAGTTAGAGGTAACCGGAACTGGATGGCAGCACGTGAAGCTTTATTAGAAAGTGATTTGATTCCGGGTGATATCAAACGACTCTTTCCAATTGTTGATCCCTCCGGTAGCGACTCAGCTTCATTTGATGAGGTTTTGGAGCTACTTTATTTAGGCGGCAGAACTTTGCCCCATTCTGTATTGATGATGATTCCTGAGGCGTGGGAAAACCATGACACCATGCCCAATGAATTAAAAGACTTTTATCGTTTCCATGCCTCATTGATGGAGCCATGGGATGGACCAGCTTGTGTGACCTTTACCGATGGCAAACAAATCGGCGCAGTTTTAGATCGCAACGGCCTTCGCCCTTCGCGTTTTTGGGTTACCGATGATGGCTTGGTGATTTTGGCCAGCGAGGTTGGCGTTTTAGATGTACCCCAAGAAAGGGTAGTTAGAAAAGGTCGCTTACAGCCAGGACGTATGTTCTTGGTTGATATCGAAGCGGGCAGAATTATTGAAGATGAAGAAATTAAAAATACTTTGGCAGCTAGCGCTCCATATGGGGAGTGGTTACATGCCGGAATAATACGTCTATCAGATCTACCTGCTCGCGAGCACATTATTTATCCGCACTCATCGGTCGTGCGCCGTCAGAGAGCTTTTGGTTATACGGAGGAGGAGCTTCGGGTAATCATCACTCCAATGGCAAAGACCGGAGTAGAGCCAATTGGATCTATGGGTACTGACACCCCAATTGCAGCTCTGTCGGAGAAGCCCCGTTTGTTATTTGATTACTTCTCACAGCTCTTTGCACAGGTAACCAACCCACCTCTAGATGCGATTCGAGAAGAGCTGGTTACCTCCCTCGGCGGCTCTATTGGTCCAGAACACAATCTTCTTGATCCCGGCCCTGCATCATGCCGTCAAATTTCTTTGGCTTTCCCCGTGATTGACAATGATGAGCTAGCCAAGGTTATTCATGTAAATGCAGAGAATAATCATCCTGGCTTGTCAGCTTATGTAGTTAAGGGTTTGTTCCCTATTGCAGATGGCGGAGAAGGTTTAAAGGAGCGCATCGAAGAGATTAGGGCAGAGGTTTCTCGAGCGATTGAAGATGGCGCTCGCGTAATAGTTCTGTCGGATCGAGATGGAGATGCCGACAACGCTCCAATTCCATCTCTACTTCTAACCTCAGCGGTTCATCACCATCTAATTCGGGAGAAGACCCGCACCAAGGTGGGGCTAATTGTTGAGACCGGCGAGGTGCGAGAGGTGCATCATGTTGCACTTTTGATTGGTTATGGCGCTGCTGCCGTTAACCCTTACCTGGCCATGGAAACCGCAGAAGATTTAGTATTGCAGGGGATCATTACTGGAATTACCCCAGAAAAAGCGGTTAAGAATTTAATTAAATCTTTGGGTAAAGGTGTATTAAAAGTAATGTCAAAGATGGGAATTTCTACTATCGCGTCTTACACCGGCGCGCAGGTATTTGAAGCGATTGGTTTGTCTCAGGCTGTCATTGATGAGTATTTTGCCGGGACGACCTCGCGTTTGGGGGGCGTTAATATCTCAGTCATCGCTGAAGAGACAATCGCAAGACATCACATTGCTTACCCACCCGGGGGAGAAGTTCCTGGTTCAAAACGTTTACAAATTGGTGGCGAGTATCAGTGGCGCCGCGATGGTGAACCACATCTATTTGATCCAGAAACTGTGTTCACATTGCAGCATTCAACTCGGTCAAAGCGATATGACATATTTAAGAGATACACCACAAAGATCGACAATCAATCAAAATCCTTGATGACGTTGCGTGGACTCTTCTCATTCAAAGATGGTGTTCGCACTCCAGTTTCGATTGATGAAGTTGAGCCTGTTTCAGAGATAGTGAAGCGGTTCTCAACAGGTGCTATGTCATATGGATCAATCTCTCAAGAAGCGCATGAAACATTAGCTATTGCTATGAATCGTCTAGGTGCTAAATCCAATACCGGTGAGGGCGGCGAGGATCCAGCTCGGTTCAAGCCTGAGCCAAATGGGGATTCAAAGCGTTCTGCAATCAAGCAGGTTGCTTCTGGAAGATTTGGCGTGACAAGCGAGTACTTGGTTAATGCCGATGATATTCAAATCAAAATGGCACAAGGCGCTAAGCCAGGAGAGGGCGGACAGCTACCTGGCAACAAGATTTATCCATGGATTGCAAAGGTGCGTTACTCCACACCTGGCGTTGGATTGATTTCGCCTCCTCCTCATCATGACATTTACTCAATCGAGGATCTTGCACAATTAATCCATGATTTGAAGAACTCTAATAAAGAGGCGCGAGTACACGTAAAACTAGTTGCCGAGGTTGGTGTCGGAACTGTTGCGGCTGGAGTTAGCAAAGCACATGCCGATGTCGTTTTAATCTCAGGTCATGACGGTGGCACTGGTGCCTCTCCACTTACATCTCTAAAGCATGCTGGTGCGCCATGGGAGTTGGGCCTGGCTGAAACTCAGCAGACACTTTTGCTAAATGGTTTGCGTGATCGCATCGTTGTTCAAACCGATGGTCAAATGAAGACAGGTCGCGATGTAATTATCGCTGCACTACTGGGTGCAGAGGAGTTTGGTTTTGCAACCGCTCCACTTGTTGTATCAGGTTGCGTCATGATGAGGGTTTGTCATTTAGATACCTGCCCAGTTGGGGTAGCTACACAAAATCCAGAGTTACGAAAGAGATTTACTGGAAAACCGGAGTTTGTAGAAACCTTCTTCGAATACATTGCAGAAGAGGTAAGGGAGTGGCTCGCCAAATTCGGGTTTAGAAGCTTGGAAGAGGCTATTGGCCAGGTAGAGCTTTTGGATACGCAGGCAGCGGTAGATCATTGGAAGGCAAGTGGATTAGATCTTTCGCCAATACTTGCAGTTCCTGCGATTGCTAAAGATGGGGCACGACGTAACACCACCAAGCAGGACCATGGTTTGGAATCTGCTTTGGACAATGAACTAATTGATTTAGCAAAGCCTGCGCTAGAACAAGGACAAACCATTAAATTGCAGTTGGCGATTAGAAACCGCAATCGCACAGTTGGAACAATGCTGGGCTCTGAGATCACCAGAAGATTTGGCGGAGCCGGCTTGCCAGAGGACAGCATCGACATCACCTTCCATGGCTCTGCTGGTCAATCCCTTGGCGCCTTTATTCCACGAGGCTTAACTCTGCGTTTATATGGTGATACCAATGATTATTTAGGTAAAGGATTGTCTGGCGGACGATTGATTGTGCGTCCAGATGAGAAAGCAAAGTTTGCATCCGAGAAAAATGTCATCGCTGGAAATGTCATCGGATATGGCGCAACCACTGGTGAAATATTTGTGCGTGGTGTAGTGGGAGAACGTTTCTGCGTTAGAAATTCGGGAGCAACCGCCGTTGTTGAGGGCGTGGGGGACCATGCCTGCGAGTACATGACAGGTGGCACAGTTGTGATTCTGGGCCAGACTGGTCGAAATTTAGCGGCCGGCATGTCAGGGGGTAGAGCCTTCGTCCTTGATTTGAACCCTGATTTGGTAAACAAAGAGATGGTTGATGTACTGAGTGTTCCACAAGACCAATCAGAAAAACTACGTGGCATCATTTCGAAATTCTTTGTCGATACTGGTTCGACCGTTGCTGGCGAGTTATTAAATGATTGGAATGCGGCTCAAAAGCGAATCACCATGGTCATGCCTAGGGATTTTGCCAAGGTGTTAGATGTTATTGATAAAGCAGAACGTGAAGGTCGCTCTGCAGAGCAAGCAATCATGGAGGTGCTAAATGGCTGATCCCAAAGGTTTTCTAAACACAGGAAGGGAGACTCCTAAGCGCCGTCCAGTGGATGTACGCATCAGAGACTGGAAAGAGGTCTATGAGGAGCAGGAGTTCGGTGTGCTTCAAAAGCAAGCTGGACGTTGCATGGATTGTGGAATTCCTTTTTGTCACCAAGGTTGCCCGCTCGGCAATTTAATACCAGAGTGGAATGACTTAATTTGGCGCAATGAAAAGAGCGATGCGATTGATCGTCTTCATGCTACGAATAACTTTCCCGAGTTCACAGGAAGGCTTTGTCCTGCACCTTGTGAAACCGCTTGCGTCCTAGGAATCAATCAGGATCCAGTAACCATTAAGCAGGTGGAGCTTCGTACGATCGAAGAGGCATTTTCCTCGGGAAATGTCAGGCCGATGCAGCCCGATCGCATGACTGGAAAAACAATTGCGGTCATTGGTTCTGGTCCGGCTGGTTTGGCGGCAGCACAACAACTGACTCGAGCTGGTCACACCGTCGTGGTTTACGAGAGGGCGCCAAAGATTGGTGGTCTGTTGCGTTATGGAATACCAGAGTTCAAAATGGAGAAATCGGTATTAGATCGACGTCTCAATCAAATGCAGCGCGAAGGAACCCGTTTTAGAGCCGGCGTTAATGTCGGCGTAGATATAACAGCTAAAGAGCTGAAGAGTAGATATGACGCGGTTGTTCTGGCAGTTGGCGCAACTCAATGGCGAGATTTAGAAATCCCAGGTCGCTCCAACAAAGGTGTTTACCAGGCGATGGAGTATTTGCCCTGGGGAAATAAACAAGCGCAAGATGAGTTAACTCAAGAGCCACCGATAAATGCAAATGGCAAACATGTAATCATTCTCGGCGGTGGAGATACTGGTGCAGATTGTTTGGGCACTGCAATCCGTCAAGGTGCGGCAAGCATTACGCAGATTGAAATTATGCCAAGACCAACCGAGGAGCGCCCCAGCTCTCAACCATGGCCAACCTATCCCATGGTTTATAGGGTTAGTAGTGCGCATGAAGAATCTGGCGAACGTCTCTATTCGATTTCAACTGAGGAGTTCATTGGAGATGGGCAAGGAAATCTTAAGGCGCTAAAAATTGTAGAAACGCGCATGGTTGATGGAAAGTTTGAAAGAGTTCCAGGCACTGAAAAAGAGCTTCCAGCCGATCTAGTTTTTCTTGCGATGGGATTCACTGGGGTTGAGAAAAATGAATTAGTAACTGGGTTCAATCTCGCGATGGATCAAAGAGGAAACATCGCGCGTAATCAAAATTATGAAACTAATGTTGAAGATGTCTATGTTTGCGGTGATGCTGGCAGAGGACAATCTTTGATTGTATGGGCGATTGCAGAGGGCAGAAGTGCGGCAGCCGCGGTGGACAAAGCATTGATGGGTAGAACTCAACTTCCTGCGCCTATCGAACCAACCGCCAGACCGTTGACGGTTTAGCGATTTAGTCTCCCGAGAGAAATGGCATAAAATAACCAGATGCGCCGCGCCAAAATTGTTTGCACTATGGGTCCTGCCGTTGAATCTGAGGAGAAGGCAGCCCAGCTCATTGCAGCGGGTATGAATGTGGCTCGTTTGAACCTTTCTCACGGCGGTTATGAGGAGCATCAAAATCGCCTAAATCTCATACGCAAAGCGGCGGCCGATGCAGGTAAACCGGTCGCAATTTTGGTGGATCTACAGGGCCCCAAAATTCGCTTAGGTCGATTTGAGAATGGTCCTCACGATTTGAGCCGTGGCGATATTTTTACAATTACTACAGATGAAATATCTGGGACCAAAGAGCGAGTCGGAACAACTTACAAAGGATTGCCAGGGGATTGTCGTAAAGGCGATCGCATTTTGATCGATGATGGAAAGGTCACCGTTGAAGTTATCGAAGTTAAGGGCAATGATGTTGTTACCAAAGTAATTGAGCCCGGTCCAGTCTCCAACAATAAGGGCATTAATCTTCCTGGAGTTGCCGTTTCTGTACCAGCAATGTCAGAGAAAGATAAAGAGGATCTACGTTGGGGGTTGAAAGCAGGGGCGGATTTCATCGCACTTTCATTTGTTCGCTCAGCAAAAGATATTGTTGATGTGCATCAAATTATGGATGAGGTCGGAAACCGAGTTCCCGTAATTGCCAAAATAGAAAAACCTCAGGCCGTTGAAAACTTAGAGGAGATTGTTGCGGCATTTGATGGCATTATGGTGGCGCGTGGCGACTTAGGTGTTGAAATGCCAATCGAAGATATTCCACTTGTACAAAAACGTTGCGTGACCTTGGCACGTGAAAATGCCAAACCGGTTATCGTGGCTACTCAGATGCTGGACTCAATGATCACTAACTCTCGCCCAACACGTGCGGAAGCAACGGATTGCGCCAATGCGGTTTTGGACGGAGCAGATGCACTGATGCTTTCTGGCGAGACTAGTGTTGGCGACTTTGCAATTGAAGCGGTTCAAACTATGGCTCGAATCATCCAAAAAACAGAACAAGAGGCTCTACATCTAATTCCAGCTTTACAACACAATCCAAGAACCAAAGGTGGGGCAATAACTAAAGCTGCTACCGAGGTAGGTCTGACAGTTGGAGCAAAGTTCCTAGCTGCATTTACAAAATCAGGAGATTCTGCGCGCCGTATGTCCCGCCTGCGATCACCAATTCCCATTCTCGCGCTAACCCCAGATGCTGAAACCTTCAATCAAATGTCTTTAACTTGGGGCGTCGAGCCAATCCTTACCCCACTAGTTACAACCACCGATGAAATGGTCAAGCAGGTTGATTCCATAGTTCTTGAATCCCAAAGAGTCGCAAAGGGTGAGTTGATTCTCATTGTGGCGGGCTCTCCTCCTGGGATTCCAGGTTCAACTAATGCGATGCGGGTTCATCAAGTAGGAGATGCTGTAGGTGGCGTAGCTCCGGCATATCGTTAGAATAAGAAGTGTAGAACCAGCCTCGGTACTCCAACGGTAGAGAGGGCAGTCTCAAACACTGCATAGTGTCGGTTCAAATCCGACTCGAGGCACATGTCATCTGAAACTTCAGTTAAATATCGGATCTTGGTTGCTGAAGATGAAACCTTAATCCGCATGGATCTATTTGAGATGCTTACCGAAGCCGGATATGAGGTAATTGCTCAGGCATCAAATGGTGAAGAGGCAATTAACTTAGCCAATCTTCATAAACCCGATTTAGCGATATTGGATGTCAAGATGCCGGTATTAGATGGAATCTCCGCCGCTGAAAAGATTATTTCAGTATCTCCAGTACTCATGCTCACGGCATTTAGTCAAAAAGATTTAGTAGATCGTGCTAGAGATGCCGGAGCCATGGCCTATGTTGTTAAGCCTTTTACAATCAATGACTTAACTCCGGCTATTGAAATCTCCATAAGTCGTCATCGCCAAATGAAATCCTTAGAGGCAGAGGTTGCAGATCTACACGACAGGTTAGAAACCCGAAAGGTAATTGATCGGGCTAAGGGAATATTGATGCAGGCCTTAAACCTCTCGGAGCCCGAGGCCTTTTCCTGGATTCAGAGGGCCGCAATGGACCGTCGAATCACAATGAAAGAGGTTGCCGAAGCAGTAATCAATCCCAGTGCTGCGCTTGATAAATAAGCCTTGTTTTGAGAGATTGCATCTCAAATAACGAGAAAGTTATCTGTTTTCAGCATCTATTTCCTTGTGTCAATTGTGACTCTGCCGTTAGCCTTCACCCCTCCCTGTCCCAGGGGGCATGATCATGAAGAAAGGTATTACATGAAAAAGCGTGGCCTAATTTCGGTTGCTGCAGCAGCCGCATTGGCAGCTGCTTCACTGGTTGCTTATGCACCAGCGTCAAATGCAGCCGCTAAGACAATCACCCTCGCATTTCAAGGTCCACTAACTGGAGAAGAAGCTCAGGTTGGTCAGGATGAGTTAGCTGGCATGCTCTATGCAGTCAAGCTATTTAATGCGAAGAACAAGGGTAAGTATGTAGTTAAGGTAGTTCGTGCAGATGACCAGGGCGATCCTGCTCAAGCTGCAAAGGTAGCTCCTGGTATTGCTTCCAATAAGAAAGTTATTGGTCTAGTAGGAGCGGCTTACTCAGGTGCAACAATTGCATCTCTACCTTTCTACAAGCAGCGTAACCTTGCAATGGTTTCTCCTTCTGCAACACGTGTATCAATCACAGATCCTGCAGCCGGAGCAATTGGTTTCCCTGTATTCCACCGTGTTGTTGTAACTGACAAGGTTCAGGGCCCATCTCTATTCAAGCTTGCAACCAAGGGTGTTTCATCACCTAAGGTATTCGTAGTTGATGATCAATCAGCTTACGGTGTTGGCCTTGTTGATTACATGAAGCCAGGAATTCCTGCTGGACAATCAGCTGGTTTTGACTCCGTTTCAGATAAGACCACAGACTGGTCTGCAACAATTGCAAAGGTTAAGACCGCTGGTGCAAACGTAGTTATTTACACCGGTTACTTCCCACAGGCTGCTGTGTTCTTCAAGCAGCTACGTGATAGCGGTTACACCGGAGTTCTAGCAGGTGGCGACGGAGTTCTAAGCCCAAGCTTTGTAACTTTGGCACCAGCTTCAGTTCTTGAGGGTGTACGTCTAACAGCAGGAACTGTTCCTCTTGCTGATATCTCAGATAAGTTGGAAGCAGATTTCCAGAAGAAGATGGGCAAGGCTTCAGGTGTTTATGCAGCTGAGTCAATCGATGCCACAAACATCTTCCTAAGCTGCGTTTCAAAGGGTGTTTCCACTCGCGCTGCAATGTTGAAATGCGTCAAGAAGTTCAAAGGTAAGTCCTTAACCGGAGCAAACCTAAGCTTCGATAAGAACGGCGACGTTGCTGGTGGCGTTATGAACGGCTTTGAAGTTAAGGCTGGAAAGATCGTATTCACCGGTCCAGTAAAGTAATAAAGTAGCAAAGTTATTTCGGCGGGTCTCGATTGGGGCCCGCCGAAATCTCATTAATTTTTACCTTCAAATGCAAAGAATAGGAAGTCGATAAATTGTTTGGAAACTTTCTTGATCAATTCTGGTCTTTGACCTTCGGTGGTTTAAGCCTCGGATTCATCTACATTCTCATTGCTTTGGGTTACACAATGGTTTACGGAGTTCTGCGCATGATCAACTTTGCGAACTCGGAAGTTTTCATGGTTGGCACCTTTGCCACGATCATCATTATTAGAGATGTATTTAAATTTACCCAGACCTCTGAGTACGCTACGGGTCCAAGATTGTGGTTGATACTTGGCACTGCGCTTATCGCTTCCATGCTAGTTTCAGGAATTCTTTCTGTACTAATCGAGCTTGTTGCATACCGTCGTCTGCGAAGAATGAACTCGGGAATTCTTGCCCCATTAATTTCTGCAATTGGCGTTTCTATGGTCTTGGCTGAGTCCATGCGCATTATGACCGATTCCCGTCCAGTAGCCAGCCCTCGCGCCATGGAGAAATCCTTCATTGGCAAGTTTTTTGATGCTGATATCCGCTTGGATAACACCATTATCATCGTAGCTGCGATTATTTTGCTAGCAATCCTCATGGCATTTGTTAACAAGACCCGTCTTGGTAAAGCTATCCGAGCTGTCTCTATGAACGGTAACGCAGCCAAATTGATGGGTATCAATATTGATGGCGTTGTATCAATAACTTTCTTGGTGGGTGGATTGATGACCGGTGCCGCTGGCTTTTTCTATGTTTTGAAGTATGAAAACAGCAGTTTCAGCATTGGTTTTGAGCTAGGTATAGCTGCCTTCACCGCTGCAATCTTGGGCGGAATTGGAAACATCAAAGGTGCTTTCTATGGAGGTTTGGTCCTAGGCCTCCTTGAAACCTACGCTTCATTCTTCCTTGGTACCCAATGGAAGGCCGTTACGGTATTCGTGATTCTGGTTTTAGTTCTGTACACAAGACCGAATGGATTATTCGGTGAAGCTATGACGCAATCGAGGGCATAATGATAAATCTTCGAGATAAAGGCGCAGATATCTGGGAACGTTCAAACCGTATTGAGCGCACCTTCATTGCATTGGGTTTCATTGCCTTAGCAGCCTCTTTGCCATTTTTCGGCGGAACATTCCTAAACACACCAATCGCTGATTATGAATCAGTTTTGGTTTATCCAATCGCAATGTTTGTACTGATGGCTATTGGCCTAAATATTGTTATTGGAAAGAGCGGATTGCTTGATTTGGGATATGTAGCCTTTTTCGCCATTGGTGCTTACACAATGGGATTACTTGGAACTAGAACAAGTTTGAATACCTGGGAGATCTTGCCAATCGGAATTGCGATGGCGATGTTTTCTGGTGTCATTCTTGGAGTTCCCGCGTTAAAGCTACGTGGAGATTATCTGGCCATTATTACGCTTGGTTTTGGCGAAATCGTCCGCATAGTCGCACTCAATCTAGGAACGCTGGGTCGTTCGGAAGGTATTTTGAATATCCCAACCCCGCCATCAGTATTTGGTGTCGAGTACAGTTTTGATAGTCATCGCATCTACTACTGGACGCTTCTGATACTTATTCTTTTCGCAATCTGGATGGTACGCAGATTATCTGTCCGTCGCGCCGGAAGAGCGTGGGAGTCCATTAGACAGGATGAAGATGCGGCGGAATTAATGGGTGTTCCAACCTTCAAATACAAGGTATGGGCATTCGTGCTGGGAGCCTCTGTCGGTGGAGCAGCTGGTGTGTTTTATGCATCAAAAACCCTATTTATCGCGCCAGATAATTTCACTCTTCAGATTTCTATCTTGATTCTGGCCTGCGTTGTTTTCGGCGGCATGGGAAATATCTGGGGAGTAATTCTGGGAGCTGTTATTTTGGGTTATCTACCTGATCGCATCCGCTTCTTATCGGATGCCCGACTCTTGGTTTTTGGCTTAGTGCTGGTAATCATGATGAACCTACGTCCTGATGGCTTGCTACCACGTAAAAAACGTGAGAAGCCACTTCCAAAGCAGGTGCAATAATGTCTAATTCCATAATCTCATTAAAGAATGTAACAATGAAGTTCGGTGGCGTTACCGCCCTGAACGATGTCACCTTTGATGTAAAGCAAGGTGAGATTTTGGGTTTAATCGGACCTAATGGTGCTGGAAAAACGACGGTGTTCAATGTGATCACTGGGGTTTATCAGATTACCTCCGGAGCTATCGATTTTGATGGCAAATCTCTATCTGGCACAAAGCGTTACAAAATTACCAAGCGTGGCATCGCTAGAACTTTCCAGAACATCCGTTTGTGGGGAGATATGACAGCGCTGGAAAATGTTGTCACCGCAACCGATACCCACAAGAAGTCAGGGTTGCTAAGCGGTTTGTTTGGAATGCCTATCTCTCGAAAAGAGGAGAAGCGAGACAAAGCCCGCGCTCAGGAACTTCTTGATTTCATAGGCATCGGAGAGTACGCCGATCGTTTGGCACGTAATCTGCCTTACGGAGTTCAGCGTCGACTGGAGATTGCAAGAGCGCTGGGTACAAATCCCAAACTAGTTCTACTTGATGAACCAGCTGCAGGTTTCAATCCATCAGAAAAGGTTGAATTAGCAGCGACCATACGTAAGATTCGCGATGCCGGTTATACAGTTTTGCTTATTGAGCATGACATGTCATTGGTTATGAAGGTTTCCGACCGAGTAGTGGTTCTGGATTTCGGCCAGAAGATCGCAGATGATGTACCAAACAAGGTTCAAAATGATCCACGAGTTATCGAAGCGTACTTAGGAGTGCCTGAAGATGCGTCTTGAGATTAAGGATTTACGGGTTGCCTACGGCAAGATTGAGGCGCTTAAAGGGATTTCGATCACGGTTAATCAAGGTGAAATTGTCTCTCTTATTGGCGCTAATGGTGCTGGCAAGACCACGCTCCTGAAGACCATCTCCGGAATATTGAATCCAACTTCAGGAAGCATTACCTATGATGGCGAGAGCATTCTGGGCCATAAAGCGCACCAGCGTGTACATCTGGGAATTTCTCAAGCACCAGAAGGCCGCGGAATTTTTCCTGGCCTGACAGTTCTGGAAAACCTTGAATTAGGTACTTATCACTTGAAATCAAAGAAGAGTGAGATGCAGGAAGACCTGGAAATGGTCTATGGACTTTTCCCGAGATTAAAAGAACGCATGACTCAGACTGGTGGAACACTTTCCGGTGGAGAGCAACAGATGTTGGCTATTGGTAGAGCGCTGATGGCCAAGCCAAAGGTTTTGTTGCTTGATGAACCATCTATGGGTCTTGCGCCTCAGATGATTGCCAACATATTCCGCATCATCACTCAAATTAATAAACTCGGCGTAACAATTCTTTTGGTTGAGCAGAACGCACAACAGGCGCTGTCTAGATCTGATCGGGCATATGTTCTTGAAACAGGTTCGATTACAAAAGAGGCTAAAGGTAAGGATCTACTAAATGATCCTCATGTTAAATCAGCTTACCTTGGTACTGGAGCTCACGAGCTCGATTAATCAACGCTCTGCGAGAATTAAACAGGTGATTCTTGCGGTGCAGGTTTTCTCACCTTTGTCATTCGTGATTTCAACGTTATAGGTGCAAAGGGTTTTGCCCAATGTAACTGCGGTCGCAACTCCGGTTACAACTCCTGAGGTTGCAGATTTATGATGACTGGCGTTGATCTCAATACCGACAATTCTTCTCGAGGGTCCAGCATGTAAGTGAGTGCCAACGGATCCCAGACTTTCAGCCAACACCACATTGGCACCTCCATGTAACAATCCAAAGGGCTGGGTATTTCCCTCGACCGGCATGGTTGCGACGAGACGCTCGGGAGAGGCTTCGATGATTTCAATTCCCATTTTCTTGTCTAAGTCGCCTCGGCCACGTTCATTAAGAATCTGCATGAAGTCTGTCATGCGGGTAATTCTAGGCACGAATCTCTAGGATTTACGGGTGAAGAAGGCAAAGTTGCTACTGCTAGATGGCCACTCTCTGGCCTATAGGGCTTTTTACGCCCTGCCGGTTGAAAACTTCGCCACATCAACCGGGCAACATACCAATGCTATTTATGGCTTCGCCTCAATGATCATTAACTTAATTAGAGATGAAAAACCCACTCATATAGCCACTGCTTTTGATGTCTCACGGAAAACCTTTCGGACTGAGAAATTTCCTGAATACAAAGCAAATCGCGCCAGCACCCCTGATGAATTCCGTTCTCAAATATCTTTCATAAATGAACTTCTGGATGCTTTTCAGATCCCACATTTCGAATTAGAGGGCTACGAGGCTGATGACATCATTGCAACATTTGTAGATAAATTCTCCGTTGATGCGGAGATCTTGATTTGTACTGGTGACAGGGACTCCTTCCAATTAGTAAAGAAGGATGTAACGGTTCTATATCCCAAAAAAGGTGTAACGGAGTTAGCTCGCATGACGCCAGAGGCCGTGGTTGAGAAATATGGATTGACTCCGCTTCAGTACCCGGATTTCGCAGCGCTGCGTGGTGACCCAAGTGACAATCTTCCATCAATCCCTGGGGTCGGGGAGAAGACCGCTACTAAATGGATTCAGGAGTTTGGCTCTCTTAAAGAGTTGATTGCCAAAGTAGATGAAGTTCCTGGAAAAGCGGGAGTGGCGCTTCGTACTGCACTGCCATCTGTAATAACAAATCGCGAGCTAACTCAACTTCGCCACGATCTGCCTTTGGCGATTTCACTTAATGAACTGGAGTGGAGTGGAATTGATAAAGCGCACACCACTAAATTATTTGATCAATTAGAGATTAAGGCTTTGAAGGATCGAATTAAGTCTCTTTACGCATCTGCAGAAACTGTTGAAGTTCCAACACAGAATGTTGTCGTCAAAGAAGTTGGAGCAAAGGAGTTTTTGACGGCCCTAAAAGCCGCAAATCAAGTAGTGCCGGCCAGGTTTTCTCAAATCTTAATTTCAGCCTCCTTTGCCGAAGACACAGTTTTAGTTACCCAAATCGAAGAGGTCGCAGATTCGGTAAATGCTTTTAGTAGTTGGATGGTGCACGGAGCAAAAGAGCTCATCCGTAAAGGAGTCTTATCCCAAGTTGCAATTGATACTGAAGTTGCTGCCTATCTGCTCAATCCCGGAGCTAGGGATTTAGATCTTGAGTCGGTCTTGCGCAGATATATTGGTGTGGAGTTAGCGGATGTGCAGAGTGATTTGTTTTCGGAAGGCTGGAATCCAGAGGCACCGGCTTACATGCAACAACTTTGGAAAGTGCTTACTGCCGAGCTAGAAAAACACAATGCCTTGCAGCTTTATCAAGATCTCGAGATTCCGACTATGCATGCGCTGGCTCAGATGGAGGCGGTTGGTATCGGAGTGGATACGACCGCGTTAAAGATGCTTCATGAATTCTTTGAAAAAGAGGAGAGGGGTTCGATCGCTACGGCCTATCAGTCGGTAGGCCACGAGTTTAACGTCGCTTCACCAAAGCAGTTGCAGACAGTTCTGTTTGAGGAGTTGAAGCTGCCAAAAACAAAGAGAATAAAAACTGGATTTAGCACCGATGCTGAATCACTGGAGTGGCTATACGAAACCACTAATCATCCAGTTTTGCAGGCGCTACTTAGAGTCCGTGAAGTAGGAAAGTTGCGTACAACGATAGAAGGTTTGCTGTCGGCGATAGATAGTGATCAACGGATTCATAGCACTTTCCAGCAGACTACGACCGCAACAGGTCGACTATCCTCAACGGATCCCAATCTGCAAAACATCCCGGTGCGGACCGAAGAGGGACGCAAGATTAGAGATTGTTTTGTCGCTCAAAAACCTTTTGTCGATCTTCTAACCGCTGATTACAGCCAAATTGAGATGCGAATAATGGCGCATCTATCGGATGACAAAGAGCTGTTAGAAGCGTTTCGCACGGGGGAGGATCTTCACTCAACAGTTGCATCTCAGGTGTTCGATGTAAAGGTTTCTGATGTTGATGCTGATATGCGTCGTCAGATCAAGGCTATGTCCTATGGATTGGCTTACGGATTGTCCTCATTTGGACTGGCGCAGCAGCTAGACATATCACCGGGCGATGCGAGTACATTGATGGCAAAGTACTTTGAAAGATTTGGCGGAATTCAGGATTACTTGAAACAGGTTGTGGTTAAAGCTCGAGAATTGGGATATACCGAAACTATTTTGGGTAGACGACGCTATCTTCCAGATTTGAATCATGAAAATCGCCAACGTCGAGAGATTGCAGAACGCATGGCTTTGAATGCGCCAATTCAAGGTTCAGCAGCGGACATAATTAAGGTAGCGATGTTGAACGTTGAACATGCGATTAATCAGCAAGGATTGAAATCCCGTCTTCTGCTTCAGGTGCATGATGAGTTGATATTTGAGGTAGCTGAAGGGGAGCACCAAACCATGGAGCAGTTGGTGCGCCGCGAAATGGGTAATGCATACCCGCTCAAAGCGCCGCTAGATGTAAATGTCGGGTTTGGTAAGAGCTGGGATCTAGCCGCCCACTGAGGCTCAAATTGACCCTGAAGCCCTCAGGAAAGTAGCCTTGCGCTCCGCGCTTGAAGGACCTGTAAATCCTCAGACCTAGCAGGATGAACCCAGATTTGAAGAAATCGGAGTCGGTGCTTGAGCGTGCCCTACTAGAACAATTCCCCACGGAGTACCTTGTCAACTCAAATTTCTTTAAACGATATTGGATCAGCAGAAGATTTTCTCGCCGCAATTGAAGGCACAATCAAAAACTTTAACGATGGAGATTTAGTATCTGGCGTCGTTGTCCAGGTTGATCGCGATGAAGTCCTTCTAGATATTGGTTACAAAACAGAAGGCGTAATTCCATCCCGCGAACTCTCTATCCGTCATGACCTAGATCCAAGTGAATTGGTAAAAGTTGGCGATCGAGTAGAAGCACTTGTCTTGCAGAAGGAAGATAAAGAAGGACGTTTAATTCTTTCCAAGAAGCGTGCCCAGTATGAAAAGGCGTGGGGCGAAATTGAAGGAAAGAAAGAGCGTGATGAAGTTGTTGTTGGAACTGTTATTGAGGTAGTCAAGGGTGGTCTGATTGTTGATATCGGATTACGTGGCTTCCTACCAGCATCACTTGTTGAGATGCGTCGTGTACGTGACCTTTCTCCATACATCGGCAAGCAGGTCGAGGCTCGTATCATCGAGCTAGATAAGAACCGTAACAACGTAGTCTTGTCTCGCCGTGCATACCTAGAGCAAACACAATCTGAATCCCGCACCACCTTCTTGAACCAACTTCAAAAGGGTCAGGTTCGTACCGGAGTTGTTTCCTCAATTGTTAACTTCGGAGCCTTTGTTGATTTAGGTGGAGTTGACGGACTTGTACATGTTTCTGAATTGTCATGGAAGCACATCGATCACCCAGGTGAGGTTGTAGCGGTTGGCGATGAGGTAACTGTTGAAGTTCTCGAGGTAGATTTTGAGCGCGAGCGTGTTTCACTTTCTCTCAAAGCAACTCAAGAAGATCCATGGCAGGCATTTGCTCGCACCCACACAATCAATCAGGTGGTACCAGGTGAGGTTACAAAGCTTGTTCCATTCGGTGCATTTATCCGCGTATTTGATGGCATTGAAGGCCTAGTTCACATCTCGGAGCTGGCAGAGCGCCACGTTGAGATTCCAGAGCAGGTAGTTCAAGTTGGCGATCAACTATTTGTAAAGATTATTGATATCGATCTAGAGCGTCGCCGTATCTCACTCTCATTGAAGCAAGCCAATGAAGGACATGATGTTGAGGTCGAAGCATTTGATCCAACTCAATACGGCATGCCGGCTCGTTATGATGAAAATGGAAACTTCATCTATCCAGAAGGTTTTGATCCTGAAACTCAGGAATGGAAGCCAGGATATGAAGCACAACGTGAAGAGTGGGAGCGTCAGTACGCAGAAGCTCAAGCACGCTTCATGGCACACAAGAAGCAGAAGGCAGAGGCGCAAGCTGCTGATGCAGCCGCTGCGGCTTCTCAGCCTGAAACTGCAGAGTAATAATTCAAAAGAAAAATTCTGGGCCTCGGTTATCCGGGGCCCAGTTTTCTTTTTATCGGTAGGCTTTAAGTTGTGCTGAAAGTAGCGGTCACCGGGGGAATTGGTTCCGGTAAGAGTGCGGTTGGTGAAATTCTGCAGGAACTTGGGGCGGTAATTATTGATTCTGATGAATTGGCCCGAACTGTTGTTGAAAGAGGTTCGCCTGGATATGACCAGGTACTAGCGGTTTTTGGCGATGAGATATTGACCGCTGGTGAAATTGATAGAGCCAAGCTAGCTAATTTAGTTTTCACGCAGCCAGATTTACGCAAGAAATTAGAAGGGATTGTTCATCCATTGGTTCGCGAAGCTGCTGAAGAGATTATGAAATCTGTCCCGTCAGATTCTGTAGTTGTAAGTGAGATTCCACTGCTCTTTGAAACCGATGGTGCCAAGCGTTTTGATTTTGTGATTGCGGTACAAACCCCTATTAAACTGCGTACAGATCGTTTGATTCAGCGTGGCATGAAACAGTACGAGATTGATAAGAGAATCGCGGCTCAGGCCAGCGATGAGCAAAGAGCCGGTATCGCTCATGCAGTTGTTGTAAATGATGGATCTTTGGATGATTTGAGATCAAAAGTTGAAGATATGTGGTTCGAGCAATTGAAGCCTAAGGTCAGAAATTAATGGTCAGAGCTGTTACCTCGACACCTAGGGCCGATAAACCTTTTCAAGTTATTAGTGATTTTCAACCTGCTGGAGATCAGCCGGATGCAATTAGAGAACTAGCCTCACGGGTAAATGCCAGCGAGTCGGACATAGTTCTGCTCGGAGCTACCGGTACCGGAAAGTCGGCTACCACCGCATGGTTGATTGAACAGGTACAACGTCCGACACTTGTCTTAGCGCCAAATAAAACTTTGGCCGCTCAGTTGGCCAATGAATTTCGTGAGCTACTTCCCAACAACGCGGTTGAGTACTTTGTTTCATATTATGACTACTACCAACCTGAGGCTTATGTTCCGCAAACCGATACCTTTATTGAAAAGGATTCCTCGATTAACTCCGAAGTTGAGAGATTGCGTTATTCCGCGACTTACTCGCTTTTAACTAGGCGGGATGTTGTAGTAGTGGCCACCGTTTCCTGTATTTATGGCCTGGGAACTCCCCAGGAGTACATCGATCGCATGATTAACATTTCAGTCGGAGACTCAATAGATCGCAATGTTCTACTTCGAAAGTTCGTTGATATTCAATATAAAAGAAATGACATGGCTTTCGAAAGAGGCACCTTTAGAGTGCGCGGGGATACTGTTGAAATCATCCCCGTCTATGAAGAGCTGGCGATCCGTATTGAGATGTTTGGCGATGAGATTGAGCGCTTGACTACCTTGCATCCTTTAACTGGCGAGATAGTAAGTGATGTTAAAGAGGTATTTATCTTCCCAGCTACTCATTACTCAGCGGGACCCGACACTATGAAGCGAGCAATTTCTGATATCGAAGCGGAGTTGGCTGTACGGCTTACGGAGCTAGAGAAGCAAAATAAGCTGTTGGAAGCACAAAGATTACGGATGCGCACGCAGTTTGATATCGAGATGATGTTGCAGCTGGGGTTCTGTTCTGGAATTGAAAACTACTCTCGACATATTGATGGCAGAGCACAAGGCTCGCCACCCAACTGTTTACTAGATTACTTTCCAGAGGATTTTCTCTGCGTTATTGATGAGTCGCACATTACCGTTCCACAGATTGGCGCTATGTATGAGGGCGATGCTTCTAGAAAACGCACCTTGGTAGAACATGGCTTTCGTTTACCGAGCGCTCTAGATAATCGACCCCTTACTTTCCAAGAGTTTCTGGAGCGTACCCCGCAAAAAGTTTACCTATCGGCAACACCTGGCCCCTATGAGATGGAGAAAACTGGGGGTGAGTTTGTTGAGCAGGTCATTAGGCCGACTGGTTTGGTTGATCCAAAGATTGTATTGAAACCGATTAAAAATCAGATCGATGATTTGATGCAAGAAATTAAGTTGCGCGCTGAAAGAAATGAGCGGGTGCTAGTAACCACCCTTACCAAGAAGATGGCTGAGGATTTAACGGACTTTTTCACTGAGGCGGGCATTAGAGTCAGATACCTTCACTCTGAGGTGGACACACTGCGTCGCGTGGAACTGCTTCGCGAACTACGTCTTGGTGAGTACGACGTCTTAATTGGAATTAATCTTTTGCGTGAAGGTCTTGATTTACCAGAGGTCTCCTTGGTGGCTATTTTGGATGCGGACAAGGAAGGTTTCCTGCGTTCAACAAGATCTCTAATTCAAACGATTGGCCGCGCAGCTCGAAATGTATCTGGCGAGGTTCACATGTACGCCGATAATATTACTGATTCGATGGCTCGGGCTATTGATGAGACAAATCGTCGCAGAGCAAAACAGGTGGCATATAACACCGCTCATGGAATCGATCCGCAACCATTACGCAAGAAGATCGCTGACCTAACAGATTTGATCGCACAGGAAAGTGATGACACAGATTCGTTATTGGCCGGTTCAAAGCGACGCGCCGTCACTGAAACCCCGGTTGGCGTACATGCCAAATCCCTCGTAGCCTTACCTCGCACCGAGCTACTGGGCCTGATTGATTCTCTAACTGAGCAGATGAGAAATGCCGCAGCTGAGTTGCAATTTGAACTTGCCGCAAGGCTCCGAGATGAAATTAAAGAGTTAAAACGAGAGTTAAGAGCGATGGAAGAGGCGGGAATGTAATGAGCGCGGAACGTTTGATCGTACGCGGCGCCCGCGAACACAATCTAAAGAATGTGTCACTAGATTTACCTCGCAACGCCATGATTGTCTTTACCGGATTATCAGGTTCAGGTAAATCTTCGTTGGCCTTTGACACCATCTTTGCTGAAGGGCAAAGAAGATATGTCGAGTCTCTATCAGCTTACGCACGGCAGTTTTTGGGACAGATGGATAAGCCGGATGTTGATTTTATTGAGGGACTTTCACCCGCAGTTTCGATTGATCAAAAGTCAACCAATAGAAATCCACGTTCAACCGTAGGAACAATTACTGAGGTTTATGATTATTTAAGGTTGTTATTTGCTCGAGCCGGAAAACCTCATTGTCCTGAGTGCGGAAAAGCAATCACTAGACAGACGCCACAAAATATTGTTGATCAGATCCTCGAACTTCCAAGTGAAACCAAGTTTCAAGTTTTAGCTCCGATGATTCGGGCCCGCAAAGGTGAGTTCGTTGATCTATTCAAAGATTTAGTCGCCCAAGGTTATTCCCGTGCCCGAGTTGATGGGGTGACGGTATCTCTATCTGAACCACCTAAATTAAAGAAACAGGAAAAGCACACCATTGAGGTGGTGGTTGATCGATTAACCGCAAAGCCTGAAGGAAAGCAGAGGCTGACAGACTCAATTGAAACAGCATTGAAGTTGGCGAGCGGACTTGTGACTTTGGAGTTTGTCGATGTGAAGACGGGGGAGAAGGAGCGAACTTATAGCGAACTTCTAGCCTGTCATGATTGCGGTCTGTCATTTCAGGAGATGGAGCCCAGATCCTTCTCCTTTAACTCGCCATTTGGCGCATGCCCAGAGTGCACAGGTATAGGTTCAAAGCTTGAGGTTGATGAAGAGCTGGTAATTCCAGATGACTCACTCTCAATCCAGGATGGTGCAATCGCTCCTTGGTCAGGTGGTCAATCAGCTGATTACTTTCTTAATTTGTTAGAGGCATTAGCCGCTGATGTGAAGTTCTCATTGAAGACTCCTTGGGTAAAACTCTCTCAAAAGGCGAAGGATGCAATCCTCAACGGTTATGAGTACGAAGTACATGTTAAGTACAAAAACCGATATGGCCGGGTTAGAAACTACTCAACTGGTTTCGAAGGGGTTAAACCCTTTATCGAACGCAGACATGCGGAGACCGATAGTGATTACAGTCGGGAAAAGTATGAAGCTTTTATGCGGGAAACCCCATGTCCGGCTTGTAAAGGAACCCGATTGAAGCCAGAGGTATTGGCAGTAACTTTAGGTGAGAAAAATATCGCTGAAATCTGCGAGCTCTCTATTGAAGATTGCGCAAAATTCTTAAAGGGATTGAAGTTAGCCGCGCGAGAGGCGAAAATTGCAGAGCGGGTAATGAAGGAGGTTCACGCCCGTCTAGGTTTTCTTCTTGATGTCGGGCTTGAGTACCTAACTTTGGCACGACCTGCTGCCACCCTCTCAGGTGGAGAGGCGCAGCGCATTCGGTTAGCTACCCAAATTGGCTCAGGGCTAGTAGGCGTTTTGTATGTATTGGATGAACCAAGCATTGGATTGCATCAAAGAGATAACAAGAGATTGATTGAAACCTTAACTCACCTACGCGATCTTGGTAACACTTTGATTGTTGTGGAGCATGATGAAGAGACAATACGTACCGCGGATTGGATTGTAGATATTGGGCCAGGAGCCGGTGAACACGGCGGAGAGATTGTCGTCTCCGGAGATTATCAAGCATTGGTCAATTCGAAGCGCTCCATTACTGGTGCGTATATATCGGGACGAAGCGAAATCGCGATTCCTAAATCACGCCGAGAGATAAATCCAAAACGCTCTTTGACCATAAAAGATGCCAGAGAAAATAACTTAAAAAACTTAGATGTTAATATTCCATTAGGCGTTTTTGTTGCCGTCACTGGAGTTAGCGGCTCTGGTAAATCAACTCTAGTAAATGACATTTTGTACTCGGTGCTAGCCAATAAATTGAATGGGGCCCGGGTAGTTCCAGGAAGACACAGGACAATTACGGGTGTTGATCACCTAGACAAAGTTGTACATGTAGACCAATCACCAATCGGCCGAACTCCGCGCTCGAATCCTGCTACTTACACAGGGGTCTTTGACAAAATCCGCGCTCTATTTGCCGAGACTAGTGAGGCAAAGGTTCGGGGATACCAGCAAGGTCGTTTTTCATTCAATGTGAAGGGTGGACGTTGCGAAAATTGCGCTGGCGACGGGACCATCACCATTGAAATGAACTTCCTCCCGGATGTTTATGTGCCTTGCGAGGTATGTCATGGGGCTAGATATAACCGAGAGACGCTGGAGGTTCATTACAAGGGCAAAACAATTGCTGAAGTTCTAGATATGCCGATAGAAAAAGCAACTGATTTCTTTGAATCGATTCCGGCGATTCATCGCTATCTAAAAACACTTTGTGATGTTGGTTTAGGTTATGTTCGACTTGGCCAATCTGCACCGACTTTATCGGGAGGTGAGGCACAACGTGTTAAGTTGGCTACAGAGCTGCAACGCCGTTCGACTGGACGCACTATTTATGTCTTGGATGAGCCGACCACGGGTCTACATTTTGAAGATGTCCGCAAACTACTAATGGTCTTGCAGCGCCTAGTGGATACCGGAAATACAGTTGTAGTAATTGAGCACAACATGGATGTAATCAAATGTGCCGACTGGATTATTGATCTTGGACCAGAGGGCGGTTCAGGCGGTGGCACTTTGGTCGCAGAAGGCACTCCAGAAGTAGTGGCTAAAGTTAAAAGTAGCTATACCGGAAAGTTTCTGGCTGAAGCGCTAAAGAAATAGTTATGGCAGATCCCGCCTCTTACCGTCCTAGCAATATCCCAGATGAACCTGGGGTTTATCGCTTTTTCAATGAGGCAAATCAGGTTATCTATGTCGGTAAGGCTAGGTCTTTAAAGAACCGCCTCAACTCCTACTTTCAAAAGAATCTGGGTGAGAAGACCACGCGAATGGTTAACGCAGCTAATCGTGTGGATTGGACAGTAGTACGCACCGAGGTAGAGGCGCTGCAACTTGAATTTACCTGGATTAAAGAGTTTGACCCGTCCTTCAATGTGCAGTTTAAGGATGATAAGTCCTATCCATATTTGGCTATCACTATTGATGAGGAGTTCCCCAGAATATTTATCACTAGACGTTCCAAGCGAAAGGGCGTTGTTTACTTTGGTCCCTTTGCTCACGCCTGGGCGCTACGAACCACTTTTGATGTATTGCTCAAGCTTTTCCCTGTGCGCTCCTGCTCTAACAACAACTTTGAAAGAGCAAAACGTGTTAACCGTCCCTGTCTATTGGGCGATATTGGAAAATGTTCCGCACCATGTGTGCAACGCGTGTCAACTTCAGAGCATAAAGAGTTAGCAGATCGATTATTGGAGTTCATGTCCAAAGGTTCTGCCGACATTACAGAAGAGTTGAGAAGAGAAATGCAGGCCGCGTCAGCTGTAGAAGAGTTTGAAAAGGCGGGAAAGTTAAGAGATCAGCTAGCCGCACTTGAACGTGCCTCAGAGTCAACAGATGCGGCAATCTCAGACTCTATTAACTCTGATTTCGTTGCCTTTCATCAGGATATAACCCACGCTGCGGCATCGATTTTTAGAGTCAGAGAAGGACGAGTTATTGGCACCAAATCTTGGGTAATCGATCTGGCGAACATTCCAGAGGATACTCAGTTACTCGATGTCACATTGAATCAGATCTACAGCGAGTTTGAACCGGCAAAAGAGGTGCTGGTTAATTTAGAGGTAGATGGTGATGGATTATCAGAGTTTCTTTCAAATGCTTTCTCCCACCGAGTGATTGTCAGAAGGCCAGAACGGGGCGAGAAATCTGAGTTGCTCGATACGGTAAAGCGCAATGCTCATCACTCTCTAGTTCAATTCCTTAGCAAACGGTCAAATGATGCTGCAGTTAGCGGGCGGGCTTTAGAGGATCTAGCAAATGCTCTAGGAATGGATGAACTTCCCCTGCGCATTGAATGTTTTGATATCTCTAATATTCAAGGCACTTCAGTAGTGGCCTCAATGGTGGTATTCGAGGATGGGCAATCAAAAAAGAGCGAGTACCGCAGATTTGGTATAGATGATCAACAGAAATTTGATGATACCCGCGCCATGCATCATGTCATCACCCGTAGATTTAAAAGATATCTGGCGGAGAAGGATTTAGATTTAACGGAGATTGAGTTAAGTGGTGGCGAACGGCCTAAGTTTGCTTATCCGCCCCAGCTGGTAATTGTTGATGGTGGCAGGGGGCAGGTAAATGCTGCAGCTCGAGCCTTCGCAGAACTTGGAATAACCGATATAACTTTAGTGGGATTAGCTAAAAGACTGGAAGAGATTTGGTTTCCAGATCAAAGCTATCCCGTAATCTTGCCACGTCATAGCGAAGCGCTTTATTTAGTACAAAGAGTCAGAGATGAAGCGCACCGATTTGCAATTACCTTCCATCGCTCCAAGAGGTCTCGCCTTATGGTGGAGTCTTTACTTGATGAAATTCCAGCTCTGGGTGAGGTTCGCCGTCAAGCGCTACTAGATCACTTTGGATCGGTGGCGGCACTTAAGAAGGCAACACTTGAGGAGATTGCGCAACTTCCGGGTATTGGAATTAAGACAGCAGAATCGATAGTAAACGCCCTCTCTGCCGTGGAATCACAAACCCATGTTGATACCGCTACGGGAGAGATACTTGACAGGTAGTAGAGGATGTAGCCATGAACCGTGAGATGGTAATTATCACTGGCATGAGCGGAGCGGGTCGTTCTACGGTTGCTCACTCCATGGAGGACCATGGCTGGTATGTAATAGATAATTTGCCACCATCATTACTAAGTTCGGTTTTCGAAACTACTGAAAGAACCGCTGACAAAATAGCGGTGGTAATTGATGTAAGAGGCAGACAGCTATTTGATGATCTAAACCGCTCTCTGGCCGATTTAGCAGAACGTGCAATTGCCCGCAAAATAATCTTTGTTGATGCTTCCGATGAGGTTTTAGTGCAACGTTTTGAATCATCTCGCAGACCACATCCTCTACAAGGGAATGATCGAATCGTTGATGGCATCGAGCGGGAAAGAGAGAAGTTGCGTGATCTGCGCTCTGGAGCAGATTTAGTGGTAGACACCGCTCAGCTAAATGTGCATCAACTTGAAAAGAAAATTTCTGAGTTATTTTCAACTGACGTTAGCGCCTCCTTGAAGGTCAATGTACTTTCCTTTGGGTACAAATATGGATTGCCGGTTGATGCCGACCTAGTTATGGATTGCCGCTTCATCCCGAATCCACACTGGGACCCTGAGTTGCGACCGAAAAATGGATTGGATTCTGAAGTAAGTAAAGCGGTGCTTGGCGCCGACACAGTAGGTGAGTTTTTGGATCGATATGTTGCATTGTTTCAAAGTATCAGCCGTGGTTACCTGCGTGAGGGCAAGAGGTACATAACTCTTGCGGTGGGATGTACTGGCGGAAAACATCGCAGCGTTGCTGTCGCAGAGGAGTTGGCAAAAAGAATTAATGGATCTTTAGTAGACAGCGAGCACTCGGTGTCTGCCCATGCCATACATAGAGATTTGGGTCGCGAGCGCTAATGACAGAAAATGCCTTTCAAACCAAAGTTGTCGCATTTGGCGGCGGACATGGTTTGGCGGCGACTTTATCCGCGCTAAGAAAAATAACCTCTGAGATCACAGCGATTGTCACAGTTGCTGACAATGGTGGTTCCAGTGGCAGATTGCGGGAAGAGTTCAAATCCTTACCACCTGGAGATTTACGTATGGCATTGGCCGCACTTTGTGGCGATGATGAATGGGGTCGTAATTGGGCGGAGATAATGCAGTATCGATTCACCTCCGATGGTTCTTTAGATGGACATGCATTAGGAAATCTATTACTCACGGCGTTGTGGGATAGAGATGGAGATCCGATACAAGGGTTGGATCGAGTTGGCGAACTTCTAAAGGTTGTTGGTCGAGTATTACCGATGGCGTTAGAGCCTCTTGATATAGAAGGTGTGTTCAGAAATTGGGAAGGGCAACATGTTATTCGTGGACAAACTGAGGTCGCTGTAAGTAAAGGAGCATTGGAGGAGCTGAGACTGATTCCTGAAAATCCAACAGCCACTAAAGAAGGGTTGCGCGCGATTGCTGAAGCTGATTTCATAACAATTGGACCAGGATCATGGTTTTCCAGTGTTTTGCCCCACGTTCTAGTCAAGCAGCAACTAACCGCTCTGATGGAATCAAAGGCAAAGAAAGTATTGATTTTAAATCTTGATGCATCAAACTTTCACTCAGGGGATGAGTTCGCCGGCAATTCACCAGCTGAGCATCTTCGTGTGCTGCAAAGATTTGCCCCAGGGCTTAAATGCGAGATTGCTTTGATAGATAGATCAATTGCCGAGCAAAATGGGGCGTTAAATGAGTTAGAGGATTTAGTTGCGGATATGGGTGGCCGGGTTATTGTGGCCGATCTGGCATTAAATCCAGGCAGCAAACATCATGATCCTGCAAAATTATTTTCTGCTTTCAGCCACATTTTTGCTTCGGAGATGCTTAGATAACGCACATGGCAATGACCGCCTCAGTAAAAGATGAGTTAAGTCGACTCTCAATCTCAAAGCCTTGCTGTCGCAAGGCAGAGGTATCCGCAATTCTCAGATTTGCGGGCGGCCTGCATATTTCTGCGGGCAAAATTATGGTTGAAATCGAGTTAGACACCGCTCAGGCGGCGAGAAGAATTAGAAAAGATATTGCCGATATTTACGGTCATGAATCAGATTTAGCGGTAATTAGTGCTGGCGGATTACGAAAAGGAAGTCGATATTTAGTACGTGTTATAAAAGATGGTGATGCGTTAGCAAGACAAACTGGTTTAGTTGATTCTCATGGTCGTCCCGTCCGTGGATTGCCGCCACAGGTGGTTTCAGCTGGAATCTGTGATGCAGAAGCAGCTTGGCGTGGTGCATTTTTAGCGCATGGGTCACTGACCGAACCGGGCAGATCATCTGCTCTTGAGATTACCTGTCCTGGACCAGAAGCGGCACTTGCTTTAGTTGGAGCGGCTCGTCGTTTGAATATCACTGCAAAGGCGAGAGAGGTTCGCGGGGTTGATCGAGTTGTAATTCGCGATGGTGATGCAATCGGTGTTCTACTAACCAGACTTGGAGCACATGAAAGTGTGATGGCCTGGGAGGAAAGAAGGATGCGCCGAGAGGTGCGGGCCACCGCTAATCGCTTGGCAAATTTTGATGATGCAAACCTGCGCCGTTCTGCAAGAGCAGCTGTTGCTGCATCTGCGCGTGTGCAACGCGCGATGGAGATTTTGGGCGAGGAGATTCCTGATCATCTTCGTGAAGCGGGCCAACTTCGGATTACCCATGGGCAGGCCAGTCTGGAGGAGTTAGGTTCTCTTTCAACTCCACCCATGACCAAAGATGCTATCGCTGGAAGGATCCGTAGATTGCTGGCGATGGCGGATAAGCGTGCAGCGGAGCTGGGAATTCCAGATACCGAGGCCGGGCTCTCGCCTGACCTGCTTAATTAACTCGACTGATAGTATTTGCCTCGAGTCCACAAGGTCGTGGCAAACAATAAATTTCGATTGATGCCTTTTACTGTGCATCTCATGGAGCGTGATTACTGTGGTTAAAGTAGGAATCAATGGTTTTGGACGTATCGGACGCAACTTCTTTCGCGCCGCGTTAGCATCAAATGCTGATTTCGAAATTGTTGCCGTTAATGACCTAACCGATATCGCAACCTTGGCTCATCTTCTTAAGTACGACTCCATTCTTGGTCGACTAAATCATCCGGTTTCCCATGATGACAGCTCAATTACGGTAGGTGGCAAGAAGTTCAAGGTATTTGCTGAAAAGGATCCAGCGGCATTGCAGTGGGGATCAGTAGGCGCCGACATCGTAATTGAATCAACTGGTCGGTTCACAAAGGCATCTGATGCTGCAAAACACATGGTGGGCGGAGCTAAGAAGGTAGTTATCTCTGCGCCTGCTACAGATGAAGATGTCACATTGGTATTGGGTGTGAATGATTCTGCATATGACCCAGCAAAACACAACATCATTTCCAACGCTTCATGTACCACAAACTGCTTGGCGCCGATGGCAAAGGTTTTGCATGAAAACTTTGGCATTGTGCGTGGCTTTATGACTACCGTTCACGCTTATACAAATGATCAAGTAATTTTGGATTTCCCTCACAAAGATCTACGTCGCGCCAGAGCTGCTGCAACAAACATCATCCCAACTTCAACCGGAGCCGCTAAGGCCATCGGATTGGTTCTTCCTGAGTTGAAGGGCAAGTTGGATGGATATGCCTTGCGCGTTCCTACTCCAACCGGATCAATAACCGACTTAACAGTTGAGCTAGCTAAGGAAACTACAGCTGCTGAGATCAATGCCGTGATGAAGAAAGCGGCAGAAGGTCCACTAAAGGGAATCCTGTATTACACAGAGGATCCAATTGTTTCCACCGACATCGTTACCGATTCGCACTCCTGCATCTTTGACGGTGGCATCACAAAGGTAATTGGTAATCAAGCCAAGGTTGCCGGTTGGTATGACAATGAGTGGGGTTATTCAAACCGTCTCGTTGATCTCATGAAATTCATCGGCAAGAGCCTTTAAATCTTTTTAGGTTCTCTCCAATGACCGCGGATATCAAGGGTTTGGCTGCGCTCGAAGTTAGCAACAAGACAGTTCTGCTTCGCTGTGATTTAAATGTGCCATTGAAGGATGATGGATCAGGCAATCGAGTAATTACCGATGATGGTCGAATTAGAGCATCGTTGCCCACAATTAATGCATTGCTCTCTGCGGGGGCAGCTCTGGTAATCGTGGCCCATCTGGGTCGGCCTAAAGGCGAGAGAAAGCCAGAGCTATCACTGGCTCCAGTCGCTAAACGGCTCGAGGAGTTATTGGGAAGGTCAGTTGTATTTGCAACAGATGTCGTGGGAGAGAGCGCAGCCAATGCTGTGCGTGCGTTGAAACCCGGCGGAGTGGTTTTATTAGAAAATGTCAGATATGAAGCGGCCGAAACCAGCAAAGATGAATCAGAGCGAGCAGTGTTTGCCAGCAAGCTATCTGCCTTTGCTGAAGTATATGTAGGTGATGGTTTTGGCGCGGTGCATCGCAAGCATGCATCGGTTTATGAAGCCGCTAGAAATCTACCTCATGCTGCGGGAAATCTAATCTCAGCAGAGGTAGAGGTTCTTAAGAAACTTACCCAATCGCCAGAGCGGCCTTACGGAGTAGTTCTGGGTGGCGCCAAGGTTTCCGACAAAATAGGAGTTATCAGCAATCTGCTGGATAAGGTAAATATGCTCGCTATTGGTGGCGGGATGGTTTTCACATTCCTTGCCGCACAAGGTAAGGAAATCGGCACCTCTTTAGTCGAAACTGATTCAATTCCATTAGTAAAAGAGCTGCTCGAAAGAGCAAGACAATTGGGTGTTGAGGTTCTTTTGCCGAGCGATATTGTGGTTGCCCCTGCTTTTGCAAATGAATCTCCGAAGGTTGTTTCAGTAGATGAAATTCCAGCGGATCAAATGGGTTTGGATATTGGACCCAAGAGCGCAGAGGCGTTTTCTACAGCAATTAAGAGTTGCAAAACCGTCTTTTGGAACGGACCTATGGGTGTTTTCGAATTCTCAAACTTTGCTGCTGGCACCAAAGCGGTGGCACAGGCTTTAACTCAAGTAAGTGGACTTTCTGTTGTTGGCGGTGGAGATTCTGCTGCAGCGGTGCGTGCCTTGGGCTTTAAAGATGATGAGTTTGGATACATTTCAACCGGTGGTGGAGCTTCCCTAGAGTATCTAGAGGGCAAAGAACTTCCCGGGTTAACCGCACTGCTTTAATCCGTATCACAACATTAGGAGAGAAGATGTCACGAAAGCCACTCATCGCAGGTAACTGGAAGATGAACTTGAATCATCTGGAGGCAATCGCCGTTACACAAAAGCTGGCTTACTCTCTTGAGGATCGTGACTTTGATGCGGTTGATGTTGTGGTCCTTCCGCCATTTACCGATATCCGCTCTGTTCAAACTTTAGTAGACGGAGATCGTTTGAAACTCTCATACGGAGCTCAAGATGTATCACCAGAGAAGTCAGGCGCCTTCACTGGAGATATTTCTGGCAGCATGTTGAAGAAATTGGATTGCAGTTATGTTGTTGTAGGCCACTCTGAGCGGCGCGCAATTCACAATGAAGGTGATGAACTAATCAACAAGAAAATTAGAGCGGTATTGGAAAATGAAATGACTCCGATATTTTGCATCGGAGAAGAGTTATCAATTCGTGAATCCGGTACTCATGTGCAGCATGTTTTAAATCAAGTTCGAGAAGGTCTTAAGGGTTTTCATAAGCCAGAGTTAAAGAAGATTGTCTTTGCTTATGAACCGGTTTGGGCTATTGGAACTGGAAAGACCGCAACCCCGGAAGATGCTCAAGAGGTTTGTGGCGCTATTAGAACTGAATTGGCAAAGATTGGTAGCGAGGAGATTGCCGGGAATGCTCGAATCCTTTATGGAGGCTCTGTTAAATCTGCGAATATCGTGGAGATAATGAAGCAGCCAGATGTCGATGGAGCTTTAGTTGGTGGAGCTAGCCTCGACCCTGAGGAGTTTGCCCGCATCTGTAAATTCCATCGCGTCCTCTAGAGGCTGATCGGGCTGGTTCCGGCAATGCGGTGATTGGTGAGGGGATTGGGTAGTATTGGCCCTCTTCGGGAAACAAATCCCATGTCCGATATTTATTAGGTAGCAACAAGGAGCGTGTCGTGTCTTTAGCACTATCAATTCTGCTGGTGATCTCCAGCATCTTGATGATTCTTCTAGTTTTGCTCCACAAAGGTAAGGGCAGTGGGTTGTCAGACCTATTTGGTGGCGGAATGTCCTCGACCTATGGGGGATCCTCTGTAGTTGAGAAGAATTTGGACCGCATTACCATCGTCGTGGGCGGCATTTGGTTTGCTACGGTAATAGCACTTGGTTTAGTTCTAAAATAAAATTTAATTCCCAAATAAGATTATCAATCAGTTAGACCTTAAGGAGAAAAAATGGCTGGTGGAAGCGCAATCCGTGGTTCCCGTGTCGGCGCTGGCCCAATGGGCGAGGCTGAACGCGGCGAGGCTATTGCTCGTTTCCGAGTTTCATATTGGTGCTTGAATGGCCATGAAACCAAACCATCATTTGCAGAGGATGGAACTGTTGTAGTTCCAGATGAATGGGATTGCCCACGTTGTGGTTTTCCTGCTGGTCGCGATAAAAACAATCCACCCTCACCGATAAAGAATGAGCCATACAAAACCCACTTGGCTTACGTTAAAGAGCGTCGCACAGAGGCTGAATCAAAGAAGATTTTGGAAGCCGCTCTGAAAAAATTGCGTGGCGAGGATGAAGATTAAAGGCTGCGCGCCGCTTGCAATAACTCTCTGATTCCCATCTGACGGTTTTTTAGATGAAATCTGATGGTTGGGAAATTTCTAGAGATCAAGGCTTCGTTGTCACCAAGCGCCTGAGCCATAATCAAAGTTTCAAAACCATAGCTCTGGCCAAAAATTGGCCAAGTCAAATTGGTGTGGCCGGTGATCTGAATAAAGGACCCCAACTTTGGTCCACCTTTGTGAAACTGGCCAGTGGAGTGCAGGAATCTTGGGCCCCAACCAAAGGTAGTTGGCTTCTTGGCGGCTTGCTCAATCAAATTTCGCAACTCTGAAATTTCATCATCAACGCCCCGGTGCAAATAAGCCATAATCGCTAGATAACCTGCAGCATTTGAAATCGACTCTGCCAAGTATTCAGTTAATGAACCATGTTGTGCCGCAGCGAAAACCTCAACATTTTCCGTAGCAAATACGGGATCAGTTGTCACCGTTCCTGAACCAAACCATCTTGAAAGCAGGGCAGAGGTTTTCTCTTTCGCTTCGGTGACATTGGGCTGATTAAAAGGATCTACCTGTAAAAGATAACTGGTTAAAGCGGTTACCCACTCCCAAAAAATGAACTGTTCGCCCAGAGATCCGCTCACATCATGCTCGCCCATGCCATCAAAACCAATTACTGGGAAAAAGGGATTCGCAAAGGCGTTAATTACTACTGGCAGAACACCTTTTTCATCCTTGCCGGTGGACTCAGCAATTAGCTGCTCAATCCAATCTCCCAATCCGGGCAAAGATTTAGAGTTATTAGCAATGCCGAAGTAGGCAAACTTTTTAGTAGCAAGAGCCGCAGCAACCTTGACCGCGTTGGAATCTGGTTTAGCGAACTCTAAAGCGGCAGCGTAAGCATCATCAATTAATACGGAAACATCTACGCCGATCAGAGCTGCAGGTGTTAGACCAAAGGCGCTCAGCGCGCTAAATCTTCCGCCAACATTTGGATCTGCATTAATGACGCGGTAACCACTCTCTCTGGCCGCCTTGTCTAAAGGAGAGCCGGGATCTGTGACAACAACTAGATGATTAACTGGATTCAATCCCTGCTTTATCAACTGCTGTTCAGCTGCAAGCTTCTGGGAGGCGGTTTCAACTGTGGAGCCAGATTTTGATCCGATGATGAAACAGGTGTTACTCAAATCCTGATTCAAAACCTCACTGACATGTTCTGGATCTGTGGAATCCAGGACCGTCAACTTTTTCTGATAAGTAGCTGCGATAACCTCCGGCGCCAACGAGGATCCACCCATGCCGCACAAAACGAAATTTCCATGTTTTAGTTCGCGGGACCAGGCGGATAACGCATCCAATAAGGGGAGTAATTCCCGTGAACTTTCGGGGAGATCTATCCAGTTCAACCTGATGGAGGCCTCGGCCTGAGCAGCTGAACCCCAAATACTGGAATCCTTTTTTGCCAATCTCTCCGTGATCAGGTTCAGATCTTGATAGTGCTCTCGCCCAACAGCGAAGCCCTTGATTTGAATCATTTTGCCGCAACCGTCTCTACAGTCGCAATGAGATCCAGCCAAGGTTTGATGAATTTATCAATTCCCTCAACCTCTAGACGGTTAGCCACATCCTGGATATCGATAGCAAAAGAGGAAACCTTCTTTATGACATCCGCAGCATCTTGATAGCGGTTGGTGATGGTGTTGCCTTTAAAACTTCCATTATCCCTAACCGCAATAAGTGTTGGCTCTGGCATGGTATTTACCGTTAATGGAGCGATTAACTCTAAAACATAAAGGGTGGGGTCATACGCCGGGTCTTTTACCCCGGTAGAAGCCCAAAGTGGACGTTGGATTTGTGCCCCGGCTGCCGCGAGCTTCTGCCATCTTGGTGAATGGAGCACATTTTCAAAGTGTTGATATGCCAAGCGTGCATTAGCAACAGCTGCTTTGCCCAACAGATTTTGAGCGACTGGATCTTGATGTGTTTTCAACTTGGGATCAATATCGGTATCTACTCGACTAACGAAAAACGAAGCCACCGAATGGATGCCTGAAACCGGAAGGTTATTCGCCATGCGATCTTCGAGACCTGAGATGAAAGCCTCCAAAACCTCTACATAGCGAGGAACTGAGAAAATAATTGTTACATTAACGCTGATTCCTTCAGAGATCAGGGCGCGAATGGCAGGGATACCCTCAATGGTGGCGGGCACCTTGATCAAAACATTGTTGCGCGACACCTTTTCCCAAAGCTCTTTAGCTTGTTTGATGGTGCCTACAGTATCTCTGGCTAATCTAGGGTCTACCTCAATACTTACTCTTCCATCAACGCCATTGGTGCGTTCGTATATAGGTAAAAACAAGTCACATGCTTGAGCCACATCAGCAGTTGTTAACTCATTAATAATTTCCTCTGCGCCCAAACCTTTCTTAGCCAAGTTGGCTATATCTGCAGCATATAAAGAGGAGTTGGCAATCGCCGAGGAAAAGATTGCTGGATTTGTTGTAACGCCAAGAACAGACTCCTGCTTAATCAAACCATCTAAATTTCTTGATTTACCATCGACAACCAGCCGCTCTCTAGATAAATCATCTAGCCAGATCGAGGTCCCCGCTTCAGTGATTTGTTGCAGAATCTGATGCATCTTGCGCCCTTTAATCCTTGGAGTTTGAAATGCTTTGTTTAGCAGCGGCTGCAATTTTCTCAGGAGTAAAACCAAACTCTTTAAACAAAACTCCAGCCGAGGCGGAGGCGCCGAAGTGCTCGAGCGAAACAGCTACGCCGCAATCGCCAATGTAATCCCGCCAACCCTGCGAAATGCCAGCCTCCACGCTAACGCGGGCTTTTACCTGCTTGGGTAATACCTTTTCTTTGAAGACTGCATCTTGTTGGTTGAACCATTCAAGACATGGAGCGCTAACAACGCGGGCTTGAATTCCCTCACTCTTCAACAAATCTGCTGCCTTTAAGGTTAGGTGAACCTCTGAGCCGGTGGCGATCAAAATAACATCAGGATTTGTTACTTGGTTTAGTGCATACGCGCCATGCGCTGCCTCTGAAGCAGCGGCATGGGTGTTGCGATCAATCACCGGAAGGTTTTGACGAGAAAGCAGAATTCCCGCAGGTTTATTACGTTTCATGATTTCCTGCCAGCAGTAAACAACTTCATTTGCATCCGCCGGACGAATAACCTCTAAATTTGGAATAGCACGCAATGCTGCGATGTGTTCTACCGGTTGATGGGTTGGCCCATCTTCGCCTAGTCCAATTGAGTCATGGCTCCATACATAAGTGACTGGCAGGTTCATCAACGCTGATAGTCGAACCGCGCCCCGCATGTAATCACTAAAAACTAAGAAGGTTCCGCCGAAGGGGCGAACCAAACCATGTAACGCCATCCCATTAAGGATTGACCCCATAGCGTGTTCTCTAATACCGAAATGAATAACCCGCCCGTAAGGGTTGGCCCCCTTCATGTTGGAGGTAGCAGGCAAGAATGAGCCGCCCTCTTCAATTGTGGTGTTGTTGCTCTCTGCTAGATCTGATGAGCCGCCGAAAAGTTCGGGAAGCTTCTCAGCCAATGCATTGAGGGAGTCACCTGAAGCTTTGCGGGTTGAAACCTCTTTATCGCTGCCAAAGGTGGGTAGGTTGGTGTTCCAATCTTTGGGGAGAGATCTATTTACCAATCTTTCAAGCAGCTCTGCCTTTGTTGGATTGGCCTTTTCCCAATTGGAAAATCCAACCTCCCAACTCTTTCTTAATTCGCCTCCGCGCTGTGCAATCTCTTCAACATGATTCTTTACCTCATCTGGATAATAGAAATCTTCGGCGGGTAAACCAAGCTCCGATTTTGTAGCGGCAACCTCTTCAGCGCCCAGTGCCGAACCATGTGATTTGGCCGTGTTCCGTGCTTTAGGCGCAGGCCAAGCAATAACAGTTTTCAATCTTATGAGGACAGGCTTATCAGTAATTTGAAGTGATTTCTCCATTGCTTTCTCTAGCGCATCTCTATCGACATCACCATTGCTTAAGGCTGCGACCTCGAAAACCTCCCAGCCATATGATCGATATCGTGCCGATACATCCTCTGTGAATGCATAATGGGTATCTCCCTCAATGGAGATTCGGTTGTCGTCATAAATAACTTTTAGATTGCCAAGTTGTTGTGTTCCGGCTAAAGAAGATGCTTCAGTACTAACACCTTCTTGAAGATCTCCATCGCTACAGATAACCCAAATGTTGTGGTCAAATGGAGATTCACCCCACTTGGCATCAGGATCAAGTAATCCGCGTTCATAACGAGCCGCCATAGCCATCCCGACAGCATTGGCTACACCTTGTCCAAGCGGACCGGTAGTTGTTTCAACACCTGCGGTGTGTCCATACTCAGGATGTCCTGGAGTTAATGAACCCCAAGTGCGAAATGCTTTTAAATCATCTAATGACAAACCGTATCCGCTAAATAGCAGTTGTACATATAGGGTCAATGAGGAGTGGCCACAAGAGAGAATAAATCGATCTCTGCCAATCCAATTTGGGTCCTTCGGATCATGCCGGAGAAATCTCTGGAAAAGCGTGTAAGCAACCGGTGCTAAAGACATTGCTGTGCCTGGGTGGCCGTTGCCCACCTTCTGAACCGCATCCATTGAAAGTGCTCGCGCCACCGCAACCGCTTGATCATCCAAAGCGGACCAAGGTTTTTTTGTTGGATACATAATCATCCCTCTCGAGTTAGCGCTGGACTGGAATCTGCATTTAATTTACGGCCCTTTAGGTTGCTCAGAATTACTAGGTTCCAGGCAGCAATCCACACTAAGACTGCGCCAATCAAATGCATGCCGACGACAATTTCAGGCAAGCCTGTGAAGTACTGCAGGTAGCCAATAGCTCCTTGCGCTAGAGCAATAGCGAGGAAAATCTGCACCTTCATATTTACAATCCGCTTCGTTGCTTCATTCTCGCCGAGTCGAACTGCAATCAGTAAGGCAACAGTTACCCCAATCAATGCAATTACTAAGTCGGCGTGAATCCATGACATAGTTTTGGCATCAAGGTTAAAACGTTCAGCGGTTGTATCTCCGGCGTGAGGTCCGCTACCGGTCACAATGGTTCCGACAATCAGAACAGTGCAGGTTAGAAATAGATGCAAAGCCATCAATCTTCTAACGATTGGGATCAAAGTAAAATAGTTAGGGGTCTTTTCATAAATTCGTTGCCTTAGGGATAAGGCACCGGCAATCAAAACCATAGAGAGTAAGAAATGAGCAGCTACTGTTGCCGGATTTAATCCAGTTAGAACTGTTATGCCACCAAGAACACCTTGAGCCAAAATCCCAATGATTTGAAAGCCGCCCATTTTTCGCAAATCTTTACGGCGATTTCTCAAAATCGAGATCATTAAGGCCAAAGCATTTAAAAGTAATACGAAAGTTAAAAGTCGATTGCCAAACTCAATCCATGCATGAAGTGGAGCTTCGGGTTGATCCGGAGTTGGCGTATATGAGCCTGGTGTGCACTCTGGCCATGTTGAACATCCCAGGCCGGATCCAGTTATGCGGACAGCTCCTCCGGTAACGACAATGGCGGATTGAGTGAAAACCATGAGGTTGGCCAAACGTCGCAGTGCGTTTGTGGCTCCAACCATTCTTGTTGTCACGGGCAGAGCCTATGTCTAGGCCCGCTTTCTCAAGTGGCGTCGCGCCATGAATTACGCAACAATTCCGTTGTGAAAACCGCCGCCCCTGAGGATATGAAGACCCGCGACCAGGTCGCGCGCGCCATCCTGGAGTCGGGGCCATCTACCGCAGTGGCGTTGGCTGAAAAGTTGCAGCTCACCCCGGCCGGAATTCGCCGCCATCTAGATCAATTGGTAGCCGATGGGATCCTTGAGGAACGGGAGCCACATTTAAGGAGTGCACGAACCCGAGGTAGACCATCCAAGGTTTTTGTAATGAGCGATCAAGGTCGGCAGCGCTTTGAACATTCATATGATGATTTAGCGGTATCCGCGCTCAAGTACATCGCAGCAAATAGTGGAGAGCATTTAGTTACCGGGTTTGCCAAGCATCGAGCAGAGGAAATCATTAAGCGTTCGCTACCAAATGTCACAAAATCGAAAAATCCTATTGATGGATTGGCTGAGTTTTTAAGTGATGAGGGATATGCGGCAAACACCCATGCCCATGGCATCGGTGTTGAGCTGTGCCAACATCATTGCCCGATCGCCCATGTTGCGGCTGAGTTTCCGCAGTTGTGTGAAGAAGAAACAAATGCTTTTTCTAAGATTCTCGGCACACATGTGCAAAGGTTGGCAACCATCGCACATGGTGATGGGGTATGCACTACCTTCATTCCCCAAATAGGAACTAAGAAAACATCCGATAAGAAACCGATAAGCAAGAGAAAGTTGAGTACGCGATGAGTCAAACCGCCCATCCAGAACTTGAAGGTATTGGCAAGTATGAATACGGCTGGTCCGATAAGGATGTAGCTGGTGCCAATGTTAAGCGTGGACTTAATGAGGATATTGTTAAGGATATCTCCGCGAAAAAGAATGAACCACAATGGATGTTGGATCTGCGGCTAAAAGGATTGGCGCTTTTTGACAAGAAGCCTTTGCCGAACTGGGGATCGGATCTATCTGATATCAAGTTTGACACCATCAAATACTTTGTTCGCTCAACAGAGAAACAAGCTACTACATGGGAAGAGTTGCCGGAAGATATTAAAAATACTTATGACCGTCTCGGCATCCCGGAGGCGGAAAAGCAGCGCCTGGTAGCAGGAGTTGCTGCTCAATATGAATCAGAGGTTGTTTACCACTCTATCCGAGAGGATTTAGAGAAGCAGGGCGTTCTATTTCTTGATACTGATACCGCCCTTCGTGAGCACGAGGATATTTTTAAAGAGTACTTTGGCTCTGTAATTCCCGTGGGGGATAACAAGTTTGCAGCTCTAAACACCGCGGTTTGGTCAGGTGGCTCTTTTGTTTATGTGCCAAAAGGGGTCCATGTGGAGATTCCACTTCAGGCTTACTTCCGAATCAATACAGAGAACATGGGACAGTTTGAAAGAACTCTGATCATCGCTGATGAAGGTTCATATGTTCATTATGTTGAAGGTTGCACGGCGCCAATCTATTCCTCCGATTCACTCCACTCAGCAGTTGTTGAAATTATCGTACGCAAGAATGCCCGCGTTCGTTACACAACAATTCAAAATTGGTCTAACAATGTTTATAACCTGGTTACCAAGCGTGCTACCTGTGCGGAAGGTGCAACAATGGAATGGATCGATGGCAACATCGGCTCCAAGGTAACTATGAAATACCCAGCCGTATTCATGATGGGTCCACACGCCAAGGGCGAGACTCTCTCCATTGCTTTTGCAGGAGAGGGACAACATCAAGATGCGGGTGCAAAGATGGTGCACGCTGCTCCTTATACATCTTCAACTATCATCTCAAAATCAGTTGCACGAGGTGGAGGCCGCACCTCATACCGTGGTTTGGTTCAGGTACAAGAGGGTGCTCATCACTCCAAGAGCACCGTTAAGTGTGACGCGCTTTTAGTAGACACAATCTCTAGATCTGATACATATCCATATGTTGATGTTCGCGAGGATGATGTCTCAATGGGTCATGAAGCAACTGTTTCCAAGATTAGCGATGATCAACTTTTCTATTTGATGTCCCGTGGACTTTCCGAAGATGAAGCGATGGCGATGATTGTGCGCGGATTTATCGAGCCAATTGCGAGAGAGCTTCCCATGGAGTATGCCTTGGAATTAAACCGACTAATTGAGCTACAAATGGAAGGAGCGGTTGGTTAATGTCAGCATTACCTACCAACTACTTAGCCCCTTCTGGAAGAGAAGAGGCGTGGCGCTTTACTCCGATGAAGCGCATCGCAGGGCTACATGATCCTGCAACCACTATTGCAGATCGCATCTCTATCGAGTTAATCGGAGCTGCACGTCCTGGATTTACTATCAGCAGGATTAAAGCTGCTGATCTACCAGCTAAATCCTCTACCGATGATGCGGTTATTCAGAGAGTACGTGCTGATGTATCTGAGGTAACCCATCTGCGAATCTCTCAGGAGGCGGTTGTTGCAGAACCCATCATTCTTACTAGAAAAGCGGGCAACGGTGGAGAGTTCTCCAGAACGGTAATCACCGCCGGAGCGCACTCCAAAGCAACCGTAATCATTGAAAACGCTGGGGAAGCAACCATTGGTGAAGAGATAGAACTTCGCTTAGAGGTCGGTTCAAATCTAACCTTTATCTCACTTCAGGAGTGGAGCGCTAACGCAGTCCATCTCGGACGTCATCATGCGATTGTTGGACGCGATGCAACATTCAACTCAATTACTGTAACGATTGGTGGATCACTTGTTCGCTTGTTGCCAACAGTTGAATACTCAGATCAAGGCGGCAGTGCAGAGTTATTGGGTCTTTATTTTGCGACTGATGGACAGCATCTCGAGCATCGAGTACATGTTGATCACGGAATTCCGAACGCCAAATCACGAGTGACATACAAGGGTGTTTTGGCTGGCGATCAAGCCCGGACGGTTTGGATTGGTGATGTATTTATCCGTGGCAACGCAGAAGGCACAGATACCTATGAATTGAATAAGAATCTATTGCTCACCGATGGTGCTCGAGCAGATTCAGTTCCTAATCTTGAGATTGAAACTGGAGAGATTGTTGGCGCCGGACATGCCAGCACTACCGGACGTTTTGATGATGAGCAGTTGTTTTATCTAATGTCTCGTGGAATTCCGATGGCAGATGCAAGAAGACTGGTAATCCGTGGCTTTTTCACTGAGATTATTAACCGGATTGGCAATGAAGCTATCGAAGAGCGTTTGATGTCGCGGATTGATGCCCAACTTGAAAAGGTGGGTGCTTAATTGAGCAACATTCAGGTTAGTTTTGACTCTCTTCCAGAAGGCAAGCCACAAAAGGTTGCGCTGGGGGATAAAGATGTCTGTGTGGCCCGTATAGGTGATGAGGTGTTCGCCGTATCGGATATGTGCACCCACTCTGAAGCATCTCTTTCTGAGGGCGACATTTCAAATTACAAAATTGAATGCTGGCTGCATGGAGCAGAGTTTGATCTTCGCACCGGCGAGGCCAAGACTCCACCTGCGGTTGAGTCACTAGAAACATTTGCAGTTCATCGTGATGGAGATACCGTCACGATTTCATCGAAGTAAAGGTCGGGAGCGAAAACATGTCACAACTTGTAATTAAGAATCTACAGGTCGGAGTAGAGACAGAGTCCGGTATGACAGAAATTCTTCGCGGTGTTGACCTAACTATCAACTCCGGTGAAGTGCATGCCATCATGGGGCCAAATGGTTCCGGAAAATCAACTTTGGCCTATTCAATTGCTGGTCATCCGAAGTACACAATCACCGGTGGATCTGTAACTTTAGATGGCACAGATGTTCTAGAGATGAGCGTTGATGAAAGAGCTAAGGCTGGAATCTTTCTTGCGATGCAGTATCCGGTAGAGGTTCCAGGTGTTTCAGTTGCGAACTTCCTTCGTACCGCTGCGACCGCTTTGCGTGGTGAGGCACCCAAGGTCCGCACCTGGGTTACAGAGGTAAAGGAAGCGATGTCAAAGTTGGCGATGGATCCTGCTTTCTCAGAGCGCAGTGTGAATGAAGGTTTTTCTGGTGGCGAGAAGAAGCGTCATGAAATTCTGCAGATGGAGCTACTCAAGCCAAAGATCGCTGTACTTGATGAAACAGATTCCGGCTTGGATGTTGATGCGCTGCGTGTTGTTTCTGAAGGTGTAAACCGAGTTAAGTCAGAACAAAACTTGGGAATTATGCTGATTACCCACTACACAAGAATCCTGCGTTACATCAAGCCTGATTTTGTTCATGTCTTCGCCGGTGGAAAGATTGTGGAAGAGGGCGGACCAGAGTTGGCCGAGAGGTTAGAGGAGAAGGGTTACGCAGAGTACGTCAAGGCGTAATCTTTAATAATTGTGAGCCATTTCGATGTTTCTGCGGTGCAGGCGGATTTTCCTATCTTGAAGCGCCTAATCCGCGGAAACAATCGCTTGGTTTATCTTGATAGTGGCGCAACCTCTCAAAAACCCATATCGGTTCTGGATGCGGAGCGTGAGTTCTATACCCAACATAATGCCGCGGCCCATAGAGGAGCGCACCAATTAGCTGAGGAAGCCACCGAAATATTTGAGGCAGCTCGAGGAAAAGTAGCTGCCTTTATTGGCGCAAAGGTTGATGAGGTTGTCTTTACAAAATCTGCAACAGAAAGCATCAACTTAGTTGCCTACTCCTTTGGAAATGCAGACCTGGGCACTAAATTCCACATCAAAGCAGGGGATCGAATCGTAGTTTCAGAGATGGAACATCATGCCAATCTCATTCCATGGCAGGAGCTGGCAAAGAGAACTGGCGCAGAGTTAGTGTGGTTGTCGGTGACTGATGATGGCAGATTGGATTTGTCAAACGCCGAAAGAATAATTAACGCAAAAACTAAGGTAGTTGCTTTAACTCATCAATCAAATGTTCTCGGCACAATCAATCCAATTAATGAGATTGCCAAGTATGTTCGAAATGTCGGGGCATTGTTTGTATTAGATGCCTGCCAGTCTGTGCCACATTACGCTGTTGATGTAAAAGAGTTGGATGTAGATTTCATCGCATTTTCAGGGCACAAGATGCTGGGCCCAACCGGGGTAGGGGTTCTTTGGGGCAAACAGGAGTTACTTGATGAAATGCCACCGTTTTTGACCGGTGGTTCGATGATCGAAACCGTGACTATGGAGAGCGCTTCATATCTTCCAGCCCCGAAGAGATTTGAAGCTGGAGTGCCGAATATGGCGCAAGCTGTCGGACTAGGAGCTGCAGTCGATTATCTCAACAGAATCGGTATGGAAAAGATTCATCAACATGAAGTGGAGCTCACCAAAGCTTGTATCGAGCGGTTATCTCAGATTCCACAACTGAAAATTGTTGGTCCAACTGATATGGAGTTACGTGGCGGAGTTGTTTCCTTCACGCTAGACGGTATTCATCCGCATGATTTGGGTCAGGCGTTAGATCAATATGGGATTGCGGTAAGGACCGGCCACCATTGCGCCTGGCCTTTGATGAAGAAATATAGGGTTGTTGCCACCACGAGGGCCTCGCTCTATCTTTACAATGATTTAGCAGATGTAGAGGCTCTAGTTACTGGCGTAGAGCGCGCCAGAGATTATTTCTTGGGGCGCTGATGGAGTTAGATTCCCTATATCAAGAGGTAATTCTCGAGCATTACAAGCGCCCTCAAAATAAGGGATTGCTTCCTAATCAGACGGTTCAAGTTCATCACGTGAATACCTCTTGCGGTGATGAGATTACTTTGAACCTTAAGATGATTAATGGAACCATTGCGGAGATTTCCTGGGATGGAGTTGGTTGTTCAATATCTCAAGCCAGCACCTCAGTTGTCTCTGAGTTACTAAAAGGCAAGGATTCCGCAGCCGCCCTAGCAATAATCGATACTTTCCAGGCCATGTTGCAAAGTAAAGGTAGCGATTTAGGAGATGAATCGGTGCTTGAAGATGGAGTGGCATTTGCAGGGGTCGCAAAGTTTCCTGCCCGTGTAAAATGTGCGCTATTGGGATGGATGGCAACCAAAGATGCAATATCTCAATCACTGGCTTTAACCAGTAATGTGAAAAAGGAGCAGAGATGAGTACATCACTAGCGGATGTAACAGAGGCAATGAAGGATGTAATCGATCCGGAGTTAGGTATTAATGTTGTTGACCTCGGGCTCATTTATGACATCTCAATAGATGACACCAATGTCGCAGTTCTTGATATGACCCTTACCTCTGCAGCATGCCCATTACAGGATGTAATTGAGGATCAAACCCGCTCTGTGTTACAAGATTTAGTTTCTGATGTGAAAATCAACTGGGTGTGGATGCCACCGTGGGGTCCCGACAAGATTACCGATGATGGCCGTGAGCAACTCAGGGCAATCGGTTTTACCGTTTAGTTCAAACTCAATTCTCTCAATCACTGCAGCTTGCACTAGGGTAATTTCATGTCCCAACAAGCGCTGTGGATGTCTTTCCGGTCTTTAACTCAAGACCAATCGGTTAAGGATCAGAAACTAAAGCCAGGCACAGTAAAACGAATTGCCTCCTTTGCACTTCCTTACAAGAAAAACCTTTTACTATTTCTAGTAACAGTAATCATTGATGCCTTGCTGGTAGTAACCACGCCATTACTTTTGAAGCGCTTAATTGATGAGGGTGTAGTGCCCGGCGACTCTAATCTCGTTACCCAGCTTGCGCTCTTAGTGGGTGTAATAGCAATCGCAGATGCTTTGATCAGCATGATAGGTAGATGGTTCTCGGCGCGTATTGGTGAGGGCTTAATTTACGATCTACGGACTCAGGTCTTTCAGCATATACAACGACAATCAATCGCCTTCTTTACTAGAACTCAAACCGGTGCGCTGATATCTCGAATCAACTCCGATGTGATTGGCGCGCAACAAGCATTCACAACTACTTTGTCGGGATTAGTCAGTAACATTTTGACTCTTACTTTGGTAGTTGCCACCATGCTCTTTCTCTCCTGGCAGATCACAGTAGTTTCATTGTTGTTGTTGCCACTTTTCTTGATTCCTACCAAGTGGGTGGGTCGAAGGCTGCAAAAGTTAACCCGAGATTCTTTTAATCTAAATGCTGAGATGTCTGCCACGATGACAGAACGTTTCAATGTGTCAGGCGCTCTGTTGGTATCTCTATACGGTGACCCCAAAGCAGAGAATCAATACTTCTCAAGTAGAGCGCGGCGAGTAGCGGATATTGGAATAACCATTGCGCTACTAAACCGATTGTTTTTCATCGCATTGACCTCTATTGCGGCGGTAGCCACCGCATTTGCCTATGGTGTTGGCGGACATTTGGCCATTAATCAGAACATCTCATTGGGAACACTATTGGCAATCACAGCACTTCTGGCTCGGCTTTATGGACCATTAACCGCACTCTCCAACGTACGAGTCGATGTTATGACCGCCTTGGTTTCCTTTGAAAGAGTGTTTGAAGTTTTAGATCTAATTCCAATGGTGAGAGACAAGGCCGATGCAAAGTCATTGCCTAGCACCCCGCTAGAAATTGAGTTTAGCGAGGTAAAGTTTTCTTATCCGCGAGCTGAAGAGATTTCGCTAGCCTCTTTAGAGTCGGTAGCAAAACCAGAGTTGGTTCAAAGCGGTGAAATCTTGCGTGGTATTTCCTTTGTTGCGCCCGCTGGAAGTATGACAGCTTTAGTTGGATCATCTGGTGCCGGAAAAACTACGATTACTTCACTATTGGCCCGACTTTATGATGTTACCGATGGGGCCATAAAGATAAATGGTATTGATTTGCGGGATTTACAACTCCAATCGCTGCGGGATTCCATCGGAGTCGTGACTCAAGATGCACATATGTTCCATGATTCGATCGCTGCAAATCTTAGATACGCAAAATCTGATGCAACTGAGGCGGAGATGCAGAGCGCTTGCGAAGCGGCACAGATCTGGGATTTGGTTAACTCTTTACCCAATCGCTTTGACACAGTTGTAGGGGAGCGCGGCCACCGTCTATCAGGCGGCGAAAAGCAAAGGTTGGCAATCGCTCGCTTGTTGTTAAAAGCACCGCGAATTGTTGTTCTAGATGAAGCAACCGCCCATTTGGATTCGGAGAATGAGGCGCTCGTTCAACAAGCCCTAGCGACTGCGCTAAAGGGGCGCACCAGCATTGTTATTGCACATCGACTTTCAACGGTCAGGGCCGCGGACCAGATCTTGGTAATCGATGATGGACTAATCAAAGAGCGCGGAAGACACGATGAACTACTTGCTAAAAATGGTATCTACTTTGATCTGCATCAACGTCAAAGCTTCTCACTTTGAGCTTTTCGTTCCTCTCGAATAACTAGAAAGAGAGCCAGCGCTACCAAGAAGGCAAAAATCAACCATTGGAGAGAGTATGCCAAGTGTGGTCCATCAGAAATCTCCGGCAAGGCTGAAGGAACTTCAGGGTCAAATTGCGAATTCGAGGTCGAGATTAAATCTAAGTAAAAATCTTGAGTTGTTACCGAGCCGGTCTCGTTCCATTTCTCCAACTGCTTGCCATCTTTCCCGTTGGGAACGGCGAAAACACTTCCAGCTATTTGATTCTCGATATTCGCAATACGGACCCTTGCTAGGATTTCTACTTTATCCCCGGTTACTGGCATAGTAATTGGAGGAGTCGTGGCATCTTTTCCCGCTACAACCCATCCTCTATCTACCCAAAAAAAATTATCTTGCTCTGATTTAAACAACGTAATTACACCAAACCCATACTTTCCTTCATGGTATCTATTTCGTACCAAAATCTCTTTGGTTGGGATAAAGCTTCCAGTTATCTCTGTTTCACGCCAAGCTCTCTTTGTATCATTAAGGTTAATCAATTGAGATTCAGTTATTGCCGGCTTATTGATGTTAGCAAGAATTATTGAATTTTTATCATGTCTTACTTGATGGCGGTCATACTGCCATAGCGCTCCTTGAATGCACCCATATATAAGCGCCACGGCCAGAGCGGTTGCTGTAAGTATCTTGCGCACTTGATGAAGCTATTTGATTTCTCGCTTGGAACTGAGCAACTTTGCTTCGCCGCGGATCGTTTCTCTGCCGCCATTAGCGACAATCACTGAGATGTAAGGAAGAACTACCGCTCCGACGAGAAAAAACCATCTGTAAGGACTGGGCGTAAAAACTGCCAACAAAAAACATGCGGTACGAACCATCATCGAAATGAAGTAGCGTTTTTGCCGCCCTGGCAGGTCCTCGGAGAGGGCTGAGCTAGCTTGAGTAATACTCTGAAACTCTTGCTCATCTTTGCCCCGTTTCATGGCTAAAGAGTAGGTGTCACACGGGAATGCCGCATATCGGCTACCTTGATTTTGAGGCCTGTTCAAGACTCGGTAGTATCTGGCCATTGGTCTAGAGACCAAGATGAAGTGGAGCTCGCCGCTCCCACCTACCTCGCGTCTTAGCGAGCTGGTCAAGAGAATAACCCATTTGGGGGTCTTTTATGCGGCTGACTTCCTTCATTGCTGTTTTAAATGTCTGTGTGATGTCGAAAGGAATACTTATCAGCACTGCAGAACCACGTATCAATGATCGAATTCGCGTTGCAGAGATTCGTTTGATTGGTGCATCTGGAGAACAAGTTGGCGTTGTATCTATTGATGAGGCGCTACGCATGGCAGATGAATACGGGTTAGATCTCGTAGAAATCGCGCCAGAGGCAAACCCTCCAGTTTGCAAAATCATGGATTTCGGAAAGTACAAGTACGAAATCGCGCAAAAGGCACGCGAGGCCAGGCAGAACCAGACCCACATTGTGGTCAAGGAGATTCGCATGGGCCTAAAGATTGAGAATCATGATTACGAAACCAAGAGGAACCATATTGAAAAGTTTTTACTTGGCGGGGACAAGGTGAAGGTAACTGTTCAATTTAAGGGACGCGAACAGACTAGACCAGAGATGGGGTTCAAGTTATTGCAACGCCTAGCAGAGGATGTAGCAACAACTGGATTCGTTGAATTTGCTCCAAAGCGTGAAGGTCGCAGCATGACTATGGTGCTGGGTCCGGTAAAGAAGAAGAGCGAAGCATTGGCTGAGGCAAAGCGCGCACGCGCCGCCAAGACCAAACCAGAAGAGAATTAAAAGCAGAAAAAACGGAGGAAGATAATGCCAAAGATGAAAACACATAGTGGAGCGAAGAAGACTTTTCGCGTCACCGGAAGCGGAAAGATCGTGCATGAGCGCGCTGGCAAGCGTCACCTCCTAGAGCGCAAATCTTCACGCCTAACTCGCCGTCTATCTAAAGATCAGACTGCAAATGATCGCAACGCTTTCTCAGCAAAGCGTTTGCTTGGAATGAAGTAAGGGGATAGAAAATGGCAAGAGTAAAACGTGGTGTTCACGCAGCAAAGAAGCGTCGCACAACCCTAGAGCGTGCCAGCGGTTATCGCGGACAGCGCTCCCGTCTATTCACAAAGGCTAAGGAGCAGGTTACTCACTCTCTGGTCTACGCTTTCAACGATCGCAAGGACAAGAAGGGCGATTTCCGTCAGCTATGGATTACTCGCATCAATGCAGCGAGCAGAGCAAATGGAATGACCTACAACCGTTTCATCCAAGGCCTAAAGGCTGCAGGAGTTGAGGTTGATCGTCGCGTACTTTCCGATCTTGCGACCAATGATCCAGCTGCATTTACCGCCTTGGTTGAGGTAGCACGCAAGAACGTAAAAGTTTCATAAACCCAATTTCATAAACTCGAGTTAAAGAATGATTACGAGCCTTCATTCGTCTCATGTAGAGACGGTGAAGGCTCTTTTGGGTTCTAGGGGAGCCAAAGCAAGGAAAGAATCTGGCTGTTATGTAATTGAAAGTCTTCAGAACATCGAATCGGTATTAGAAAACGCCGCTGATCAAGTTGAAACTTTGTATTACACAGCAGAGGGTTTGAATCGTTTAAGTGGCAAACAATTGCACAACGTAGAGTTGGTAGAGGTATCTGTCGAAGTCATGAAGGCGATGACCGATACGGTGACTCCGCAAGGCCTACTTGCCATCGCCAGAATTCCAGATAACAGATTAGAAGCTTTTAAATTTAACAACAAAGAGCGATTGAAAATTGCCTATTTCTGGCAGATACAAGATCCCGGAAATGCCGGGACAGTTGTTAGAGCGGCAGATGCATTTGGTTTTGATGCCGTTTGTTTCTCTCCTGAAAGCGTGGGTGTTTACTCACCAAAGGTTGTGAGATCGACATCAGGATCGCTTTGGCAAATCCCGGTATTTGAAGAGGTATCAACAGCACAACTCCAGAGTTTCTCAAAGCAAAACAATTGCCAGATCTTTGCCGCAGAAGGTCAAGGCAATGTCGAATTAAAGGAAGCGGTTACTTCTGGAAGAGACGCAAATACTGTATGGATTTTCGGAAATGAAGCTCGCGGATTACCGCATTCGCTAATAAGTGAGGTTGGGGCTCGGGCGGTGCGAATCTCGATCTCCGAGCGGGTGGAGAGCCTGAATCTGGCTACTGCCGCGGCGGTAGTTATGTATGCCGTAAGCGATGCCGGAAAATAGCCACGATTTATGCTCTCTTATTAGTAAGATTTCGAAGTGTCTTCTATGAATCAAGAAATTGAAGCTATAAAAAATCAGGCCCTGGCCGCTATCGATCAGGCCACCTCTTTAGATGAACTTAAAGAGGTAAAGATTGCACATGTGGGAGATCGCTCTCCAATCGCCAGGGCCAATCAAAGTTTGGGACAGGCCCCGAGTGAACAAAGAGCCGAACTAGGCAAACTAATTGGAACCGCTCGATCCACCATTAACCAAAGGTTTGATGCGAGAGAACGTTTTCTAGTCGCAGAGCGAGATTCTCGGGTGTTACTAGAGGAAAGAGTCGATGTCACTCTGCCAACAGCAAGAAGACCAGTTGGCGCTCTGCATCCACTAACAATTTTAAGCCATGAAATCTCTGATCTCTTTGTTGGTTTGGGTTATACCGTTCAAGAAGGACCAGAGTTAGAGTCTTCCTGGTTGAACTTTGATGCGTTAAATATTCCAGCTGATCATCCCGCTCGGACAATGCAGGACACTTTCTTTATCGAACCTGTTGATTCGGGCTTAGTAATGCGTACCCATACCTCTCCAGTTCAAGTCCGTACCATGCTGGAAAATGAACCACCGATTTATGTTATTTGTCCGGGCCGCACTTATAGAGCTGATGAACTTGATGCAACCCATACCCCGGTTTTTAATCAGGTCGAAGGATTGGTGGTTGATAAAGGAATCACCATGGCGCATCTAAAAGGAACTTTGGATCATTTCGCAGCAAAGATTTTTGGTCCCGATGTGACTACCCGTATCCGACCATCTTTTTTCCCCTTTACTGAACCTAGCGCAGAAGTTGATTTCTTCTACAACGGTAGATGGGTCGAGTGGGGTGGCTGCGGCATGGTTAATCCAAAGGTGCTTCAAGCCTGCGGAATTAATTCCGAGGTTTACTCCGGTTTTGCATTTGGCATGGGACTAGAACGCACGTTAATGGTGCGTCATGGCATTACAGATATGCATGACATCGTCGAGGGAGATGTTCGATTCTCTCGACAGTTTGGATTGGGTACGCGATGAAACTGCCACTTTCCTGGCTTGCAGAATATGTGACCCTTCCAAAGAAAGTATCGCTGGATCAAATTGTTGAAGGCTTTGTCAAAGTAGGTTTTGAGGTTGAAGGTGTAGAGAATCCTGCTGACAACATCCAAGGAGCTTTAGTAATTGGTCAGGTAGTTTCAATAGAGGAGCTAACTGAGTTTAAGAAACCAATTCGGTATGTAGCTTTAAATTGTGGTGAAAAGAGTTTGCGTTACATAGTTTGTGGCGCAACCAACTTCAAGGAGAAAGATTTCGTCGTTGTTGCGATGCCAGGTGCTGTCTTACCCGGTGGTTTTTCCATTGCGGTTAGAGAAACCTATGGCAAAACTAGCAATGGCATGATCTGCTCTGCCCGGGAACTCGGATTAGGCGATGACCAAAGTGGCATCATGGTTTTGGACCCCAAGAACGCCAAACCAGGAGCTGATGCCAAAGCAATTCTGGGAGTTGATGATCCCGTTATTGATATCGCAGTAAATCCAGATCGAGGCTATGCCATGAGTATTCGTGGTGCGGCTCGCGAGTTGGCAATGGCATTAAATCTCGAGTTTAAAGATGTAAACAGCAAAGCATTAATCTCCAAACTTGAGAAGAAAAAGAAAAGTGGCAAGCCGATTCCAGCTTTGATTTCAGACCCATCAGGAGCTTCCAGAATCTATCTACGTTCACTTGTTGATGTAGATCCGCTAAGACCAACCCCTGAATGGATGGCTCACCGCCTAGTTCAATGCGGGATGCGCTCTATTTCCTTGGCTGTTGACATTACAAATTATGTAATGTTGGAGCTAGGTCAGCCGCTCCATGCTTTTGATGCTGCGAAGATTCAAGGATCTTTACGGGTTCAAAGAGCGGCAAAATACAAAGAGTTTGTCACGCTAGATAACGTCAAAAGAAAACTGAATTCTGAGGATCTCGTTATAGCTGATGACAAGAAGGTACTGGCACTTGCGGGAACTATGGGAGGTCTTGATTCCGAGGTTTCGGAGTTCACAGCAGGTATCGCTTTAGAGGCGGCGCATTTCACCCCAATGGCTGTGGCGCAAAATTCTCGACGTCACATACTAAGTTCGGAAGCATCAAGGAGATTTGAACGCGGGGTAGATCCAGATCTCGCTGAAACCGCCTCTGCGCGCGCAGCTTTGCTGCTTATTGAACTCTCTGGAGCTAAATATATTGGCACCTCCAAGAAGACCACTGCCATTAAGAACCGCACCGCTTCATTTTCCACCTCTCAAATTTCAGAGCTTCTTGGTTGTTCCTACACAGATAAAGAGGTGCAACTGGCTCTCACAAAAATAGGTTGCAAATTAAGAAAATCAGGTAAGAAGTGGATTGCGTCTATACCAAGTTGGCGTCCAGATTTGAACAATATGCCGGATTTTGCAGAGGAGGTGGCCAGATACTTTGGCTACCAGCGCATTCCTTCTGTCCTGCCTAATGTGAAACCGGCCAAGAGTGGAATAAGTGGCTTGACGCCCATGCAGCAACGCAAGCGAGGTATGGCTTTGCAATTGGCTGCCCGTGGGTTGGTGGAGGTACACAACTATCCCTTTGTTAGCGCGAAACAAATGGAGTTGTTTGCCTTCACTGGTGATCGCGCCAAAACTTTCCGTATTGCAAACCCGATGTCGGAAGAGATGCCATTTCTTCGGACTCATTTGACACCCGGACTTCTGGCGACCGCGGCACGAAACTTAGCTCGCGGCGAGAAATCAATTGCGTTATTTGAAACTGGTTTGGTCTTTAGAAATACCGAAAAATTGACCCCAGCGGGCGACATTCCGACCGCCAAGAAGCCAACCGCAGCACAGGTCAAAAAGATTTATGAAAGTGTTCCAAAACAAGCTGTGCATATTGCGGGTGTAATTGCTGGAGATTTCGAACAAGCTGGATGGTGGGGAAGTGGTCGAAGCGCCGAATGGACCGATGCATTGAATGTTGTCTCAGAGTTAATTTCATCAACCGGAAACAGATTCACTGTTCATAACGTTGAATTAGCACCGTGGCACCCCGGCAGATGTGCTGAGTTTCAAGTAAATGGCAAAGCTGTGGCACACGCAGGTGAAATTCATCCCAGAATAGTTTCGGAACTAGCCCTACCTCATAGAACTGTTGCTTTTGCATTAGTTATGGATGCATTACCGTTTACAGAACCTGTTAAAGCTGTTCCGGTGGTCACTTTGCCGGCAGCGATTCAAGACATCTCTTTGTTTGTTCCGCAGGAGGTTTCCGCACAACAGGTTAAAGAGGCGCTGGTTCAAGGAGCCGGTGAGTTGCTAGAAAGTATTCAATTGTTTGACCGATATCAGAAACCAGGAGAGAAGCAGGTATCGCTTGCTTTTACTATGGTGTTCCGAGCTTCAGATCGGACACTTACCTCTAATGAGGTTTCCGCGCTTCGCACCGCAGCGGGCGAGCAAGCGGTCAAGTCCTGTAGGGCGGTACTTCGAACCTAATTGCATAAATATGCATAAGTTTGCATAAATATGCAGTTCTTTGATACGCTCAGATGGTGCGTATAGGGGTGGTTGGAGCAAGTGGCTATGCCGGCGGAGAGTTATTGCGACTATTGGAATCTCATCCAAAATTCCAGGTTCAATACATTGCCGCGGGAAGCAACGCAGGGGAGTTAATTACAGATATCCACTCCCACTTGGTTAGTTATTCAGATCAAAGATTTTCGCATACTGATTTCAAAGAAATCAATAAGTGCGACCTAGTTTTTCTCGCTCTGCCACACGGTGAATCAGCCAAGTTAGTGGAAGATGTATCCAGTTCAGTGAATATTGTCGATCTCGGAGCTGATTTCAGGTTAAAGAGTGCAGATTCTTGGAAAAAGTACTACCACATTGATCACGCCGGAACTTGGGTCTACGGTCTTCCGGAGTTGCCTAACAGAAGAGATCTGATTTCAAACTCTAATCGGGTAGCCAACCCTGGTTGTTATGCCACCGCCATTGCACTAGCGGCCGTTCCTGCTGTGCAAAGCGGCGCGGTTATTGCTGAGGATATTGTGGTAGTTGCTGCAAGCGGAACGACGGGCGCGGGTAGATCAGCAAAGATCAACCTCAGCGCTAGCGAGGTTATGAACTCGATGAGCTCATACAAATTTGGTGGAGTTCACCAACATACACCCGAAATCGAGGAGAGCCTACAAAGCTTCAGTCCAAGTAAAGTAAAACTCTCCTTCAATCCAATGTTGGCTCCAATGCCAAGAGGAATTTTGGCTACCGTCACCATGAAAACAAACATGGATGAAGGACAAGCTAGGGAGCTGTATTCAAGTTTTTATGAAAAAGAGAGTTTTGTTCACCTATTGAATGAGGCAAGAATGCCGGAGACTTCATCATTAATTGGATCTAATGGTGTTCATTTACAGGTGGCAGTCGATTCTCATACCTCTCGACTTCTAATCTCAGTTGCTATTGATAATTTAGGCAAAGGCGCCGCTGGCCAAGCGATTCAAAATGCTAATTTGATGTGCGGTATCGAAGAAGCTGCTGGATTAAGCAGTACGGGAATCGGACAATGAGCTCAGAATCATTTGTTCTGCCAAAAGGATTTATTGGGGCGGGTGTAGCAGCTGGGATTAAATCCTCGGGAGCTAAAGATTTGGCACTCATACTCAATAATGGTCCGCAGAAATTTGGCACAGCCGTTTTCACCTCTAACCAGGTAGTTGCAGCACCCGTAGTTTGGAGCCGTCAAGTTGTTAAGGATGGAGCGGTAAGTGCAGTGGTTCTGAATAGCGGGGGCGCAAATGCGTGCACCGGCCCAGAAGGCTTTGCCGACACACATAAAACAGCAGAGCTGGTGGCGGAGTTAAACGGTATTTCGGCTAGCGACACGGTTGTTTGCTCAACAGGTTTAATCGGAGTTCGTCTGCCTATGGAAAATATTTCTTTGGGTGTGCAAAAAGCAAGTCAGGAGTTAAAAGTAGATTCACTTCAAGCTGTCGCAGAAGCGATTATGACAACTGATTCGAAACCAAAAATTTCCACATTTAATCTAAATCAGGTGCAGTTTGCCGGGGTTGCAAAAGGAGCTGGAATGTTAGCCCCCGCCCTAGCCACAATGCTTTCAGTTGTAATGACTGATGCAGTAGTAAATGAGGTAGAAGCTAAACAATGTTTCGCAGAGGCGGTAGAGAAAAGCTTCAATCGAATTGATTCTGATGGCTGCACATCAACAAATGACACCGTTCTTTTCATGGCTTCGGGCGCATCTGGTGTTTCATTGAGTAAAGCAGAGCTGTTAGATTGCTTAACTCAATTAACGCAGGATTTGGCAAAGCAACTCATTGCAGATGCCGAAGGCCATTCCAAGATAATTTCAATTACTACTATAAATGCGAAGTCAGAGCGGGATGCGGTGGAAATTGGAAGAGCTTGTGCTCGAAATAATTTACTGAAATGTGCGCTGCATGGTGAAGATCCAAACTGGGGTCGGGTATTAGCGGCGATTGGAACCACTAATGCGGTCATGGATCCTTTCAATATTGATGTCAGTTTAAATGGAGTTCAAGTTTGTCGGGCCAGTGCACCAGGTGAGGACCGTGCTTTAGTTAATTTATCCAATGAGTTAATTGAAATTGAGATTGATTTACACATGGGGACACAATTGGCGACGATTTGGACTAATGACCTAACCGCGGATTATGTGCACGAGAATTCAGCGTACGCAACATGATAGTTATCAAATTCGGCGGCCATGCCATGGGCGAAAACTCGGCTGATTGGATGAGGGAATTGGCTCTTCGCTTTAAAGCAGGGGAGAGGTTTGTAATTGTTCATGGTGGCGGACCCCAGATAGATCAAGAGCTAAAAGTACGTAACATCGAGAAGAAGATGATTAATGGTTTCCGATATACCGATTCGGAAACTATGAAGGTAGTCGAGATGGTGCTGACAGGTACCGTACTAAGGTCGGTAGTTAGATCTCTAATAAAAGCTGGATTACCCGCGGTTGGAATTACTGGAAGTGACACAGGGCTGTTGGAGGTTGATTACAAGGATAAAGAAAAACTGGGTCTCGTTGGCGTAGTTAATAAGGTGAATCCAAAATTACTTCACGACCTTTTGGATATGGGTTACTTGCCAGTTGTCGCTCCGGTTGCAAATGATGCAAGTGGCAATGCACTAAATGTAAATGCTGATCTAGCTGCAGGAGCTATTGCCGGTGCTTTACGTGCTTCACAAATGCTTTTCTTGACTGATGTTCCAGGAATTTACGTCAATTGGCCAGATCAAAACTCTTTGATTGATTCTATTGGGGTTTCAGAGCTCAAAGAGATTTCATTTACAGAGGGTATGATTCCAAAAGTTGAGGCTGCGATAAAGGCGATTGAGGCTGGGGCGTTTGCTAGCAGGGTAATTGATGGAAAATCTATTCAGGCTTTTGTGTCAGCTCTGAATGGAGAAGGTGGTACATGGGTACATCCATAAAAAAACGGGCAAAAAGATCTGCAATTGATCTACAAACACGTTGGCAAAAAACAATGCAACTCAATTATGGAATTCCAAACCTGCAGCTAGAACATGGCAAAGGTTTAGAGGTCTGGGATAACAATGGGTTGAAATATTTGGATTTTCTGGGTGGGATCGCCACCAACATCATGGGGCATGGCAACCCAAAGGTTGTTAAAGCAATCACGGAGCAATCCAAGAAGCTCTCCCATGTCAGCAACTTCTACGCTCATGCTCCAGGAATGGATTTGGCGGAACAGTTAATCCATATGACCGGCTCTGATGAAGCACGTGTTTTCTTTTGCAATTCGGGCGCAGAGGCTAATGAGGCCGCTTTGAAATTATCTAGACTGACTGGGCGAACTGGTTTAGTGGCTGCAAAAGGCGCTTTTCACGGCAGAACTATGGGAGCACTTTCATTAACTGGACAGCCGACAAAACGAAATCCATTTAAACCCTTGCTTCGAAACATCAAGCATGTTGATTACGGTGATATTAAAGCTCTAAAACGGGCAGTTTCGAAGAGAACTGCAATGGTGATTTTGGAGCCAATAATGGGAGAGGCTGGAGTAGTAGTTCCACCATCCGGATATCTAAAAGCTGCTCGGGAGATCTGTGATTCCAAGGGAGCATTACTGGTTATTGATGCGGTTCAAACTGGAATGGGTAGGACTGGTTGTTGGTTTGGATATGAAGATGAAGGCATTAAACCTGATGTCATTACTATCGCAAAGGGAGTTGGAGGAGGGCTACCTCTAGGAGCGATGATCGCTCTAGGCAAGAGTGCGGAACTTCTGCAACCTGGTATGCACGGAACCACTTTCGGGGGCAATCCAATTAGTTGTTCTGCGGCGTTGGCGGTAATTGCACAAATTCGAGTCGGAAATCACCTTCAACTCAATAAGGTGAAAGGCGCGCTAATTAGAAACCTCATATCACCAATCGTTGGAGTAACAGAGGTCCGTGGGAAGGGTCTATTGATTGGCATTGTCTTGAAATCGAATGAGGCAAAAAGTGTTTCAGAGAAGATGCAACAAAGGGGTTTCCTGACAAATCCAGCCAGTGAGAATGTGATTCGTATTGCTCCAGCATTCATCGTAACTGAATCACAGATTATGAAATTCGTGACCGCCTTTAATGATGTATGCGAGGAGGTCTTCCATGGCTAAACGGGCAGCGATTTCATCAAATGCAAGAAGGGCTCTTGTTGTTTCTTATGTTTCAAAAGGCTTGGTTCACTCCCAAGGCGATTTAGTTGAGCTATTGGCGGATGAAGGCATAGAGGTAACTCAAGCAACCGCTAGTAGGGATTTGGAATTGGTGGGCGCAGTAAGAGGCAAAGATGATCAAGGCCGAATGCGCTATCTGATTTTAGATCCGAATACTGCCCCGACAGGGGTCGGTAGCCGAGTTTCTGAGAATTTAATTTTAAATATCACCGCAAGTGGCAACCTGGTGGTCGTGAAGACCCCACCAGGAGGGGCTCAACTATTGGCTAGTTTGATTGATCGTGCCACAGCAAGTGGGGATCTCTCTTCAGCTCTGGGCACTATAGCTGGAGATGACACCGTGTTGGTTGTTTCCAGATCCGCCACTGGAAGCAAGAATTTGATTTCAGATTTGAAGAAATATATCTCTGGTAGTGAAAACCTTAGGAAAGCGAGACGCAAATGACTCTCTGGGGCGGCAGATTTAACTCTGGAATCGATGATGCGGTTTTCAATCTTTCTCGCAGTGTCCATTTTGATTGGCGGCTGGCACCTTATGATCTGCGCAGCTCTTTGGCCCATACTGAAGTTTTAGAGAAAAACGGCATCATCACAGTTGATTTAGCAGCTCAACTAAGAAAAGCTATTAAACAACTGCAGGTTGAAGTTAAAAATGGATTTTTTGCTCCATTACCTGAGGATGAGGATGTTCATTCTGCTTTGGAGAGAGGTTTAAAGGAAAAGATTGGCGATTTGGGCGGAGCAATCAGAGCTGGTAGATCAAGAAATGACCAGGTAGCCACAGATTTTCGTTTGTACCTGATTGATCACATGATTGAGCTGTCAGGAGAGCTAATAAAATTAGAGGAAGCGATTATTAAGCTTGCACAAGAGTATGTTGAAGATATCGCACCGGGATTTACCCATTTGCAACATGCTCAGCCCATCTCTTTTGCTCACGAGATAGCCAAGCATGCACACGCCTTAGTGCGCGACATTTCTCGAATAAAGGATTGGTTAGCTAGAAGTAATTTCTCACCACTTGGAGCTGGAGCGTTGGCTGGATCATCTCTACCTCTAACTCCTGAGGAGTCTGCGAAGAACCTTGGATTTGCTGGGATTGTCGCCAACAGTATTGATGCGGTTTCTGATCGAGATTTTGCTGCCGAGGCACTATTCATCATGGCGACCATTGGCATCCATCTCTCACGAATAGGGGAGGAGTGGTGCCTTTTAAGTAGCACTGAATTTGGCTGGGCGGAGATAGATGATGCTTTTGCTACCGGTTCCTCAATAATGCCGCAGAAGAAAAATCCAGATGTTGCTGAATTGGCACGTGGTAAGGCAGGTCGATTCATTGGAAATCTAACCGGCTTGTTGGCAGTTCTAAAAGGGATGCCATTTGCATACAACCGGGATTTACAAGAGGATAAAGAGTACGTTTTTGATTCAGTTGAGAATTTGCTTCTGCTCATTCCACCCGTAACAGGCATGATCGCCACTACCAAATTTAATCGTGCAAAGATGAAGACGGCCGCTCCACTCGGATTCTCGTTGGCGACTGAAATTGCAGATTATTTAGTGAAGCAGGGTGTGCCATTTTCAGAGGCTCATGAAGCTGCTGGCGCTTGCGTAAAGATGTGTGAAGTTCGTGGTATTGCTTTGCATGAACTGAGCGACCAAGAGTTACTCAATGCGCATCCAAAATTGAACCCTTCAGTTCGAAGTGCATTGGAGTTAGAAGGTGCTGTTAAAGGCCGTACCGCGAAAAACTCAGCAAGCCCCGCCAGCGTAAAGATCCAAATTTCCAATTTAGAGGATGCTCTCAAAAAAGACCTAGCCTGGAGTTCCAACGAGCGGGAGCGTTTTTCAGGCATGATGTCCCAATGACCAGCGCTTTACTTGAAGATCTGCAGTGGCGTAAATCAATCGCGCAGACAACTGATCAAGGGGAACTAGCTAAATACCTTGATGGCGGCTCTCGATCGCTCTACCTAGGTTTTGACCCAACCGCACCAAGCTTGCACATTGGAAACCTGGTCGCTTTGACGGTATTACGCCGCTTTCAATTGGCGGGACATAAACCAATTGCCCTTGTCGGGGGAGCCACCGGCTTGGTTGGCGACCCTAGTGGACGCAATTCGGAACGAACTTTAAATGAGGTTGAAGTTGTAAATGATTGGGTTGGAAAGATTAGGAAACAACTAGAAGGCTTTCTCGATTTTTCCGGCTCAAATCCAGCGATTATGGCTAATAACTTGGATTGGACCGCGCCGGTATCAGCGATTCAATTCTTAAGAGATGTTGGAAAGCATTTCAGTGTTAATCAAATGTTGGCACGCGAATCGGTTTCTGCGCGTTTAGAAGCTGGTGGAATTTCATACACCGAGTTTTCTTATCAAGTATTGCAGGCTTTTGATTTCCTTGAGTTAAATCGACGACATGATTGCCATTTGCAAATAGGCGGTAGTGATCAATGGGGAAATATTGTCGCTGGAGTTGATCTGATTCGACGCGTAGAGAGCAAATCGGCGCATGCTTTAACAATTCCACTACTTGCAAAGGCCGACGGAACTAAGTTTGGTAAAACCGCTGATGGTTCAATCTGGCTCGATGCAAACATGACCTCTCCTTACGCCTTCTTCCAGTTCTTCTTGAACTCTGATGATCGTGATGTAGAGCAACTATTGCGCACCTTCTCCTTCAAATCACATGAAGAGTTGGAGTCTCTGTTCGAATCTTTGCGCATCAACCCAGGGGCAAGAGAGGCTCATCGCGCTCTGGCTCATGAAGTAACTTCACTAATACATGGCGAAGATCAAACATTGAAAGTGGAGAATGCTGCTCGTGCTCTTTTTGGACAATCAGAGATAAGAGAGCTTGATGAAGCGACTTTAGAGTCAGCGTTGAAGGAGTTGCCACGTACATCTCTAACTAGTGGCCAGGAGTTTCCAACTTGGGTTGATTTACTTTGCGCCGCAGGAGTTGTTGATTCCAAATCAGCTGCGCGAAGAGTTGTAAAAGAGGGTGGCGCTTATTTAAACAACGAAAAGATTTCTGGAGAGGATTTCAAACCTCAACAAAGCGATTTGTTACATGGCAGATTTATGGTTTTGCGAAAAGGCAAAAGAGATCTAGCCGCGGTTGAGGTGGATTCCTAGCGATTTTCGCTGATTTAACGGATTTGCTTCGCATAGGGCCTGGGGCTATCCTTTGCCCTCTCGTTGCGAAATCGGACTTCAACACCAGGCCGAGTACCGAGAAAACTTCCCAAAAGAAGCTAAAAACCCTTATTTTTCAAGGTTTTTGAGCGCTTGCGTGTCTATCGAAAGGTAGTCGTGAGGGCGATTTGACCGTAGGGAAAAAGGGGTCTAGGTTTCTCCTTCTGCCCGTAAGGGCAGACTGGTTGTGCCCTGCCAACGGCTGTAAGGCCCGGAATCGGAGCGCACCCGTACCTTGAGAACTCAACAGCGTGCCATAAGTCAATGCCAATTACCTCGATGAGGTATGGCTTTATTGCCATGCCCGTCGAATCCTTTGTATAAAAATCAATTGGTCAAAGACAATAAATAAACGACAGTTGTTTATGTCTTTCGCCGGAATCAACGTCTCGTTGAATCAAAATTCAATGGAGAGTTTGATCCTGGCTCAGGACGAACGCTGGCGGCGTGCTTTATACATGC
>JAURMX010000036.1 GCA_030830475.1 Candidatus Nanopelagicales bacterium
AAACCCAGCGGTTACTCTCTTTTGAATAATATCTTTTAAATCTGTCAAGTTTGAGATTGGTATCGTGACATCAGTAGCTACAGAGCAACTCGGATGTATCTCGGTATTCCATAACGCCATATCAAGTGCGGCTCTAGCACTCGGGAATATCTCCAGCTTTGAAATTATCTCTGGGCTAATCTCATTCAAATCTTGAACCGTTGGCGAGTGGAGTTGTTGCAAGATAACCTCATGAGTATCGCCCGATATTTGTGGTGTAGCGACGCATTCTCCGACGCCGATGCGACCATCGCTGAATTCAATCTCTACCTGAATTACTGGGTAAGCGCTGACACTTCGCAGCGCTGTAACAAAAGGCGATCGTAAACTTACGGATTTTTCAGTAATCGTGATATTTTTAATCATATGGAGTTTCGTACCGCTTCGCTATCTGATTTAAGCGACATTACTGAGCTGTTCCATGCCTGCTGGCACATCTCATATAAAGATCTTCTTTCAGCCGACGTACGTGGTGAAATGACTCTGGAAAAATCCGCAGATTTATGGAGACCATCTCTGGTTGATCCCAATGGCAAAGAGACAGTTGTTGGGATTTTGAATTCTAAGATTGCCTCGGTATTTAGAATTGGTGAAGATAAAGATGACCCAGCCTTCGGCCACTTGTTCTCGCTATATGTTGATCCAAAAGTTTCCGGGAAAGGATTAGGTAAAGCCTCCTTGACCAAGGCTGCCGAAAAACTCGCTGAAAAAGGCTTTAAATCAATGAGTTTGTGGGTGTTCGAGAAGAACGCTATTGCTCGGAACCTGTACCAAGGTTTTGGCTTCCAGCTCACTGGAGAATCAAGAGTTGATGAACGCTGGAAAGAAAATGAGGTCAAAATGCTCAAGGAGTTTACCTAATTACTAATCGGTAATTTCCCTCTGGTTTTGGCTCAGGCAATTGCAATGGTTTTGCACCAGGTGTAAATGATCCCAAAACTCGATTGCCGCTGGCACCAGTACATGATGGAACCGCGCCGGGTAATCCGAACCAGGATAGGTAACCAATCAAGGCAAAGGTTGCTGCTTCCTTTTGTCTTGGATCTAAGCCTAAAACTGAGATGGGTTGTACTCGGCAATGTGGCAAGCGCTGAGAAAGTCTTTCCATCATTAGCGGGTTTGCTGAACCTCCGCCATGAACATATAAATTCTTTAAATTAAATCTTTCAACTTCAATTGCAACTGTCTCAACAGTCAACTCTAGAAGGGTACGAACTACCTCTGAGATGTTCCAAGTTGAAATATCACCAAAGTATTGTTTGACATAAGGCAGATGGAATAGCTCTTTACCGGTGGACTTAGGTGCCGGGGCTTGATAGTAAGGCTCTTGCAACATCTCGGAAAGAACTTTCTGATTTACCTGTCCCTGTAAGGCTATCTTGGAATCTTTATCAAATTTAATTGCACCATTGGAATGAGCCTGTAGTGCTGCATCCATCAAACCATTTGCTGGTCCAATGTCATATGCAATCGGAACCATACCTCTACCAGTTACCGTTATATTTGAAATTCCACCTAAGTTCAAAGCCCCAACCGGCTCTGGGTAATCACCAAACATCATTTGATCAATAAGGCTGACAAGAGGTGCGCCATGTCCGCCAGCTGCCACATCACGTGATCTGATGTTGGAAAGTACTGGAATTCCGGTCTTTTCTGCGATCCAGGTGGGCTCACCTAACTGGAGGGTTCCAAGTGCATGGTTTGATTCAATCCAGTGGTAGAGGGTTTGACCATGAGAGGCGACCAGAGAAACATCATGCTGACCGATTAACTCTTTAGCAGCTGAAGCAAAAGCTTGACCGATAAAGGTATCCAATCTGCAAACCCGCTCCATATCTAGGGTGCGTGGCGGCATCGCAGCTGCAATCTCTGCGTGAAGGGACTCGCTGTAAGGAATGCTCCTAAAATCTATAACTTCTAGGGTGATTTCTCGGTTACTCTCTTGAAAATCACACAAAGCTACATCGATGCCATCATAAGAGGTTCCTGAAATCATTCCGATTATCTTCACTTCAATACCTCCGGACAGGCTACTAGGTGGGATTTGGATGCATTTAATAACTCTGGAACTTTCAACTTACAGCTTTCTACCGTTAATGGGCAGCGGAGATGGAAAGCACAACCTTGTGGCAGGTTGGCAGGATCTGGCACCTCTCCCTCTAAGACATTTTCAAAATCAATACCTCGAACATTGGTGTGCTCTGGAATCGATTCAATCAAAGCCTTTGTGTAAGGGTGCTTTGGATTGTTAAGTACCTCTTCCCAAGTACCGTACTCAACAATTCGACCCAAGTACATAACCGCTATCTCATCGCTGATATGTCGAACCATAGAAAGATCATGGCTGATAAAAATATAGGTTAAATTAAATTTATTTTTCAGATCAACCAGAAGGTTCATAACATCAGCTCTTACAGAAACATCTAGAGCTGATACGGGTTCATCCAATACCAATAACTCTGGTTCGGCCGCCAAAGCACGTGCGATAGCCACACGCTGGCGTTGACCGCCAGAAAGTTGGTGCGGGAAGCGGGTTTGCATATCTGCCGCTATCCCTACTACGCCAAGTAATTCAATAACCCGGGCAGTAATTTCAGCATCACTTCTTAACTTATGGGTCTTCAATACTTCGGCAATACAAGCTCCGATAGTTTGTCTTGGGTTTAACGAGGAGTATGGATCTTGGAATACCAACTGAGTTTTTGAATGTCTACTACGGATGGTGTTTTTGACTCCTTGGCCCAATGGTGAACCACTCCAAAGTAGAGAGCCTTCAGTTGGTGGCTCCAATCCAACAATTAGTCGCGCCAAGGTGGATTTTCCGCAACCACTTTCACCGACAATTCCTAGGGTTCTGCCCTTCTCCACTGAAAGCGTGATGCCATTGAGCGCATTAACAACGCTCTTGCGGGCGCGAATGCGGTATCGCTTCGTAACATCATTGATACTCAAACTCATTGCTTAGCTCCCAACGGAAAAAAGCAAGCCACCGAACTAGAGTTATTGCTTGTTAGCTCTGGCCTGTGACTAGAACAGATATCCCTAGCTTCTTTGCAGCGTGGAGCAAAGGCGCAGGTATTTAGAACTTGCCATGGTTTGGGTGGTACACCAGGAATTGATTCCAACCTTTCTCGATCGCGACCGGCCGCTGGAAGTGAAGCGAGTAAGCCTGCGGTGTAGGGATGCTTTGGTGCTTTGAAAATCTCATCAACAGTTCCGGTTTCAACCACTCTTCCGGCATACATAACAATTACCCGGTCCACCAGATTAGCTACCACTCCTAAATCATGGGTGATCCAAAGCATCGACATCTTACGGCGCTTTCTCTCTCTAGCCACAAGCGCCAGGATCTGTCTTTGAATGGTTACATCGAGTGCGGTTGTTGGTTCATCGGCAATTAAAAGTTCGGGAGATAGCAACAATGACATTGCGATCATCACTCTTTGTCGCATTCCGCCAGAAAACTCATGTGGGTAACTATCAAAGGCTCTATTTGGATCAGCGATTCCAACAGCCGCTAAACCATTGAGAATATGTGCTTTTTTATCGGTTATCTGATGTTGGTGAGAGTCCAAAACTTCAAGTAATTGCTCCCCAATTTTCATCACAGGATTCAATGCGGTCATCGGATCCTGATAAATCATTGCTATTTCTTTACCGCGAATATTGCGCAAATCCTCGGTTGAGCTCTTGAGTAGATCTCCACCTTTGAATCTAATCTCACCAGATTCAATCTTTAATCCCCGAGCCAGCAAACCAAGAATTGATAAGGCTGACAACGTTTTTCCAGAGCCGCTCTCCCCAACAACGCCAACGGCTTCGCCCGGCTTGATATCAAAACTGACATCATTAACTAAAACTCTTTTATCTTCTGATATAACAACAGAAAGATCTCTTATCTCAAGTAGGTTGCTCATCCGCTACTCCTACGTGCTGGGTCTAAAGCGTCTCGTAGACCATCTCCGACCAAATTCAAACCAACTACGACAACGGTGATAAAGAGAGAAGGGAAGGCCAATGTCCACCAGGCAAAAGATGCCAAAGCTTGCGCTTCAGAAACCATTAAGCCAAGAGATGCATCCGGTGGTTGAGTGCCTAAACCCAAGAAGGAAAGACCTGACTCAGTCAAGATTGCCCAGGATAGTGAGAGCGCAATCTGCACCACGATAGGGGCCAAAACATTTGGCATGACATGGCGCATCAGGATTCGCGGCGTTGAAAAACCTAACACTCTTACCGATTTTACGTAATCCATCTCCTTAACGGTGAGTACTGGCCCACGAGCAACTCGAATAAAAATTGGGGTATAAACAATTGCAATGGCGATTGAGGTATCAATCCAAGAGTTACCCAAGCTATTTACAATGGCAAGAGCCAACAAAATCGCAGGGAAGGCAAAGATCACATCACTAGCTCGGACTACTAGATTGTCCAGCCAGCCACCAAAAAACCCTCCAACCACACCGAGAAATACCCCTACTGTCGCGGCAATTCCTACTGAAAGCAGGGCAACAGATAAGGAGCGGCTCATGCCATCAATTGAGCGAGAAAAAATATCCCGACCAAATTGATCGGTGCCAAACCAATAAGTACCACTCGGGCCCTGCAGAGCATCAATTGGGTTCTGCTCTAATGGATCAATTGGTGCCAGATTTAGTGCAGAGATTAGAGAGAGTATTACCATTACTAAAACTAAAAACAAACCAATAACACCAGAGGTGCTCTTAAAGTAATAATGCACCCAATCTCTTCTACCGCTCGCAGTATTCATTTGATTCTCGGATCCACCTTTCGATAGACCCAATCAGTGATTAGGTTGATAGTTACAAAGAGAATTG
>JAURMX010000037.1 GCA_030830475.1 Candidatus Nanopelagicales bacterium
GAGAAAACCGGCATCGCTTGAGGGCCAGTTAACATCGCTTCGTAAATATGCTTTGGCTCCACGCCCATAACTGTTGGCGCGTATTTACCTTGGGTAAGTGCGCCACCTTGACCAGCTAAGTTATGGCACATCGCGCAGTTGTTGCGGAACAACTCGCCACCTTCTGCGGTGTCACCATTTCTCTCCCAAGCCAACTCTTCATTGGTAACGGCGGCCGGACCTGGTGCCAGAGATGCTACATATGCAGCTAAGGCAGCGGTCTCTTCCTCGTTATAAAGCGGCTCTTTTCGCATTGCTTGTTGGCTCATATCAGCCATCGGCATTCGACCGGTCGCTACCTGAAAATCAACAGAGGCTGCTCCAACGCCGATGAGAGATGGTGCGATGCCGGCTCCCTCAGCATTGAGTCCATGACAAGAGGAACAACCGCGGGCAAAGATCTCTTTACCCTCTGCAATCAAAGTGGCTTTATCGGTTGAAGTTAAGGCGATTTCTTCGGAAGCGGCTTGAGCTACGGTGTAACCAAATCCGACAAACAACAATCCAGCAAGAAGAAGTAGGGGGCCAGCAAATCTGTGGCGCCGATACTTAGAGATAAAACCCATTTTCAAATATTCCTATTCTTCTTACTGCACCAAATAAATTGCGGAGAACAAAGCAATCCAGACTATGTCAACAAAGTGCCAGTAATAGGACACCACAATTGCTGTAGTGGCTTGAGAGTGTCCGAATCGACGAGCCTTTGAAACGCGAATCATCACGATTAAAAATGCAATCAAGCCACCTGTTACATGTAATCCGTGAAAACCGGTAGCCAAATAAAAAACTGAACCGTAAGGGGCAGAGGAGATAGTTAGACCTTCATGCACCAATTCGGCATATTCAAATACCTGGCCGCCAATGAAGAAGGCTCCCATGGCAAAAGTCAAAGCGAACCATTCCCGCATTCCCCATTTTGATAACTGCCAAAGTGCGCCGGTCCGGGCATTTTGAAAACGCTCCGCGGCGAAGACTCCGAACTGACAGGTTACTGAGGACAAAACCAAAACTGTTGTGTTCAAAGCGGAAAATGGAATATTCAAGAACTCAACGCCCTCGGCCCATTTTTCCGGACCTTGCACAGCTCTAGTAGTGAAATACATTGCAAAGAGCGCAGCGAAAAACATCAACTCACTTGCCAGCCAGACAATGGTTCCTACAGCGACAACATTGGGGCGATTCACCTTTGGTGGTGTTATTACGGCGCTGCTCATGGGCGTGATTATTCCCGAAAATCGGGCTTTTCCCATGGTCGGGGGCCCTTTTAACTCAGTTGTCGCGGTGAAACTCATCACGCAAAGGTCACGGTAACTTCGACCCGTAAAGGGCAACCGAGGTAGGTATTTTGATTAGACTGCGGCCTATGTCCCAATCCTTGGTTCCGAGCCTGAAAATCGCAGTTTATTCCGATGATTCATCGGTTCGAGAGACCATTAAAAAGGCATTGGGTTCTCAAATGGAAAAGGATCTTCCAAAACACACAATTAAGGAGTTTGCGACCGCTCCAGCCCTACGCAGCTTTGTTGATTCGGGCAATGCGGTAGATCTCTACATTCTCGATGGCGAAGCGGTTCCTGAAGGTGGTCTGGGGGTAGCGAAGCAGTTAAAGGATGAGGTTTTCAACTGCGGAGTTGTAATCGTTCTAGTGGCCAGAAAATCAGATGCCTGGTTGGCTGGTTGGTCTCGCGCCGAGGGTGTAATTACCCATCCCATAGATCCATTTACTTTGGCGCAGACTGTTGCAGAGATTTTTCGCAAAGCTCGCGTTTCTGCCTAAATAGACAATGTCCCAGCCAACCCCAACTTGGGAAGAGATTTTAAATTCGTTAGTCAATAAAAATGATTTAAACAAGAGCCAGATTAGTTGGGCTATGCAACAAATTTTGTCGGGTTCTACAGAAAATGAAATCATTAAGAAGTTCCTAATCTCCCTTAAGGAGAAAGGGGAGCGTCCCAGCGAAGTAACCGCTCTAGTTGATGAAATGTATAACCATGCCTCTTTGATCGACGTTCGCGAAAGATGTGTTGACATTGTGGGAACCGGAGGCGATGGGGCGCAAACAATAAACATTTCAACCGCAGCAGCAATCGTAACAACAGCAGCTGGTGCTAGAACTCTAAAACATGGCAATAGAGCGGCGACATCAAAGAGCGGGGCCGCAGATCTTTTAGAGGCGCTCGGAATAAATATCAATCTAAACGCCGCTGGGGTCGCAGAGTGTGTTCGCAAAATAGGAATTGGATTTGCATTTGCGCCGGTATTTCACCCCGCGATGAAGAATGCAGCCGTAGCCCGTAAAGAACTCGGTGTTCCAACCATTTTCAATATCTTGGGGCCACTAGCAAACCCAGCCAAACCAACTGCAGTAGCTATTGGCGTTGCTCGGATGGAGCTCTTGGAGTTGGTGGCTCAGGTACTGGCAGGAAGAGGCTGCGAGGGCTTTGTTTTCCGCGGCGATGACGGGCTAGATGAGGTTTCCCTCGGAGCTCCCACTACCGTATACGTAATTAATGAAGGAGAGATTCGAGTAGAGAAATTCAATCCTTTAAACCTCGGTTTGGAAAGGATTGAAGCGGCGCAATTGAAAGGTGGTGATGCCAAAGATAACGCTGCAATCACTCGAGAGGTATTTGCTGGGGCAAAGAACGTCTACCGTGAAGCTATTCTGATTAATGCGGCCGCTGCGATTGCCGCCTTTAAAGGGGAGTTTGATTTAGGAGTAGAACAGCAGTTTGCGAATGGATATATACACGCCAAACAAGCTATAGATAGCGGCGCCGCAGCTCAACTTGTTGAGCGTTGGGCAGATCTATCAAATGAATTAGTGAAATCCTCTTTGTAAATTAAGTTTTGAGAGTTCTCTCGTACTCGTTCTAGTTTTGATCTCGCGTGACCAGACCCAAAAGTTGGCATAGACCACTCTCCGGAGATTTCGACAATACGAATCTCATCCTGATTGAGATAGCGCAACAAAACCTCAACCTCTTCATGAGTGGAGGCTGGAAGAATCCCTTCGACTTCGGTGACCACTTCTCCAACTAGCTTCAGGGATTCAACTACCTCTTTGTAATTCCTGGTGCTTCCACTAGCGCTTCCACACAGCCTGCCGTGACGAATCAATACAAATTCCCATTGACCAACAGAGGTTGGCAATGCGGTAATCAACTCAGGGACTCTGGTTAATGAGCGAATTCTTTGACCTCTGGCGGTGCCCCTAATAAACGCACTGAGTCGGTTCCGTAACTCTGCCGCCTCTTCAAATCTCTCCTTGCCTGCAAGATGAAACATTCGATGGTTTATGGTTTCTATCAACATATTCGCATCCTGCTGTAGAGCAATTCGTGTGGTTAAGACATGGGTTGAATATGAGTCGCTCGACTCTTTCCCTACACATGGCGCCCCGCAACGCTTCATATCAAAGAGTGCACATGGGCTAGCGCTCTTCATCGATCGCAGGGTTATTCTGGGAGAGCACTGTCTTATTTGAGTTACCTCATATACAGCCTCTATTGCCCGACTGGCCTCGTCGCGACCATTGAAGGGCCCGCACCAGCCATCATCATCATTCAGGTCGCGATTACCTCGCACCGAAACCAAACGAGGAAAACTCTCTTGGGTTAGCTTTACCCAAACCGCTTTCTCTTGAAACTTTGAACGTCTGTTAAATCTGGGTTGCTTCTCTGCGATGAGTCGAAGTTCGCGAATTTCAGCCTCAAGAATTGTTGGTGTTTCAGTGTAATCAAGATTGTGGACGAGGCTAATCATGTCCAAGATCCGCTTACGGGTTTCCGCTGCGGTGAAATAAGAACGAACGCGGTTACGTAGATTTCTCGTCGTGCCGATATACAACGGTTCGCTCTTCGCATCTTTGAATATGTAAACCCCAGGAGTACTTGGCAAGCCCTCCGCCAAGAATCGTTTGTTTCTTTGCGCTTCAGTAATTCGATTTGAGAATGATTTCAAATCATCAAGAGTGGTAACTCCAAAGCTACCTAATCGATCCAAAATTCCATGAAATACATCAACAGTTGCTCGAGCATCAGAGAGCGCACGATGATCGGGACTGGTTTGAGCCCCAAAGAACTGTGCCAATGTTGCCAGTTTGCAATTAGGTGCCTCATCTCTGGTGACTACATATCGGGCAATTTTGGCGGTATCAATAACTTGAAAATTGGGCCATGTGACACCACATTTCTCTGCTGCAGCCCTCAAGAAGCCGATATCAAATGGTGCATTGTGTGCGATCAGTACTGTTTCACTTGGGGATCCGGAAAACTCCAAAAAGGAAAAAAGCGCTTCACCAATTGTGGGGGCTTCAACCACCATCGCCTCAGTAATCCCGGTAAGGACTGTGATGAACGCTGGAATTGGAACCTCTGGGTTAACCAAAGTTTGAAACTCTCCAATAATTTCACCACCTTTTATCTTCACAGCTCCAATCTCGGTTATTGCAGAGTCTTTATGGGAACCACCGGTGGTTTCGAGGTCGACTACAACAAAGGTTGTATCAATCAGGGCGCGACCAACTTCACTTAAAGCTGGCTGCCATGAATGCTTCATAACTTCAATTTAGCGGGGATGAATGACATTTACCCCTTTAATCCTTAATGTTGTGGCATGGGTTTAGAAGGGGCACCGGAGGGTTGGCTCAGGGATTATCGAGCAGATGGCCAGGGTGACAAAGGCAAAATTGGAGTGCTTTTAGTGCATGGTTTCACCGGTACACCAGCATCTATGAGGCCTTGGGCTCATAATTTAAATGCAGAGGGTTACACAGTTTCCGTTCCTTTAATGCCGGGCCATGGGACGAAATGGCAGGATTTGAATAATGTTAGTTGGCAAAAATGGCCGGAAAAGTTGCAATCGGAACTTGACTTTCTTTTACAACGCTGTGAAAAAGTATTTGTTTGTGCCCTGTCTATGGGCTGCGGAAACTCCCTTTACGTGGCATCGCGAAATCAAGGGCGTATTGCTGGTCTAATCCTAGTTAACCCAATGATTCACATTCCTGGCATACAGATTCGTTTTGCCTGGTTGATTTCTCGCTTGCAAAAAAGTAGAGCGTCCGTGGGTGATGACATCAAGAAGCCAGGCGTTACAGAATGGGGATACGACGCACTACCACTTAAAGGCGTAGCCCAACTTTACAAGTACCTCAAGCTGGCGCGGTCTGGCTTGAACTCAATCAAATCTCCAATTCTGGTATTTCATAGTGTTGACGATCATGTTCTGCCAGTTTCCAATACCGAAATAATCATGTCAGAAATCGGTAGCGCTGATAAGCAGCGCATAGAGCTAGTAAATAGTTATCACGTGGCCACCCTTGATTACGATGCCGAAATCATCTTTGAAAATTCCAAATTGTTTATCAAGGAAAGAAGCTGATGACAAATAACCCATTTCTAGCTAAATCTGAACTTCCCTATCAGCTTCCTCCCTTTGCGGAGATAAATGAAGAGCATTACCTACCAGCTTTCTACGCAGGCACAAAAGAGCAAATGGCTGAGATAGCTGAGATAATTGCGCAAAATGAGATCACTTTTGAAAACACAATTGTGGCGCTAGAAAAAAGTGGGCAAATCTTGAGCCGGGTCTTAAATGTTTTTTACAACAAATCCTCCAGTGACACTAATGATCGTATTGATGAAATAGAGGCTGAGATTGCCCCAAAACTGGCGGCCCATAGCGATTCGATAAGACTTAACCCTGATCTCTTTGACAGAATCAAGAAATTGGTTGATGCCAACCCCAAACTAGATCCAGAGAGCGCCTGGTTGCTAAACCGCTATTACCGAGATTTCCTCCAAGCGGGCGCGGATTTGGATGAAAGTTCTAGGGAAAGAGTCAAAGAAATAAATGAGGAACTCTCTGCCCTAGAGACGGTGTTCGCGAAGAATCTACTAGCTGACACCAATGAACTTGCTGTATTTGTGGATGATGTTGCTGACCTAGAGGGATTAAGTGAAAACCAGATTGCCGCATGTAAAGCCGCTGCCGAAGCCAGGGGAGCCGGTGATAAGTGGATGATAAATATGGTTAATTTTACGGGGCATCCTCTATTAGCATCATTAAAGAACCGAGGTGTGCGAGAGCAGATTATGAAGAATTCTCTTGCAAAAGGAATTCGTAATAATCAAAACGATACTCGTGAAACTTTTACCAAGATGGTGAAGTTGAGAGCAGAGCGGGCTCAACTTTTTGGATGTGCATCCCATTCTGAATATGTGATTAAAGAACAAACCGCAACCCATCCAGACCGAGTTCATGAGATGTTGCGCAAAATCGCACCGGCTGCGGTACGAAATGCCAAGCGAGAGGCCCAAGATATCCAAAGCATGATTAGCTCTTCAGACAATCATGATTTAAAGAGCTGGGATTGGGATTTTTACACCGAACAGGTACGAATTCAGAAGTACTCTTTAGATACCGCTCAAATGAAACCTTATTTTGAACTAGAAAGGGTTTTGAAAGATGGAGTCTTTTTTGCCGCTGGCAAGTTGTTTGGAATAACCTTTAAGGAACGTTCTGATTTAGTTACCTACCATTCAGAAGCAAGAGCTTTCGAGGTATTTAATGAGGATGGCTCCCCGCTAGGTCTCTACATTGGAGATTTCTACACCCGTGACTCTAAGAGGGGTGGAGCCTGGATGAACTCCCTGGTGGATCAGAACCATCTGCTTGGCCAGCTTCCTGTCGTGGTTAACAATATGAATATTCCCAAACCACCAGCCGGCGAACCGACACTTTTAACTTACGATGAAACAACTACGTTGTTTCACGAATTCGGCCATGCATTGCATGGATTACTTTCAAATGTCACTTATCCAAGATTCTCAGGCACCAGCGTGCAACGGGACTTTGTTGAATTTCCCTCTCAGGTTAATGAAATGTGGATCCTCTGGCCTGAGGTATTGGATAACTACGCGCGGCACTACCAGACCGGCGAACGCCTTCCGCAACAATGGGTCGACAAGCTGAATGAATCAACCGCCTTTAACGAGGGTCATGCGACAACCAGCTATCTTGCTGCTGCGGTTTTAGATCTCGCCTGGCATTCAATATCCTCGGACACTGAAATTGAAGATGTTGAAAGCTTTGAAAGCCAAGCAATTGCCAATTACGGACTTGAGTTCGATCCAGTTCCGACAAGATATCGATCCAGCTATTTCTCTCACATATTTGCAGGCGGATATTCAGCGGGATATTACGGATACATCTGGAGCGAGGTGTTGGACGCTGATACCGTTGAATGGTTTAAAGACAATGGTGGATTGACGAGGGAAAATGGAGATCATTTCCGCCAACAACTTCTTAGTCGCGGTGGATCGATAGACTCAATGCAGATGTTCCGCAACTTCCGCGGTCGCGATGCTGATATTCAGCCATTATTGCGACGTCGAGGATTGAATTAACCTTGATGTTAGAAGCGATATTTCTCGGGATATTACAAGGGCTCACCGAATTTTTACCGATCTCTTCCAGCGCCCACATCAGATTGGCAGGGGAGTTCTTGCCGTCTGCGCAGGATCCGGGAGCTACCTTTACCGCGATTATGCAAATCGGTACTGAAATCGCGGTTTTACTCTATTTTCGCAATGAGATAAGCAGAATTTTCTCAGCTGCTTTCAGTTGGTTAATTGGTAATCGGTTTGAAGTGGGCAGTGATGAATTAAAGAGCGCAAAGTTGGCACTCTGGATCGTCATAGGTTCGATTCCAATATTCATATTTGGTTTTGTTGGGCAAAGTTATATTCGAGAGAATTTCCGTTCTCTCTATTTGATCGCGGCAACGCTAATTGTTTTTGGTCTACTTCTTGGCTGGCTTGATCGAGTTGGCAAAAAGACGAAGAATTTGGATTTATTAAATACTCGTGATGGTATGTCATACGGATTTGCCCAATCTTTAGCGCTAATTCCCGGGGTCTCTCGATCCGGAGCCACTATCGCGATGGGAAGGTTGTTGGGCTATAGCAGGGAGTCAGCCTTGCGCTATTCATTCTTGCTTGCGATACCTGCCGTTTTGGGCAGCGGCTGTTTTGAGTTAATTAACTCCTTCTCCGAGCCCACTAACAAGTTTTCAATACTTGAAACTGGTGTCGCCACATTCACGGCATTTGTAATTGGTTATTTAGTTATCGCCTGGCTGATGAGGTTTGTTCAATATCGCAGCTTTATGCCATTTGTTATTTATCGGGTCTTTCTTGGTAGCGTAATCTTTCTATTACTCAGCACTGGACAGATTTCCTAGAGAGTTATTGCTGGGTATATCGCAGGGCGCTCCATCACAGCAGTTGGTCTTCATGTGGCAGTTTGGACAAAGCCATCTGGTTGCTATCGGGTCGTATGGAGTTTGGCAAAAGTCGCAGGGCATCTGATTGTTCACTGACATATATAAAATTTATCGGAAATTGTGTACTGTTTCAGGTCACACGCCCTATCTACAGCTCGCGAAGGATTGATATTGCTTGCATTTCTCGTAAGAAGGAGTGCGCACAGCTTTCTAGTTGTCTCCGGCTCTTTTGCGCTCATTTATTCCTTGGCCGCAACTATTGGCGACCCGCTGGCTGAGATTCGTTTGTCCAATCCGCCAAATTTGGAGTATCTATTGTTGGCAGCCTCGAGGGAGTTAAGGCTGGATCAAAGCATTCCTGAGAGATTTTTAGCCTGGTATTGGGATGTGCTGCGCTCTCTATTTAGTGGGAAGTTTTCACTTGGCGAGGGACTCAACGGCAGGCCAGTTACTGAGGGGTTGTTGACAGCCGTATCTCCAACTTTCTTTCTTGTTACTTTCTCCATTCTTCTAACTTTGCTTATTGGCAGCTCATTGGGTGTACTCGCAGCAGTTAGTCACAGAAGTGCAAAGGAGGCGTTCCTTAATCTCCTCGCTTTCTTAGGGTATGTGGCCCCTGTTTTCTGGATCGGCCACCTGTTCAAACAATTCGCAGTGATAAGACTTAATGATGTTGTTGCTTCAACTATTACATGGAGTACCGTATTTGCATATTTTATTGGTTCAATAATTTTCATCTTCTTTGGCATTTTGTTATATCTGAACCTCTATTCCTGGAGTCAATCAAGTCTTAGAAAGAAGCTCCTTTTTGGATTGTTGGTAGCTCTTGGGTTAATGGCTCCTGCTCAACTGCTCTTGAATGAGATTTCAGGCTTCTGGCAATTAGCCATTTTCGCATTCGCCACAGCAGGGGTATTTTCGATTTGCTGGGCTTTGATTGCTAGAGGCTTTCCGAAGAGATTTAACTTTGGCTTTCAGATGGGTGGCTATTGGGTAGTTTCGCTATA
>JAURMX010000038.1 GCA_030830475.1 Candidatus Nanopelagicales bacterium
AAAAGATTGCTAACTTGCCATTGAAGTACCCAAAGCAAAAAGAGTTTCATTACAGTGATTTGAACTTCATTACCTTGGGAATGCTGCTAAGAAAGTTGTATAACGCTGATTTAAATCAGATTTTCGCTACCAAAATAGCCAACCCTTTAGCCTTGGAAAATACTGGTTTTTCCTACCCGGTAGATCGAAATAATGTTGTCGCGACCTCAATTGGAGACAGCATTGAAAAGAAAATGGTGGAGTCCAAACAGCCTTACGCAGTGCCGGAGAAGGCCGAGGATTTTGCCGGCTGGCGCGATTACCTCTTATCGGGTGAAATAAATGATGGCAACGCTTTTCACATCTTTAAAGGTGAATCAGGACATGCTGGATTGTTCTCTACCCTGGCAGATATGAATAAGTTTGTTTTGGGATTGCTGGATGGCTTCTTACCTATTGATAGATTGCAACAGTTCTCACAACCTCGCAACACTGCCATGCAAGGCATTGGTTATAGAAGGTTCCAATTGGCGCAAGGAGAGTTTGCCATTGGACACTTTGGATTTACGGGAACTGGATTTGCTGTAGATTTACAGAACAAAAAAGGGTGGATTTATTTGAGCAATCGAATCCATACTCAAGTTGGGTACAAAACTATGAATGAGATTTGGTGCGATGAGTTTAAGGAATTTTCTTTCCAGGGTTAAGAATTCCCTTTGGATCGAATACTTTCTTTATTGCCCGTTGTAATTCGATAATTTTTTCGCCAGATTCACGATGAGCTGATTCCAACTTAATTGATCCGATACCATGCTCTCCCGATGCGGTGCCACCTAAATTCTGCGCCACTTTGATGATCTGATTGAAGGCGGTGATCGCTTTTGCCTCAGCATCAGCATCACCATGGTTGTAGACAATAGTTGGGTGCATGTTTCCATCTCCGGCATGACCAAAGATTCCAATCAACAAACCTGTTTCGGAGGCGATTTTTTCTACCTCAGTTACCAGCTTTGAAATCTTGGAGATAGGCACACAAACATCATCTAATAGGGCCGCACCTTTACGCTCCAATGCGGGATAAGCCAACTTTCTTACCTGAATCAAGTCTGAGCTGTCTTTAGGGTCATCTGAGTAAGTTGCATCAATCGCGCCATGTTTTTCAGCGATCTCTACCCCTTTGGCACAGATTTCTGGTGATTCATCGCTCTGCATTAGCAGGACGGTACCGACGCCTTCGAAACCCAAAGGTTTCCACTCCTCTACCGCACGCAATGTCGTCGCATCGACAACCTCAAGCATAGAAGGAGCCAGTGCAACTAACTCTGGAACAGCCTTCATAGCTGCATCGATCGAGGCGAAGGTTGCGATCAAAGTGGTGGCAGGTTTTGGTCTGACCGCAAGGCCAACAGTTATTTCTGTGATGATTCCTAAGGTTCCTTCAGAACCAACAATTAAGTGCAGTAGATCTAGGTTTGTAACGGATTTCTTTAATGGTGAGCCTAATTCAACGATACTTCCATCTGAAGTAACCATGCGGATGGCTCGGACATGTTGTGCGGTTACGCCATATTTAACGCAGCACATACCTCCGGCATTGGTAGCCACATTTCCACCAATAGTTGACCATTCGCGACTTGCTGGATCTGGCAGATAAGCCAATGAATATTTAGAAACCTCTTTATCTAGTTCGATATTAATTACGCCCGGTTCCACCCTGGCAATCAAATTGGCTGTATCAACCTCAATAATCTGATTCATTTTTTCAAGTGAAATGACTATCGCACCATCTATTGCATTTGCTCCACCAGATAAACCACTGCCAGCACCACGTGCAACTATAGGAATTGAATTCGAGTAAGCAAATGTCATAGTGAGTGCAATCTCTGCCTCGTTCTTAGCTAGCAAAACCGCAGCAGGATTGCCACTCTGTGCAATCTGCGATTGATCTCTACAGTAAGAGGGCAGTACTGATGGGTCGGTAATTATGGTGGCTTGCTCACCAAGAACCTTGCGTAGCTCCTCAGCAATTTTCACTGGCTTACTGTAATCAGTTGAGTTGGCTCTGGAATACTCTTGTCTCCTTATGGCGCGCAATATCATCAATATCGAAGGGGTCTCAAAAGCCTTTGATATTCGCCCACTTTTGAGCAATGTCTCATTAGGGGTGGCAGAGGGTGAGCGCATCGGAATTGTGGGAAGAAACGGTGGCGGTAAATCAACCCTGCTAAAAGTTTTGGCGGAGTTAGAGCCACCAGATGAGGGTCGTGTAACAAAATCTAATTGGGCTCGTTTGGGAATGTTGAATCAGGTTGATTCGGCAGAAGCGGGCGCCACAGTTAGAGATGTTGTCGTTGGTAGCAAGAAAACCCATGAATGGGCCAGCGATGCTGGTGTCCGCGAAATCTTTGCGGGTTTGTTTGGCGGTTATAACTCCGAGTTGATGGATCGACCCTTTGGTTCATTATCTGGTGGCGAAAAACGACGAGTTGGGATTGCCAAGCTATTAATTGAACCGCTCGACATTATTTTGTTAGATGAGCCAACCAATCATCTTGATGTCGAAGGTGTTGCCTGGTTGGCGGAACACATTCGCAAACGCCGCGAGTTAGCGGTAGTTGTTATCACCCATGACCGTTGGTTTCTAGATGAGGTCTCCGACAAAATGTGGGAGGTAGTAGAGGGCAAGGTCGAAGAGTATGACGGCGGCTACTCAGCTTATGTTCTAGCAAAAGCAGAACGAGCCAGACAACAAGCTGCAGAGGATGCACGACGTAACAACCTAATTAGAAAAGAGTTAGCTTGGTTAAGGCGTGGTGCGCCAGCCCGTACCTCTAAACCAAAATTTCGAGTTGATGCGGCAAATCAATTAATTGCATCAGAGCCTGCACCGCGTAACTCCGCGGAGCTACTCAACTTTGCTGCAAATCGTTTAGGAAATACGGTTTATGAAATTCACCATGCCAGGTTGGCAATCGGTGAGACCACTTTGATTGAAGATTTGAATTGGAATATTGGTCCGGGAGATCGCATCGGAATAGTTGGGGTAAATGGCTCCGGAAAGACCACATTGATGCGTACTTTGG
>JAURMX010000039.1 GCA_030830475.1 Candidatus Nanopelagicales bacterium
ATTGCACATTGAGCGTAGAACTTAGTAGCAACTTCTGATCCAACCGGTAGATAACAAACCAGCACATCAACCTTTGCATCCTTAAGAGCCTTTACGACATCTACCGAAGCTGCTGTTGACTCGGTAATAGTTTCTTTGTAGTAACGGCCCAAACCATCATGGGTTTCACCTCGCAAAACAGTGACACCAGATTTAGGAACTTCAGCAAACTTAATTGTGTTGTTTTCGCTAGCCCACATCGCATCAACTAGATCAAGGCCAACTTTCTTGGAGTCCACATCAAAGGCTGCAACGAACTTAACGTCGCGCACGTGATAGCCGCCAACCACAACATTCATAAGACCAGGAATCTCCTGGTCTATCGGTGCATCCTTGTAGTAGTGCACCCCTTGGATTAGAGAGTTTGCGCAGTTTCCAACTCCAACGATGGCTACGCGAATTTCATTTGTCGAGGTCACGCGGACTTCCTTTCAGATTTGATCATCTCTTCTAACCAGGCGATCTCTCGCTCAGCTGTTTCGAGCGAGTGACGACGCCACTCGATTAGATACTTATCAAGGCCAACAGCGGACTTTTCTAAATCCGCTCGGAGAATTTCAGCCTTTTCCTTAAGGCGGCGTTGACGCCCCTCAAGAATTCTTAGTCGATTGCGGGTGGAGGTTGGGCTGAAGAAGGCGACATGAACTTCGAAGTTGTCATCCTCCCAAGCCTGAGGTGAAACAGATTCGGTCATCTCCGAAAAACGTTGTTGTCCAGTCGCGGTGATGTTGTAAACCAAGCGCACCCTTTTAGAACGGCCACCCTTAGGTACCTCCGCCTGCGCAATCAGCCCCGCCTCCAACATCCTCTTTAATTGGGGGTAGAGAACGGAGAATGAGAGCGCCTTAAAAGGACCAAATATCGAGGTCAGACGCTTGCGCAGCTCATAACCATGCAATGAGTTTTGGGCGAGCAGGCCGAGGAGCGCGAACTCCAATGACTCAGATCTTGAACGCATTCCACTCCCCATGGTTTTTATATCGATTCGATATATCGAGTGGATATTAAGGGGTGCGGTTTGGGATTGCAAACCTCATCGGCCTGGTGTCGTTATCAATTTCTCAGTTTGGGCGCGTCTTACCCTCTGGTAGCCAGCCTTCGGTCTTACCCTCTTGCTTTAGAGATTGCCCGCACCCTCTTGTCATCTATCGATCTACAAGGGCACTCTAGAAATGAGGACCTCTATATGAGTCTCTTATCTTGGAAGCTTCACGGAACCGGAACCAGCATCGCGCCTGGTGAGGTTGTTTCCACAGATGAACGGCTAAGTTGGCCACGCACCATCGGAGTTGGCCTTCAGCACATCGCAGCAATGTTCGGAGCCACCTTCTTGGTTCCAATCCTCACAGGTTTGCCACCCACGACAACACTCTTCTTCTCAGGTCTGGGAACCATACTTTTCTTAATCATCACACAAAACAAGGTGCCCAGCTATCTCGGCTCCTCCTTCGCTTTTCTAGCCCCAATCGCTGCCTCAGTTAAGAGTGACAGCATGGCTGTTGCACTGGGTGGAGTTGTTGCAACAGGTGTCCTTTTGGCGCTTGTTGGATTAGTGGCAAGAGCAGTTGGAACAGGATGGATCAACTGGATGCTTCCTCCAATCGTGACCGGAACCATTGTTATGGTCATCGGTCTTAACTTGGCGGGGGCAGCAAAAGGTGGTTTAGCCTCTGGCCCAGTTCTAGGAACCATCACTCTTATTGCAATTGCTTTCTTTGCCGCATTTTCACGCGGATTTATCGGCCGTATCTCAATCTTCCTAGGAGTCGTGGTGGGTTATCTCGTCGCCTTCTTGATGGGTGATGTGAATACCGATGGCATCAAAGCTGCAAAGTGGATCGCAGCTCCAACATTTACTACACCTGAGTTCAAGATGAGCGCAATTATTCTCTTCTTGCCGGTTGTACTTGTGTTAATCGCTGAGAATGTTGGTCATGTTAAAGCTGTCTCATCAATGACTGGAAAAGATCTAGATGATCAGATGGGTAACGCGCTATTTGCCGATGGTCTGGCTACAACAATTGCTGGAGCGGGTGGCGGTTCTGGAACAACTACCTATGCGGAAAATATCGGCGTAATGGCCGCAACTCGCGTCTACTCAACAGCTGCTTATTGGATCGCAGCCATTGGTGCGATGGTTCTTTCCATCTCGCCAAAGTTTGGCGCGGTCCTCAGCGCAATTCCAGGTGGCGTACTTGGCGGTGTCCAGGTTGCACTATTTGGAATGATTGGACTCCTTGGTGCCAAGATTTGGATTGAAGCGAAGGTTAACTTCGCAGATTCCACAAATCTAATCGTTGCAGCTGCAGCGGTGATTATAGGCATCGCAGATATCTCATGGACCAGTGGTGATTTCACATTTAATGGAATCATCAATGCAACTTTGGTAGCTGTGATTGGTTATCGTGTGTTCCACACAATTTCCAAATCACGTGGCACTAACGCTGCTTAGTTCCATGTCATAAATAGCAACTCTTAACCAAACGCCCGACCAATTGGTCGGGCGTTTGTCATTTCTTTGTAGAATCAGCCGGTGAGTTTGGATTTCCCAGCCCGTTATCCCGAGTATCTAGTAGCCGCTATGGTGATAATTTTGGCGCCTGGGCCAAGTGTTCTATTCATTATCGCGCGGGCAATCGCTTGGGGACGAACAACCGCTGTTGCAACAGTAGCTGGAAATGTCACCGGAGCTTTCACTCTTTCATTAATGGTGGCATTTGGACTTGGACCGATCCTGCAACGTAGCGAGATTGCCTTTATCGCGGTGCAACTACTTGGCGGCCTCTACTTAATATATTTAGGAGTTGATGCCATCAAGCACTCCAAAATTCACGCCGCTGACATGGTCAATCAAGGAGATCTAAAACCCACACCTTTGCGCTCAGTTAAAGATGGTTTCTGGGTAGGCGCGCTAAATCCAAAAGGCTTGGTCTTCTTCGCTGCGATTTTGCCGCAGTTCATAGATAAAGGCTCTTCAAATGTCACGTCGCAGTTAGTTCTAATGGGAGCCACCTTCGCTATCTTGGCTTTCTTTTCTGATGGCACGTGGGGGTTGATAGCAGGAACGGTTCGAGAATGGATGGCTACCACCCCATCACGATTGGTGACAATGCGCCGCATCGGTGGTTTAGTGATGATGGTGTTGGGAATTTTCACACTCATCTCCGCCCTGTAATCCCAGATTTGTCAGTGGCTAAGGGCAGAATCGCCCCTATGAGCAAAGCCCGCGAATTCATTAGCCCCAGCGATTTAACTTTCTCTTGGAATGGATGCCACCGTTGTTTGTGGCTCAATTACAACCACGGAGTTAAAGCGCCTTCCTTTATGCCTCTAGTTGGAGAGCTTTCTGCGCTACAAGAGAATCATTTCAACAACGCCCTCTCCGCCCATCTACATCCTGAAATTAAAGAGGGACGGGTGCTTGATCGTGGCGGATGGGTTAAATCAGTTCCCATTGGATACAACGGCAAACCCTCACCCTATGCCATCCGCGGAAAATATGATCTTTTGATGGAGTTCCAAGATGGAACTTATGGAGTTATCGATTGCAAATTTCAGGGACGAGATAATGACAAGAGTGATTTCTACGCCCCACAACTCGAGGCTTATGCCTTTGCACTTGAGAATCCAGTCTCTGGGGAGCCCCGAAAAGTTTCAGTTATTGGCCTTCTCGTCTGGTCCCCAAAAAAGCCTTCGGGAGATCCATACTCTGGTTTCTCCTTGGATTTAAATAGCTCCTGGTTTCCAATAATTAGAAATCCAGAAGGATTGCAGGAACGATTGCAGGATTTTATTGAGGTTATTTCTGGGCCGACCCCGGTTAGAGATTCAAAATGCGAAACCTGCAAATTCATCTCTGATCGAAGAGAGATATTTGGCGCCGAGTAATTACTCCTCGCTGGCCCGCTTTCTTCTTCTCTCCTCATCTATCGCCTCTTTAGCCTGCGAAGCGTAGATATCTACATACTCCTGACCGGACATCTCCTGTAATTTTTCCATAATCGCATCGGTTGCTTTACGAAGCTCCTCTGGATCATTGGATTTCTCTGGAGTTAAGAAGTGCATCGGTTCACCGAAAACCATCTTCACCCGCATTATTTTCGGCATTACCTTTCCGGTCGGCTGAATTTCGGCGGTGTTAAACATTGCAACTGGAATAACTGGGGCACCGCTTTCCATAGCCAAACGGGCCACACCAGTGCGCCCTCTATAAAGCCGGCCATCTGGAGATCTGGTTCCCTCTGGATAGATTCCCAAGCATCCACCTTCAGCCAAAACTGATAGCCCGGTCAATAACGCTGCCTCACTTCTAGAACCTCCGGCCCGATCAACCGCTACCTGACCTAATGCAATGAAAGTTAATTTCTTTGCTAAACCTTTGATTCCAGGAGAAGTGAAATACTCGCTCTTGGCTAGAAAGGTAACCTTTCTTGGAACCACTAAAGGCATAAAGATTGAATCACTAAAGGATAAGTGGTTAGAGGCGATGATTACCGGGCCAGATGATGGAACATTTCTTAAGCCACGAACCTTGGGGCGGAACAACAATGTAAGTACTGGCAACAAAAAAGATTTCAAAAGCCCATAAGCCAATTTGTCCCCTTGCACCATGGATTGAACCGATGACTGCATCGAGCGCTTTTTTCTTAATGCCACGGCCCTAATTTAGAGCCTTTTGCTCTAGTTGTGACAATATGCGTGTCGTGAGCGTGATTCCAAACAGTGAAGAAATTCACCTACCTGGCGGTGGCGTCGCGATCTTGATGATTCACGGCCTTACCGGCTCTCCGGTTTCGGTCCGACCTTGGGCCGAATCATTACACCAATCTGGATTCACCGTTTATGTACCAAAGCTTCCTGGCCATGGAAGTAATTGGCAGGATATGAATCAAACCAGATGGCAACATTGGTACGCAGAGGTAGATGCGGCTTTAAATAGATTAGTTGCGAAACATGACAGGGTTTTTGTCGCAGGTTTTTCTATGGGCGGTGCTTTAGCGCTGAAGTTAGCTGCGCGACGCGGGCGAGAAATTGAAGGAATGATGCTCGTGAATCCAGCGATTCATGATGAGCGTGCAATTTTAAAACTGGTGCCAATTCTAAAATACTTTATCCCTTCTGTGGGCGGGCGTGGCACTGATGTTGCCGCTCCTAATCCTCCTAAACATAGCTATGGCAGAACCCCTTTACATGCGCTTCACTCGCTACAAAAACTCTGGCGAGAGGTTAAAAGAGAGTTGCACTTAGTCGATGTGCCGCTAATGGTCGGTTACTCAATAAATGATCATGTAGTAGATCCGAAGAACTCGGAGACTGTAATCGACAATGTTTCCTCGGTGGATATTAGAGAGGTTATTTTTGAACGTTCTTACCACAATGTTGCCCTTGATTATGATTTGGATCTTCTTGTAGAAGAGTCCCTCAATTTTATGAAAGATGTTTTGGCAGGAGATTTACGCCGTGATGAAAATGATTTGATTGATGCGGAGTTTGCTGCCATTGTCTCTGGGCTTTCACTTGATGAATCATCCCCCTCTACTTTCCTTGATGAGTTAGAGGAGATGGAAAATTTGGAGTCAGAAGAGAAATATCAGGGTGATAACAAGCCATTACCCAAGCTGACTCAGATTCAACGTGGTGCTTTAATTGGAGTGATAGGTGGACCTATTTATGCCGCGGTCGTGCAGTATTTAGATTTTGATCTACTTGGTTTGGGGGCATGGCCAGGTGCTATCGCCTTAGCCGCAGGAGTTTTTGCTTTCTTCTGGCAGATGAAGCCTGAAAATGAGATCAACGATGATGGCGTAGCGCTATGAGTGAATTTCGCTGGGGCATATTAGGTACCGGTTCAATTGCAAAGGCTTTCGCAAATGATTTGAGCTTTGCTGAGGGACATTTAGTAGCTGCGGTTGGCTCCCGCTCCATTGAGACCGCGCAGCGGTTTTCTGATCAATTTGGCGGCATACCCTTCGGTAGTTATCAATCCTTAGTTGAACAGGATCTTGATGGGGTCTATGTCGCTACTCCTCATCCTTTTCATTGCACCAATACCTTGCTAGCTCTCGAAAATGGCAAACCCGTACTCTGCGAGAAACCATTTTCGGTAAATTCCAAAGAATCTGCAGCAATGATTGCCAAGGCCAAAGAAAAGAACCTTCTCCTTGTTGAAGCCATGTGGAGCCGATTCCTGCCTCACTATCGACTAGTAAGGGAGTTAATCCAACAAGGGGCTTTGGGCGAGATCAAATTTCTATATGCCGATCACGGTCAGTATCTGCCAGCGGAGCGCCATCCCAGACTACATCTACCAGAACTAGCGGGAGGTGCATTACTTGATCTGGGAATTTACCCAATATCACTCTCTTATCTAATTTTCGGCAAGCCAACAAAGACAACTGCCCGCGCCAGCTTTACCGAATTAGGGGTTGATGAAAGCACCTCGATGATTTTTGAGTATGACAAGAATCGGCAAGCAAATCTGCACACCACTCTTTCAATTAAGACTCCATGCACGGCAACCATTATTGGAACTAAAGCAACATTGGAGATTCATGGCAGCTTTTACACTCCAACCTCAATGAGTTTAAAGCACGCGAATGGCGAGGTGATTAACTATCCAAAGGAGTATCTCGGCCATGGATTGCGAGAGCAAGCAGTTGAATTTGCCAAACTTGTTAGAGAGGGCAAGAAAGAGTCAGAGCTAATGACACTTTCTGATTCGCAATCAATTATGGAAACCATGGATGAGATTCGGAAACAGATTGGCTTGGCTTATCCCTTTGAAAATTAAGATTTAATTTCGAACCAAGTCGGCAACACCGACCAACCCTGCATCATTACCTAATGTGGCAGGAACAATTACTGGAGATGGTCGTTTCCCATTAAATGGAGTTAGACGATTCATTGCCTCTCTGGTAGGAGACAACAAGATTTCTCCCGCATCGATAACTCCCCCGCCGATTACAAACGCCTCTGGATCTAACCCAGCAATTAGAGAGGCACATAACGCGCCCAACCACTGACCGGTTGTATTGAAAGCGGCAATCGCAACCGTGTCACCTTCTTGCGCGGCTGCAGTGATATGTTTACCGGTTAAGCCATCTACGGCGCCATTACCGCGTGATAACAGGTTTTTTGCTAAATCAGGCGAGGCTTGAATCGCCTCTCTGGCATGGCGTAATAACGCATTTCCAGATGCGTATTGCTCGAAGCAACCCCGCACTCCGCAACCGCAGAGATGACCTTCTGGCACTGCTCGCATATGACCAAACTCGGCACCAATTCCAAACGCTCCTCGATAAAGAGTGTCATCAATAATTAAACCGCCACCAAGTCCGGTACCGACAGTTAACATGATTACTGTTTTGAAATTTTTTCCCGCTCCAAATTTCTTTTCCCCCCAAGCCGCGCTATTGGCATCATTCTCTAGAACAACTGGCCGGCCAATTAGCTCCTGTAGTTGATCAGTGAGGTTCACGCCATTCCAACCTGCGATATTGGGAGTGGCTAACATGGTCTGACGATCTGAAGAGATAAATCCGGCGGCCGAAACTCCGACCCCGCAAACCTCTTGCTGTTGCATCAACTCATGTGCAACATCGGCGATAGTTTTAGTAAGAGCCGAACCACCTTCTCGAGGTGTATCACGCCGTGCGGTATGAGAAATCTTTCCATTTTCATCAACTAGGCCACCAAGTACCTTGGTGCCCCCAACATCAATGCCAAGTGCAAAGCTCATCTGGTTATTTTTTAGCCCTCGAGTGTTTGTTTCAGTTGAGAGATAGTCTGTTCGATTGTAGACATCTCAACTTTTCTTCGCATCATGTCAGGCACAGGCATAGCTAGAGCTGTGCCAAGTGAATAAGTGACCGTAGTGGTGTCATCACCATTGTCTTTAATTAGATACTGACCATCCATCTCAGTCATCATGTCGGCTTCATCCAAGGAAAATGAGACCTCGTCAGGCGCCTTGCTCCAGTCGTAACTTAGAGTGGCGCGATCCTTTAAGACCCCTGCCTCCACCTTGATGGTCAACTTTGTTGGGCGTCCTTGATCATCCTTTTCATGGACCTCGACTGACTTAATTGCTGAGGACCAACTTGGATAAGACTGAATATCAAATAAAACTGCGCGTACCTCGTCGGCGGGCGCTTCGATTGTGGTGGAGCTGGAAGACATATCGGCCATGAGCGCAGGCTACCTCTTCCGGTTACCTGCCAGTAACCGCTAATTTTCGCCCATGACTGAATACTTCGCCCCTGCCCTTGAACCTGCGGCTACCGCAGGAAATCTCACCAACCTTGTAGCCGAGCGCGCTTGGTTTGAACCTGAGCGCATAATGGTTTCCAGACCTCTTGGTGATGGATGGCAACCAGTAACGGCTCGGGAGTTTGAAGCGGAGATTCGCGCAACAGCGAAAGGCTTAATCGCATCTGGAGTGCAGATTGGTGATCGCGTAGCAATTATGGCCCGCACTCGTTATGAGTGGACCATTCTTGATTTCGCAATCTGGTTTGCTGGTGGAGTTACTGTTCCAATTTACGAAACATCTTCTGCAGAGCAGGTAGATTGGATTCTCACCGACTCAGGATCCGTCGCGATAGTTGTTGAAACGCCTCAATTAAAGGATGCGGTCACTCCAGTTCTATCCAACAAAGTTAAGAATTGTTGGGTTATGACTGAAAATGTTTTGGCCCAGTTGGCCTATTTGGGTAGAGATATCTCGGATCAGGAAATTGATAATCGTCGCAACGCTTTAAATCCAGACACCTTGGCTACTTTGATTTACACATCTGGAACAACTGGAAAACCAAAGGGCGTTCAGTTAACACATGGAAACTTCTTGGCAGAGTGCGGCAATGTTGTCATGGGTGCTGCAGATCTCTTTATGAAGCCAGGTGGCTCCACGCTGTTGTTCCTTCCTGTTGCTCACGTCTTTGGTCGCATGGTTCAGATCGGTGCTGTGCGCGCAGGTTTGCACTTAGCTCATTGCCCCGATGTACTTGGCAGATTGACTACAGATCTTGCATCATTCAAGCCAACCTTCGTCTTGGCTGTCCCTCGTATTTTTGAAAAGGTTTACAACAGCGCAGAATCAAAAGCAGATGCTGCAGGTAAAGGAGCAATCTTCAGAGCCGCGGCTAATGTAGCGATTGATTACAGCAAAGCTTCGGATTCAGGAAATGTCCCACTTGGGCTCAAGTTGAAACATGGCCTCTTTGACAAGTTGGTTTACTCCAAGATCCGCCACGGACTTGGTGGTCGTGTAGAAGCAGCGATTTCTGGAGGTGCTCCGCTTGGTGAGCGTTTAGGTCACTTCTATCGCGGAGCTGGTGTGAGAGTTCTTGAGGGCTATGGCCTTACCGAGACAACCGCTGGAGCAACACTGAATTTAACTACCCACCACAAAGTTGGATCTGTCGGTAAACCAATTCCGGGAACCACCATCAAAATTGATGAAGATGGCGAGGTTTTAATCAAGGGTCCAATAGTTATGCGCGGATATTGGCAAAATGATGCAGCAAACAAAGAAGTATTCACAGCTGATGGTTATTTCCGCTCGGGTGATTTAGGAAAGCTTGATGAAGAGGGTTATCTCTACATCGTTGGACGCAAGAAGGAGTTGATTGTTACCTCTGGCGGTAAAAATGTTGCGCCAGCTGTACTCGAGGATCGCTTACGTGCACATCCTCTGGTAAGTCAATGCATCGTGGTTGGCGACAATCAGCCTTATATCGCAGCACTAGTCACAATAGATCCAGATGCGCTTAAGGGTTGGGTCTCTGCAAACAAGAAAGATGGCGCGACCATTGCAGAGTTGACCAAGGATCCTGATCTAATCGCGGTTATTCAAACCGCGGTTGATGAGGCAAACAAAGCGGTAAGCCGAGCTGAATCAATCCGCAAATTCACAATCTTGCCAGTTGATTTCACAATCGCTGGTGGACATCTGACAGCTAAGTTGTCGGTAAAGCGCCATGTGGTGCAAAAGGAGTTTGCTGCAGAGATCGCGGAGCTATTTGCCTAGCCCCAAAATTGATAACTTCAGTTCAGCTGATTCATTTGAGGCTGAACGTTTAAGTCTTGCCCGCCGGCTTCATGAAACTTTGGCGCAAGATCTAGCGGCAATTGGGTACCGCCTGGATGCTGTGATTGCCGAGCCGCTAAACATTGAACTTCGAGCCGAAATCAGAGAGATTCGCATGGAGGTCATGAGGGTAGCCCAAGGTTTTCGAGATGAGATTTACCAAACCCGACTCCACACACGTCACGATGTTGCTGCATTCATCGCGCAAAACCTGCCTAAATTGCGCTTCTCTGGAGATTTGAACTACCCCACGCTCCAAAGAGAGATCGAGGCAAAATTAAATGAGGTTTTGATTGAGATTGCTCGCAACACCTTAAGACACTCAAAGGCTAGGGTTTTTTATTTGAGTTATGAGTTGACTGACCACTCTCTGGTCCTAGAAGTTGGCGATGATGGCATCGGAATGGTGAAGTTGCTCGGTAATGGATTTGGATTAATCGGTATTGATGAACTACTTAAACAATTCACCGATGAATACATATGCACCTCTAATGAAACTGGAACTCATTTTCGTGTCATTATCGACAGGAAGCATCTGGAGTAATGGCGCTGCGGGTCCTAGTCATCGACGATCATGCGATTGTTCGAGAGGGACTGCGCCGCTTAGTTAACCGAGATGAAGGTATAAAAATAGTTGGAGAGGCAGCCTCAAAGAAAGAGGCGATTGCGCAAATCTCACATCACAATCCAGATGTCATCGTTGTTGATTTGCACCTCCCCGATGGAAGTGGTCTTGAGGTAGTAGCGTGGGCCAGATCTCTCTCACAAAATATTGGGATAGTGGTTCTTACTATGTCTAATATGCCAGAGCATGTATTGGCATCTATGCAATCAGGAGCAAGCTCTCATGTTGATAAAACCGCTCCAGTTGGCGAGTTACTTCAAGCGATAAAGTTAAGCGCCAACAAACCTTTATCTTTCACTGCTCGTAAATTAACCGATGCTATAGCCGCCAAAAATAAGGGGGTCGGTTTAACACCTCGAGAGATAGAGATTCTGGAGAAGCTGCCCAGCGGTGACACGATTTTGCAGATTGCAGCTGCTCTATTTGTAACTGAATCAACTATAAAGACACACCTATCTGCCATTTACCGCAAACTCAATGCGGAGAATCGAGTACAAGCCATTAATAACGCGAGAAAATTCGGCCTATTGCCTTAAGTATCTGGTTGTCTTAAATATTTAGAGCCTTATTGAACTCCTCAGACCATATCTCCCAGCGCCAAGAATCGATGGCCCACGCTCGACCACGCTCTCCCATCTTTTGGCGAAGCTTTGCATCACTCAACAACTTAACTATTTGAGTTGATATTGCATTCAAATCATTGCCATCCACTACATATCCCGTATCGCCATCTAGCACGGCATCAGGTGCACCTCCAGAGGCACCTCCAATTACAGGTAAACCGCAGGAGCTGGCCTCCAAATAAACAATTCCTAATCCTTCCACCTCAAGACCGAACAACCTTGATCGGGAGGGCATCGCAAAAACATCTCCCATACAAATGTAATTTGGTAGCTCAGCAAAATTGATTCTTCCGATAAAAAAGACATGCTCGCTTAGATCATATTTCTTGACCAGAGCATCAAGTTGCTTACGGTAAGGGCCCTCGCCCACCAAAACCAAGGCAGCATCAGGAATAACTTCCAAAACTTTGGGCAACGCCTCTATTAACCGATCCTGACCTTTACGGTGTACTAATCTGCCAACGCTTATTACAGTCGGCCGATTATCCAGACCATGCTTTTCTTTTAAGTCAGAGGAATCCCTCGGAGAAAAGTGATTGGTATCAATTCCTGGCGCTACTCTAATTAATTTGCTGGAATCCTTAATTTGTGTTGCTAATGCGGCCTTAGTGAAATCACCTAGATAGGTAACATAATCA
>JAURMX010000040.1 GCA_030830475.1 Candidatus Nanopelagicales bacterium
GCTGGCGTGGGATTAATTGTCGGATGGTGGCTCACTCTGATCGCAGTTGGCGCATTAATTATCTCTGTTATGGGATTTGTTTTGGAGTATGAACGTCCCAGCAACTCTCCTTACAGCTCCAACGCCCATCACTAAGAAATCCCTGATCTAAATGGATTATCGCGCCGAGATAATAGAAACTGGTGATCCGCGTAAAAAATCCGCTTCAATAATTATTAATGCGCCAGCTGCGATTATTTTCAATCTCTTGGCTGATCCGGCGATGCACTCGAGAATAGATGGAAGTAAGTCGGTGCAATCTGTGATTAAGGCACCAACTCGCTTAACTCTGGGCGCCAAATTCAGCATGAACATGAAGATAGGAGTCAGATACCGCATTACTAATCGGGTCATCGAGTTTGAAGAGGGAAAGCTAATCGCCTGGCGCCACCTCGGTCGTTGGGTTTGGCGGTATGAAATAAAAGAGATCACCCCTAATCAAACCGTTGTAGTCGAGAGTTTTGACGGTAACTCATCTCCATTCCAATGGTGGTTAAGGATGCGCAAGGCTTATCCATTTGTACAGATAGCTATCGCCAAGAGTTTGGTACGCCTAAAAAAGTACTTCGAGGAGCAATAGAGCGAGATCAGTGATGATCTTCGATCTCTAGCATCTCTTTAGCTGTCGGTTTAGCAACCTGCTCGCTGTGAGCTCTGGATAAACGGGTCTGCACCTTAGCCTTAACGCCCTCTGGATTGCGCACCCCATTTTCATCGGCGAGAACCGGTTCCATAGCAGCTGGTTGCTCATGCGAAGCAAGGGTGTAAGCCCGGTGTGGGGAGAGTGGCTCATGAACCTCAATAAATTCACCATGAGGCAACATAACGAGGCGACCGGTCTCTCGACCATGCAGTACTAATTCTCTGTCTGCACGTTGTAGAGATAGGCAGATCCGTTTTGTAATAACAAAAACAACTGGGGGCAGAACAATTACTCCGATGCGAGAGAACCACATGATTTGATTGATTGATAAATCAAAATGAGTTGCAAGTAGGTCGTTTCCACCATTGATCAAGGTGACCAACATAAAGGTAATCGACATTGCGCCAAGAGCGGTGCGATTAGGAGCATTGCGTGGACGATCCAATAAGTGATGTTCACGCTTGTCACCAGTCATCCAGCTTTCAATAAATGGATATAGCGCCATACCTGTAAAGATGATGCCAGGAATGATTAGACCTGGAATCAAAATGTTCCATGAAATAGTGTGGCCAAAGGCATGAGTTTCAATTGGTGGAGCCATTCGAACTAAACCATCAAGCCATCCCATGTACCAGTCGGGCTGCGAACCAGCACCTATCTGCCCAGGTGTGTAAGGACCATAGATCCAAATTGGATTGATTGACGCGACGGCGCCCAGGAACGCGGTTACACCAAATACGATAAAGAAGAAACCGCCCGCCTTGGCCATATAAACCGGCATCAATGGATAGCCAACAACATTCTTTTCAGTTCTTCCTGGCCCCGGATACTGGGTGTGTTTCTGGTACCAAACCAACATCAGGTGAACCGTAATTAACGCTAAGAAGATTCCTGGAATCAAGAGAATATGGACTACATAAATACGTGGAATAAACATTTCACCTGGGAACGCACCACCGAAGGCAAAGTAAGAGAGGTACGAGCCAACCACCGGAATCGCTTGAATAATCGCCTCAGCAATACGGATACCAGTACCGGAGAGAAGGTCATCTGGAAGTGAATATCCCAAGAAACCTTCAACAATTCCAAGGGTCAAAAGTCCGACGCCGATTATCCAGTTGAACTCACGTGGTTTACGGAATGCACCAGTAAAGAAGACTCGCATCAGGTGAGCAACCATTGCCGCCATGAAGATCAACGCAGCCCAGTGATGTACCTGACGCATCAGCAAACCACCACGTACATCAAAAGAGATGTGCAATGTGGAGGCGTAAGCAGCGGACATCTTCAAGCCAGAGAGTGGTTCATAAGAACCTTCGTACTCGACCTCTCGCATTGAGGGGTCAAACCAAAAAGTTAGAAATGTTCCTGATAATAAAAGAATAATGAATGAGTAGAGAACAATCTCGCCAAGCATGAAGGACCAGTGATCGGGGAATACCTTTGTAACCGTCTTCTTTAACCATTTAGCTGCGCCGGTGCGCTCATCTACATAGTTTGCTACCTGACCTGCTACACGTTCACGTGCACTCATTGTGAATCACGCCCCCAGAAACTCGGTCCGACCGCTTCATTAAATGGTGCTTGTGCAACCAAATAACCTTCAGAATCAACAGTGATGGCTAATTGTGGCAAAGGTCTGGCTGCTGGTCCAAAGATAACCTTCGCAGCTCTGGTTACATCAAATGTCGATTGATGACATGGACAGAGTAGATGCTTAGTGGTTTGTTCATAAAGTGCTACCGCGCAACCCATATGAGAGCAGATTTTGGAAAAGGCGATGATTCCCTGATAAGTCCAAGACAATCTTTCGGGTGTGAGGTTGAACTCCTCAGGTCTGATGCGAATCAAAAGAACGGAGTCTTGAGCAATGTCATCTAAGTGGCGTTCTTTTCCAGGAGGGAACTCGGGTTGAACCTGCACAACTCCACCAACCTCAAGATCTGATGGCTTAATGGGGCGATTGCCAGGATCGGTAACTAGTCGAGTTCCGGCCGCCCAATTGGTGGTATTTAGATCATTTTCGGGAAGTGGCCCAAGATCACGAAGCAGAAGTATTGGTGAGATACCAACCAAGCCCAGTGCCAATCCCATTGTGCGCTTAATGAATGGTCTGCGACCTAAGCCGGCCTCCCCGCCTCGCTCTTTAACAGTTGCTACAAATTGGGCCCGATCTTCATCTTTAGAGCGTTGCTCTTTGCGAATATCAATTACTTCATGATCCGGCATCAATGTTTTTGCCCAGTGAACTGCAGCCATCCCAATAAAGAATAGAGACATGGCCAAGCCAAGACCCAAGAACAATTGGTGAGCGTTGGTGTTGCCCATAATCGGCAAGAAGATGAAAACATCTTCATCAATTCCGACATAAGAGTAGACGAACAAGATTGTGCCGAGGACAGAGAGCAGAAAGAGAATTCCAACTTGGCGCTCCGCTTTCTTGGCGGCGATTGGATCTACATCGGCTTTACGATGAATATGTTCTGGTAAACCAGGATCGGTTAAGGGTGCAATCTCATTACTCATTTTTTATCGCGCCTTCGTAGTTAGCCAAACAGCGACACCAATTAGTAAGCCCAACCCTAGGGTCCAGGCCAACAAACCTTCAGTAACTGGACCGACGCGACCTAGGGCTGCACCACCAAGGGCTGGTTCACTCTCAGCATGCTTAATCCACTTTATGATGGAAAGTTTTTCCTCAGCAGTTATAGTCGCGTCAGAGAAAACGGGCATCGCTTGAGGGCCAGTTAACATCGCTTCGTAAATATGCTTTGGCTCCACGCCCATAACTGTTGGCGCGTATTTACCTTGGGTAAGTGCGCCACCTTGACCAGCTAAGTTATGGCACA
>JAURMX010000041.1 GCA_030830475.1 Candidatus Nanopelagicales bacterium
CCCAACATTTTTAGCAGACGGTTTAAATGCGCTCGGCACCACTTATGTAAACATCGCATTTACTGGATCTAACAAACCAGCGGTGCTATCTGGCAAAAATAAAATTGATGGCGAAACCGATAGCTCCTACCGCTATCTATTAATGCCGATGCGCTACGCCTCATAAATGTTTGTTTCACATTTATCCCTGGCAGATTTTCGCTCCTACTCTTCATTAGAGCTCTCTTTAAAACCTGGGCAAAATATCTTTATTGGCGAAAACGGCGAGGGTAAAACCAACATCATCGAAGCTTTGATGTATTTAGCCCTCCTCTCATCCCACCGCATCTCATCTGATCAACCATTGGTAAAACTTGGAAGTGAACGCGCATATGTTCGCGCCAAAGTGGAGTCAGAGGAAAGAACCACATTGGTGGAGTTAGAGATCAATGCCGCAAAAGCCAATCGCGCCAAAGTTAATCAAAACCCGGTCCGTAGCCAAAAAGAGTTATTAGGAATTATTAAATGCATTTGCTTTTCACCAGAGGATTTAGATTTAGTGCGGGGCGACCCAAGTGAGCGCCGCTCCTTTCTTGATCAACTTCTAATCCAACGCAGCCCAAGATTGGCTGGTGTAATCACTGATTATGAGCGAGCGTTAAAACAACGTAATTCCCTATTAAAAAGCAGGGCCCCACAATCAAGCCTTGAGCCTTGGAATGAGCATTTAGCCAACTTTGGCGGAGAACTAATCGCCGGACGTTTATCTTTAATCGCAGATCTAGAACCAGTTTTTCAAAGCTCCTACAAAAACCTCTCCGAGAAGAAAAACGCACGGTTGGGCTACAAATCCAGCATCCCAGAACCCACCACCAATAAAGAAACAAACAAAATAAAAGTATTAGAGACCATTAATGAAATTTCAAGTCAAGAGCGGGAACGGGGAATTTCACTAGTTGGCCCACACCGTGACGATTTACTTTTATTTTTAGGGGATCACCCAGTCAAAGGTTATGCCAGCCACGGCGAATCATGGTCTATCGCCCTAGCTCTACGTCTAGCTAGTTACCAACTATTTATTAATGATGGCGAGAAACCAATCTTGATATTAGATGATGTCTTCTCAGAGTTAGATGAAGGGCGTCGTGAGAAATTACTAGCCATCTCTAATACCTCCGAGCAAACCTTTATAACTATTGCGGTTGCTAATGATCTTCCTAACCAAATCACTGGAAATAAATTTAGAGTTACCAGCGGACAGGTTGCGGCTTTATGAATAGAGATATCGCCAGAGAGTTGTTCCGCTCCTACCGCACCGGGATGCGTAAAAAGAAAGAGATAGAACAACAAGAACGCGTTGAGTTGGGTGAACCACAAAAAATCAACAACATTCTCAACGAGTTAATTGAAAGTAGAGATTGGCGCAAAGGCATTGCTGAAGGAAACCTATTTAGTGATTGGCGAGAAATTGTTGGGGAAGAGATAGCAGATCACTCAACACCAATCACTTTGTATGAAGGTAAGTTAACAATTCAGACCTCATCAACCGCTTGGAGTACACAACTACGTTTAATGAACGATGATTTGTTGCGAAAAATCAGAGAGAGCTCTCCAGGTGCGGTGGTCGACAGCCTCAACATCATCGGCCCACATGCCCCATCCTGGAAACGAGGGCTACGCACCATCCGTGGCGCTAAAGGGCCAAGAGACACCTTCGGGTAAGCATTTCTAATAGTGACCCTCACCCCTGCGGTAAAAACGCGCCTAATACACCAATACCGCCCTTTTTGGGCTATCCAGTTCCTGATTTACCACTAGGATTCGGGGGTACCTGGGTCGAAAAAGAGGCGAGGTTTGTCTCTGACAGGTTTAACCAAACAGTGAAGTTAGGGGTTTTCGGTGGCTGAAAAGAAGGTTTCGCGGGCTTATGACGCCTCAGCGATCACCGTTCTAGAAGGCCTTGAGGCGGTTCGTAAACGCCCCGGTATGTATATCGGCTCCACCGGCGAACGCGGCCTCCACCACCTAGTTTATGAAATCGTCGATAACTCAGTTGATGAAGCGCTAGCTGGTTACTGTAATGAGATCAATGTTGTCCTATTAGCCAACGGCGGGGTTCGGGTCAATGACAATGGCCGCGGTATTCCAGTTGATATTCACCCAGTAGAGAAAAAACCGGCTCTTGAAGTTGTACTCACTGTTTTACATGCCGGCGGAAAGTTTGGCGATGGTGGTTACTCAGTTTCTGGTGGTCTACACGGCGTAGGTGTCTCTGTTGTTAACGCACTAAGCCGTGACTTAAGTGTTGTTGTTCAACGTGATGGATTTTTCTGGGAACAAAGTTACAAATTAGGTGTCCCAAACTCTCCAGTTGAAAAAGGTGTTGCAACTACAAGTACCGGTACTGAAGTCACCTTCTGGCCATCAGAAGAGATTTTTGAAACCACAGATTTTTCCTTTGAGATTCTCTCAACTCGTTTCCGCGAAATGGCATTTTTAAACAAAGGCTTAACACTCACACTTCGTGATGAACGCCCCGGACATGTAAATGAAAAAGGTGAACCACTAGAGGTTAAGTACCACTACGAAGGTGGCATTGTTGATTTCGTTAAACATTTAAATACCACCAAAGGCGTAACCCACAAATCCATAATCGCACTAGAAACTGAAGACACAAAACACAAGATGTCTCTCGAAGTTGCGATGCAATGGAACACCGGTTTTTCTGAATCGGTATACACATTTGCTAACACCATTAATACTCAAGAAGGTGGAACCCATGAAGAGGGGTTCCGCACCGCTTTAACATCGTTAGTAAATAAGTTTGCAGAAGAGTGGGGATATATCCGCCGCAAAGAGGATCGTTTAACCGGTGATGATATTCGCGAAGGTTTAACCGCAATCATCTCTATCAAGGTTGCTGAACCACAGTTTGAGGGCCAAACCAAAACAAAATTAGGTAATACTGAGGCCAAATCATTTACTCAAAAAGCTATAAATGACGCGGTCGGAGAGTGGTTTGAGAAAAACCCAACCGAAGGCAAAGAGATTGTCCGTAAAGCCATCGATGCCGCCACCGCACGTATCGCTGCGAGAAAAGCCCGCGATCTATCACGCAGCCGTAAAGGATTGTTAGAGGGACGTGGCATGCCAGGAAAATTGGCGGATTGCCAATGGACCGAACCAGAAAAATGTGAGCTTTATATTGTTGAGGGTGATTCTGCTGGTGGCTCCACAAAAGGCGGTAGAGATTCTCGTTTTCAGGCGGTACTTCCGATCCGCGGCAAAATTCTAAATGTAGAAAAAGCCCGTATTGATCGCGTCTTACAAAACAATGAGGTGCAGGCGTTAATCACCGCACTCGGTACCGGCATCCATGATGATTTTGATATTGCAAAGCTGCGCTATCACAAAGTTATTTTGATGGCTGATGCTGATGTTGATGGACAACACATCCGCACCCTTTTATTAACTTTATTATTCCGTTTTATGCGACCACTTATTGAGCAGGGTTATGTTTACTTTGCGCAGCCACCTCTATACAAAATTAAATGGGGCGGTAAAGAACCAGTGCAGTACGCATTCTCAGATAAAGAGCGTGATGGATTTATTCAAATTGGTTTAGATGCTGGCAAGCGTTTACCAAAAGAGGATGGCATTCAACGCTTTAAAGGTTTGGGTGAGATGCCAGCCAAAGAGCTGTGGGATACCACCATGGATCCAGCACACCGAGTTTTGATGCGGGTAACACTTGATGATGCAGCTGCTGCAGATGATCTTTTCTCTGTATTAATGGGTGAAGATGTAGAACAACGTCGCCAATTTATTCAACGCAACGCTAAAGATGTTAGGTTTTTGGATATTTAAAGATGGAAAATCTAGAGAATCACGACAAAATCGAGGCGGTCGACCTTCAGGTCGAAATGGCCCGTTCTTATTTGGATTACGCGATGTCGGTCATTGTTGGCCGCGCACTTCCTGATATCCGTGATGGCTTAAAACCAGTTCATCGCCGGGTGCTTTATGCGATGTATGACGCTGGTTATCGCCCTGATAAGGGTTATTACAAATGCTCCCGCATCGTCGGTGATGTCATGGGTAATTACCACCCACATGGTGATGGCGCGATCTATGACACCTTGGTCCGTTTAGCTCAACACTGGTCACTCCGCTATCCACTAGTTGATGGCAATGGAAACTTTGGTTCGCCAGGAAATGATCCTGCTGCGGCAATGCGTTACACCGAAGCTCGTATGGCACCACTGGCCATGGAGATGATGCGGGATATTGATGAGGAAACCGTTGATTTCATCCCGAATTACGATGGTCGCTCACAAGAACCAGTTGTTCTACCAAGCCGTTTTCCAAACCTATTAGTTAATGGCTCCGCCGGTATCGCGGTTGGAATGGCGACAAACATTCCACCACATAACTTGCGCGAAATCGCCGCTGCTGTGCAATGGGCGCTAGAAAATCCAGATGCATCCAGCGAGGAAACCTTAACCGCGCTACTCGGAATTGTTAAAGGTCCAGATTTTCCAACCCGTGGAATTATTGTTGGAAGACAAGGAATTGAAGAGGCTTATCGCACCGGTCGCGGTTCAATCACCATGCGCGCCGTTGTTGAAATAGAAGAGATTAACAAACGCACCTGTTTGGTAATCACCGAGCTCCCCTATCAAGTTAACCCAGATAATCTAGCTTTAAAGATTGCCGAATTAGTCAAAGATGGAAAGATCAAAGGAATTGCAGATGTTCGTGATGAAGGAAATGAACGTCTAGGACAACGTCTAGTAATTGTTCTGCGCAATGATGCAACACCAAAGATCGTTTTAAATAATCTTTACAAACACACTCAATTACAGGATTCCTTTGGTGCCAACATGTTGGCATTGGTTGACAACGTACCGCGCACCTTGCGCCTTGATGAATTTATCCGCCATTACATAACCCACCAGGTTGAAGTAATTGTGCGCCGTACCAAGTACCGACTTTCAGAGCGGGAAAAGAGGGCTCACATATTGCGGGGTTATCTAAAAGCACTTGATGCTTTAGATGCGGTAATCGCTTTGATCCGCGCCAGCGCAAACTCCGATGAAGCCCGTGCTGGCTTGATGAAACTGCTTGAGGTTGATGAAATCCAAGCCAACGCGATCTTGGATATGCAGCTGCGTCGTCTTGCTGCTCTCGAGCGCCAAAAGATTATTGATGAGTATGAAACCTTGATGACAGAGATCAAAGAGCTCACCACGATCCTTAATGATCCAGCCAAACAAAGGTTGATTATCAAGGAAGAGCTCAAGGAGATTGCCGAGAAATATGGCGATGATCGCCGCACCCAAATAGTGGCAGGAGATACTGATTTATCAGTCGAGGATCTAATTCCAGATCAAGATGTAGTTGTAACCATTACCCGAGGCGGATACGCCAAGCGCACCCGTGCTGATCTGTATCGTTCACAGCGTCGTGGAGGTAAAGGTGTTAAAGGCGCAGCGCTAAAACAAGATGACATTGTCGAACATTTCTTTACCGCATCCACCCATGATTGGTTGCTGTTCTTTACCAATCAAGGCCGGGTATATCGCGCCAAAGTTCATGAGCTGCCAGATGCAGGAAGAGATGCACGGGGCCAACATGTTGCCAATCTTTTAGCCTTCAAACCAAATGAGAATATTGCTTCAGTAATCTCAATCGCAGATTACTCATCACTACCTCACTTAGTTATCGCAACCAAAGGTGGCATCATCAAAAAGAGTCCACTTGTCGAATATGACTCTCCACGCACTGGTGGTTTGATCGCAATTACATTGAAAGACAATGATGAGGTGGTTGCTGCCTCTGCAATCACTAGCAAAGATGAACTGTTGTTAATCTCCAAAAAAGGAATGTCACTTCGTTTTACCGCAGATGATGAATCACTTCGCCCAATGGGAAGATCAGCCACCGGTGTTATCGGAATGAAGTTCAGATCTGGTGATGAGTTGTTAACCATGTCCACAATTCGCACCGGTGACAACAATCAAAGTTATGTATTAACCGCTACCGATGGTGGATTTGGAAAACGCACCAGCCTCGAGGAGTACCGCTCTCAAGGCCGCGGTGGAATCGGCGTGAAGGCGGCAAAGGTTGATGAGGATTCCCGTGGCGGATTAGTTGGCGCATTAGTTGTAAATGAAAATGATGAGATTTTGGTGATCACATCAGGTGGCGTTGTAATGCGGACCCCAGTTAAAGAGGTGCGTGAAACCGGTCGCGACACTATGGGTGTCCGCTTGGTAAACCTTGATGAAGGCACCCATGTTGTTTCACTCGCTAAAGTCAGTGAAGAGGATTAATAAATACGCACAAAAAACTGCTATTTTTGCGCCTGCTCGCATCTCAGGTAGCCTTGCGCTCCTGTTTGCGGGCCTATAGCTCAGCCTGGTTAGAGCGCTTCCCTGATAAGGAAGAGGTCAGTGGTTCAAGTCCACTTAGGCCCACGCTCAAACCTCAGTTCTAGGGCTGTGGGAGCAAGACAATTAAATACGGGGACTTAGCTCAATTGGTAGAGCACCTGCTTTGCAAGCAGGGGGTTAGGGGTTCGATTCCCCTAGTCTCCACAAATTAGTCTCCACAACATTGCCTCCACAAAATTATCGCGAGAGGAAATCATGACAACAGATATGCCACCAATTTCAAGAGCGACACTTCATACCTCGATGGGTGACATTGTCATTGAATTATTTCCAAACCATGCACCAAAAACAGTTGCTAACTTTGTTGAATTGGCAGCCGGTATGCGGGAATGGGTAAACCCAAACACTGGTGAAAAAACCAATCAACCTCTTTATGACGGCACCGTGTTTCATCGTGTAATCAAAGGCTTCATGATTCAAGGCGGCGATCCACTTGGCACTGGTACTGGTGGACCAGGTTATAGATTCGCAGATGAGTTTCATCCAGAGTTAACTTTCAACAAGCCGTACCTACTCGCTATGGCAAACGCGGGTCCGGGAACAAATGGATCACAATTCTTTATTACTGTTGCAGAAACCTCATGGTTGAACCGCAAACACACAATCTTTGGTGAGGTAAAAGATGAAGCCTCACAAAAAGTTGTGCAGGCAATCTCAGAGGTAAAAACCGGCGGCGCAGATCGCCCAGTGCAAGCGGTAAAAATTAACTCTGTTTCGCTATCCTAATTTGATGCGTCGCACAATTACCGGTTCGCTGGTATTTGTAATTGCTGCTTCTTATCTGCTACAAATAACAGTTCCCGGGTATGAGGAGCGATTACTACTAAACCGTTTTTATGTAGAAAGCGGTGAGTACTATCGAATGTTGACGGTAGCCCTATTACATGGTGGCTTTATACATTTAGGTTTCAACCTGTTTGCATTACATGCACTGGGAACCCCACTTGAGGTTTACTTCAGCCGGGGCAAATACATTGCCTTGCTTGTTATTTCTTTGCTATCTGGCTCTGCGCTATCAGTGTTGTTTAACCCCTCATATGTCTACTCAATCGGGGCATCAGGCATGATCTTTGGGTTGTTTGGTGCGTTAGCGATTGTGGGACAACGAGCCGGAATCGAATGGCGCTCGATAATTGTGATTATCGGCCTTAACTTCGCGATCGGTTTTGTACTAGGCGGTGTGGATTGGCGCGGTCATTTAGGCGGTTTGATTGGTGGAACTCTGGCTACCCTCGTTCTTAACCGAACGAAGTAGCGCCTGCGCTACATCAATTACCTCAACATCTGACTCTCGCCCTTTAACTCCATCACTAACCATTACCCGACAGAATGGGCATCCCACCGCAACCTCTTGCGCGCCGGTAGCGATCGCTTCATCAACTCGGTTCATATTGATTCGAGTGCCGAGCTTTTCCTCCATCCACATTCTTCCACCACCTGCACCACAACAGAATGAACGTTCTTTATTACGCGGCATCTCTACCATATCAACACCGGTTGATTCCAAAAGCTCACGTGGTGGTTCATAAATCTGATTGTGACGACCCAAATAACATGGATCGTGATATGTCAACTTTTTATTTGTTTTAGCAACTGGTTTTAATCTTCCCTCTTTAACTAAGGTGTTTAACAACTGGGTGTGATGCACCATCTCTAACTCAAAACCTTGTTGTTTGTAATCTCTGCCAATCGTTGTAAAGCAATGCGGGCAGGTAACAACAACCTTCTTTTTACCTTTGTAATTTACATAAACCTCTTTAAAGGTTTCGATGTTTTCCCGAGAAAGAATCTGATATAGAAACTCATTTCCTGCACGACGGGCAGGATCACCAGTACAGGTTTCTCTTGCGCCCAACACACCAAACTTCACACCAGACATATAAAGCAGTTCAGCAACCGCTTTAGTTGTTTTCTTGGCACGCTCTTCATAAGCACCAGCGCAACCAACCCAGAATAAATACTCAACATCATCAGGTAGCGCACCATCAATTACATCAACTGGGAAGTTGCACTCTGCAATCCAAGCGTTGCGATCCATACGGTTAGCACCCCAAGGGTTGCCAGCTTTTTCTAGATTGCGGAAGGTGCCACCGAGTTCGGTTGGAAACTCTGACTCCACTAATACCTGGAAGCGGCGCATATTTACGATGTGATCAATATGCTCGATATCAACCGGGCACTCATTAACGCAGGCGCCACAGGTGGTACAGGACCACAAAACATCAGGGGAGATTGTTTCGCCAACAATCGGTCCCTCTTTTGGCACATTGGCGAGTGCGTGATCACGCATCGCCATAATCAAAAGTTTTGGCGACAGTGGTTTTTCAGTGTGCCAAGCCGGGCATTGTGATTGGCAGCGACCACACTCGGTGCAGCTGGCCATATCCAAAAGGCCTTTCCAAGAGATGTCTGCGGCTTTGCCGATACCAAAAACATCATCCTCTTTAGGATCTTCAAAATCTATTGGCTTGCCATGTGACAACATCTCTGGCAATGCGCCCAAGGTTGGAGTAGCTGAAACATTTCGTTTAAAGAAAATATTGAAGGGCGCTAAAAATCTATGCCAAGCAACGCCCATCGTTAAGTTGGTTGCAACAACAATAAACCAACTCATCGAAACAAGTATTTTTACCGCCGCGACAATAACAATCCAGTTTTCTAAAGATTCAACACTCAGTCCGCTAAAGGCGTTTACGGCTGGCGCAGAGAGAGCAAACTCAAAGCTCTTTGCTTTATCACCGAGAAGTGCGCCCTCTAAACCACGCAAAGCAATTACACAAAAAACAATCGCCAGAATTACCGCTTCAACGAAATAAGCTTTCCAAGATCCAGAGCCAAAAAATCTTGAGCCTCTACCCTTGTTTGTGATTCGAGTAATTTGGCGAATCGCAATTAAGGTAACAATTCCAACTCCAGTTAACCAAGCAATCAATTCTGTGAAAAACGCGTATGGAACCCAATGACCAATAAATGGAATTACAAAATGTGGATCAATAACCTGGCCATAAGCGGTTACCAAAGTTCCAAATAGAGAAACAAAACCAATCATCACAAACCAGTGTGCAATTCCCGATCCGGTGAAGTTCAACATCTTGGCGTGGGTTAAAACCTCACGGGTCATCAATGCGAAACGTTTACCTTTTTGATTACTGCGAGTTGGATCAGGCTGCCCAGCTTTAATCCGGCGGTACAGCTCGAGAGATCGCACGGTGATGGCGACCAGGGCCACCAGGGTTACTAGATAGGAGATGCCAGCCAGCGCGATTTGCATAAGCAGAAGGGTAGGCGGGGAGGTGTTGAACTCAGGGTAGGAGGCGGGGAGGCGCTATTCACAGGGGTGGATAACCCTGTGGAGAATTACATGGTTGTAATTAATAAAGAGGTATTAACGCTCCGGTTTAACGCCAGCGGGTAGCGAGGCTGAATCCGACCCCGATAAAGGCAAAGCCGACCACCATATTCCAGGCGCCGATATTTGGAATCGGGTACTGGGTCTGGGATACGTAGAAGGTGACGATCCAGATCAGGCCAATTAAGAAGTTGGCGATCATTGTGGGGGCGAGCCAGCTCGGGCTCTCCAGCTCCTGAGGGGTCGCCTCATGGGCCACAAACTCGGGACGGTTGTCCTTTTTCTTCTTACGCAAACGCGACTTTGGCATGGGCGGCAGGTTACACGAGAGAATGCCCAAATGGATAGCCAAATGGAAGTTCGGGCCCAAATCTTGGTGGTCGATAACTACGACTCCTTTGTATTCAACCTGGTCCAGTACCTCCAACAACTTGGCGCGAACTGCACCGTAGTTCGCAATGATGGGGTCGGCGCTGATGAAGCAGATAAATATGACGGCGTCTTAATCTCACCGGGCCCGGGAACCCCAGAGGCGGCTGGTGTTTCAATTGAAATGATTAAACATTGTCAGGAGACGAAAAAACCTTTACTCGGTGTTTGTCTAGGACATCAAGCGATTGCGGTGGCTTTTGGTGCAACAGTAAATCGCGCACCAGAGTTATTACATGGCAAAACATCTGTCGTTTCACATAACAACTCCGGAGTTTTAGAAAACATTCCAAACCCATTTACCGCAACCCGTTACCACTCATTAGCGATTGAAGAATCAACCCTGCCAAATGATTTAGAGATTACCGGTCGCAGTGAAAGCGGTGTTGTAATGTCAATCAAACACAAAGAGCTACCAATTCATGGTGTGCAGTTTCATCCCGAATCAGTTTTAACAGAGCATGGTTATCAGATGTTAGGAAACTGGTTGGTGGAGTGCGGAGATAAAGGCGCGCGCCAAAGATCAGAGGGCTTGTCCCCGATCATCACCAAATAATTAGTTTTGGGCCTTATTAACAGTAATTGTTACCGGCGAACCAATAATTCTTGACTCTCCAGCGCTTGGTGCCTGTGCCAGAACAATGTCGAGCGGCTGATTAGCATCAAAAACCTCAACAATTTTTACAAAGAATCCAGCTTGAGTTAACAAGGTCTTTGCCTCTATCTCGCTGATTCCAACCAATGATGGAACTTGAACATTTCCACTAGCGATCTCTAGAACGACACCTGAACCAGCATCAATAGTGGAGCCAGGCTCTGGGGTTACCTTTAAAACAATCCCGGGTTCCTGTTCGGAGTTAACCGCAACAGTACGAGACACCCGCAAGCCAGCTGCAATCAATAAAGAGCGCACCTCTTCTAGTGGTTTACCAATCAAATCAGTTGGGACGGTGGCATCACCCGGACCATCAGACAAGGTCAAAGTAACCGCAGAACCTAAAGTGACTCTGGTGGTTGCAAGTGGCAACTGATTTGAGACACGGTCTCGTGGAATTCTGGGATCAGGCGCGCGCTGAATATTAATTGTGAAACCAGATAACTGTTCGCGGGCCTGAGACTCAGTTAAACCAACAACATTTGGTAACGCCTGCATCGAACTAACCGAATCTGGTCGGAAAACAAAGAAACTTGCGGCACCGACTAGAACTACAAATGAAAGCGCGATGGCTGCGATTCGATTTCGATTGTTGTTTGGAGCTTTTTGTTTTGGAATTTGAGTAGTAATGCCCTCACCCTTTGATAACTTCTTCAAATCCTTCAACATGGCATGAGCACTTTGATAACGCTCGTTGGGGTCTTTAGCCAAAGCAACACTAAAGAAATTGTTTAAAACTGGATCTAAAGATGGTTCAACCTCAGTTACGGGAGTAAGTGGTGCAGAAACATGTTGGTACGCAATCGCAACTGGAGTATCGCCAGTAAATGGAGGTTTGCCAGAAACCAACTCATAAAACAAACATCCCACTGAGTACAAATCACTGCGGGCATCAGCTTGACTCCCAGTGGCTTGTTCTGGAGATAGATACTGTGCGGTGCCAACAATGTTCCAAGTGTTGGTCATAGTGGCACCGCTATCTGATAACGCGCGCGCAATACCAAAATCCATCACCTTAATATCGCTGGCATCGGTAATCATGATGTTTCCTGGCTTGATATCGCGGTGCACAATGCCGTTTTTGTGTGAGTATTGCAGCGCAATCAAAATTCCTTCCACAATTTCTACTGCACGCTGCAACGGAAAACGCTCGCCGCGATGGATTATTTCTCGCAGCGTATTGCCCTCTACATACTCCATAACCATGTAAGGCATGGCCCCACTAGGAGTGTCCTCTTTACCTGAGTCATAAACCGAAACAATTCCAGGGTGATTTAATGCCGCAACGGAAAGCGCCTCTTTATTAAATCGAGTTACAAATGATGGATCACGGGCTAAATCACTGCGCAAAATCTTTACTGCAACCTGTCTATTCAATCTTTGATCATGTGCCACATAAACATCGGCCATACCACCGGTGCCGATCATGGCCCCGAGTTCATAGCGGTCCCCTAAAACTCTTTTCATTGCGCCGCTCCAAATTTGGTGGCTGCTAAATCAAAAATAGAGTCGCCTACCTCGGTTGCAATCACTGTGACATTATCCGGCGCTCCATTTTTATATGTAAGGTCAACTAAGGAATTCACAGCACTTTCTAACTCTTGCTGCATCGCTTTCAATATTAAACCCTCATCAACCACCGCGGTTAAACCATCACTGCACAACAAGAAGCGGTCACCTTTTTGTACTGGATATGCCACCAAAATCGGCGTTAAATTTTGTTTTCCCATAAGCGCTTGAGTTAGGAAGGAGCGTTGTGGGTGTTCTGCAATCTCATCCAAGGTAAGTCTTCCCTGGTCAACCAACTCTTGCACCACTGTGTGATCATGGCTGATTAATTCAATCTTGTTTTTGCGGATTCGATAAGCCCGTGAATCACCAATGTGCAACAGAAGTACATATTCGCCAAATAACGCCAAAGAGGTGAGCGTTGTCCCCATACCAATTAACTCTGGACGCTGTGCACCAATCTCCGCAATTGCAGCATCCATATCCTCAATTGAGCTGCGCAGTAAATCTTCCCGGGAATCACCATCTAATTCAGGGTTTATTAATACCGGGGTTAAATCTGACAACTTCTCAATCACAGCGCGAGAAGCGATTTCACCTCCGGCATACCCACCCATTCCATCAGCAACAGCTAGTACCTTCGGTGAGACAAAACCAGAGTCCTCATTACCTTCTCGATTTAAACCAACTTCAGAGCGCCATGCGATCTTTGAGAAGTGGAGTTGTAATTCGCTGCCTGCCATGATTCCCAAAGCCTATAAGGGTGAGCGGCAATTATCACCGCCCGAGTATCCTTACGCAGTGACGAGGTACGCATATTTAGGTCCAGTTGGGACATTTACTGAGGCTGCGCTGCGCACCATCTCCTCAAACTCTGACACCTTAACTCCTTATTCAAACGTTACCGCGGCCCTCGATGCGGTACGTGCCGGTAACGCGGAGCGCGCACTAGTTCCAATTGAAAACTCTATTGAAGGTGTTGTTGCCCGCACCTTGGATGAGTTAGCGATTGGCGAACCACTTGTCATCTATAACGAGGTTACTTTGCCGGTGACCTTTGCATTACTGGTTAGTAATGGCAAGGAAAACAATCCGATAAGAAAGATTGCAACACATCCACATGCCGAAGCACAGTGCCGCACCTTCATTGCAAAAAATTACCCAGATGTTGAAATCATAACTACCTCATCAACCGCAGCTGCTGCACAAGCGCTAGCAAATAATGAGTTTGATGCTGCGATTGCATCACCAAACGCTGCAGACACTTATAACCTTTCAGTTTTAGCCAACAACATTGGTGACAACGACGGCGCGGTAACACGGTTTGTTTTGGTTGGTAAACCGGGTGTTGTTCCAGCTGCCACTGGTTTTGATCGCACCTCACTAGCGGCATTTATCGGCGCAGATCATGCTGGTGCATTGCTCGAGGTTTTAACTGAGTTTTCTGTGCGCGGTGTTAATTTAACCTTTATTCAATCCCGTCCCACCGGTCGCGAGCTAGGTCACTATCACTTCATTATTGATGCAGAGGGACATATCAATGAGGAGCGGGTTGGCGATGCGTTGATGGGGCTGCGCCGCATCTGTGAAGATGTTCGCTACCTAGGTTCATATCCCAGAGCAGATAAAGTTGCACCAACAACAACACCAGCAACCGCAGACTCCTCATTCAAAGAGGCGGATGCATGGCTTGCTGCGGTGCGGGCCGGGGAGAAGATTTAAATGATTGATGTGAAAGCGCTGCGTGACAACCCTGATTTGGTGCGCGCCTCTCAAAAAGCCCGTGGTGAAAACCCAGATTTAGTAGATCAAGCTTTGGCGGCTGATGAAAAGCGCCGTAACGCAATTGTCGAATTTGAAGCGCTACGTGCGGAACAAAACACTTTATCTAAATCAGTAGGAGCGGCTAAAGGCGATGAGAAAACCGCGCTATTAGAGAAAGCAAAAGCTTTATCTGCTGCTGTTAAAGAGGCGGAGAGCAAAAAAAACGCCACCGAAGCAGATTTTAAAAAAATCGCGATGGAGATCTCCAATCTGGTTGATACCAGCGCACCTGTTGGTGGCGAGGCTGATTTCAAAGTAATTGAAGAGGTCGGTACACCACGCAAATTTGATTTTGAGCCAAAGGATCATGTTGAGCTAGGCAAAATTCTTGGAGCTATTGATGTCGAACGAGGCGCAAAGGTTTCGGGTGCCCGTTTTTATTACCTAACTGGTGTTGGTGCTCTACTCGAACTCGCGCTAGTTAATTACGCAATCACAATGGCCACGAAAGCTGGTTTCATTCCAATGATTCCACCGGTGTTAGTAAAGCCAGCCGCGATGGAGGGCACTGGATTTTTGGGTCAGGCCGCAGAGAATGTATTTCATCTTAAAGAGGATGATTTTTATTTGGTTGGTACCAGCGAGGTTCCACTTGCGGCGTATCACATGGATGAAATCTTGGATGCAAAATCTCTACCGCTTCGTTACACCGGTTACTCGCCATGTTTCCGTCGCGAAGCAGGTTCTTATGGCAAAGACACCCGCGGCATTATTAGAGTGCATCAATTTGAAAAGGTAGAGATGTTTTCATTTTGTGCACCAGAGGAAGCGGTTGCTGAACATCAGAGATTGTTAGCCTGGGAGAAGGAATTCTTAAATGCTATGGAGATCCCATATCGAGTAATTGATGTTGCAACCGGTGATTTGGGCTCCAGCGCCAACCGCAAATTTGATTGCGAAGCATGGATTCCAACCCAAAACGCTTATCGTGAAGTCACCAGCACCTCGAACTGTAGTGAGTTTCAAGCCCGTCGTTTGAATGTGCGCACCAAAGGTGAAAACGGTACCTATCCAGTCGCAACTTTAAACGGAACATTGGTAGCTATTCCGCGCATGATTGTTTCAATATTAGAAAATCATCAACAGACTGATGGTTCGGTATTGGTACCAAAAGCTTTGCAGCCATTCCTTGGAATGGATCGATTTAATCCGGTGGGTTAATTGAGCGATTTATTACGCCGTCCTAAATTAATAGCAACTGATTTAGATGGAACGATAGTTCCACACCAAGGCAAAATCTCAGAGCGAACCAAAGCTGCTTTTCATGCTGCGCACGAAGAGGGAATTGAAATTTATTATGTAACTGGAAGACCCCCACGTTGGATGCCAGAGATTGCGGAGGCGTTTTCATTTGGCCACAGCATTTTGGGAAATGGCGCAATGCTTTACGACATACACAATGAAAAGATTTTGGAAGAGTGGTTGATGCCGGTCGAGAATCAAATCGAAACCGTGAACCGGTTACGCATGGCGATTCCCACCATTTCTTTTGCGGTGGAGGCGCACCATTACTTTCATCGGGAAAAGGCTTACATCCCACGGTGGGATGTTGGCTTAGACAACATCGGAGTTCATGACATAACCGAGATTATGCAGACTCCTGCCATGAAAATGTTGGCCCGTTGCTCTGACCAAGAGTTGAGCTCTGATGAGATGTTGGAGATCGCAATCAAAGAGCTAGAAGGCATAGCCACTGTTACCCACTCCAACCCATACGATTCACTGTTAGAGATAAATGCACACGGGGTTTCAAAGGGCGCAACCCTGTCAAAGATGGCGCAGCGCCACGGAATTACCGCAGAACAAACCGTTGCTTTTGGCGACAATCCAAATGATTTCACGATGTTGTCATGGGCCGGCCGTTCCTGGGCTATGGCAGATGGCCACCCACATGGCAAACTTCATGCCAAGTTCATCGCTGAACCGCATCATCAAGATGGTGTAGCAAAAGAGATAGAGAAGTTATTGGAGTTACCAAAATGATTGTAGTGCCCACCTGGTTAGATCTTCTAACAATTGGAATCGGAGCATTGCAAGGTGCGCTCTTTGCGATTTTCTACAAACGTTTTGATTTAGTTGGGGTATTTGCTGTTGCAATACTTACGGGATTAGGTGGTGGAATCCTGCGTGATGTCTTGTTAGATGCCGGACGCCCCGTTGCTATGCAGGACAAGTACATACTCACCGCCGTAGCTGCGGTTGTTGCAGCTTTATTAATTGGACGTTGGTTTAAGAAAGCGGTCAGCGGCGTTGTGTTCTTAGATTCAGTTGCCATGTCACTCTTTGCAATTGCTGGAACCTACAAAGCTTTGGCTTTTGATACCTCTGCTTTAGTTGCAGTCTTGTTAGGTGTAATTACCGCTGTTGGTGGTGGAGTTTTGCGTGATCTAGTCTCCGGTATGACACCACAAATTTTCTCTGGTGGACCTTTGTATGCAACCGCCTCTGCTATCGGTGCACTCGTTTTTGTTTTATTAGAGCGAACCGGTTTGGATATAAATATTTCAGTTGCAATTTCGGCGGCGCTAATCGTGGCCATTCAAATGGCCTCAGTGCGGTTCCGAATTCACTTAAAGCCCGCACTGCCCAGTTTGGATAAATAAGTAAAAAACTGATTTGGTAGACCCCCGCTGGTGCAGGTAAGTTTTCCCACGGAGGGCTCGCATAGTGGCCTAGTGCACCGGTCTTGAAAACCGGCAAGGGAAACCTTCGTGGGTTCAAATCCCACGCCCTCCGCCATCACTCTTAACGCACGCTGTGTGCGAACTCATAAGGTCTCACCTAGAAACTCCTGAGAAGCCCGAGGAAAATTACTGCATCAGTTTCAGCCATTTCCTTGAAGGAGGCGTTGCGTGGCAACAGGAGTTTTTTCTTCAACGCGAGCGGCAATTAAAGAGCGCACGCTGCGAACCGACAAGTGGTGGTTACAACCATTAATCACAGTTGCGGTTTTAATTTCATTCATTATCTATGCAACCTTCCGCGCCTTTGAAAATAATTATTATTGGACCAAACCTTTAATCTCTCCTTTCTATTCACCATGTCTTTCTGCGGCATGTGTTGATGGTGCATCACACTTTGGAACACCATTTGGCGCACTTAGCTTGTTTGGTTTTGCAATCTCACCAGCGTTACTTATTTTGATCTTCCCACTCGGTTTCCGCCTTACTTGTTATTACTACCGTAAGGCCTACTACCGTTCATTTTGGATGTCACCACCAGCTTGCGCAGTTGCAGAACCACACTCCAAGTACACCGGTGAAACCCGTGCCCCATTAATTTTGCAAAATGGTCACCGCTGGTTCTTTTACTTCGGATTAATTTTTAACGTCATCCTTACCTATGACGCGATCATCGCCTTTAGAAATCCAGAGGGTGAGTGGGGACATGTGAGCGTTGGTTCATTAATCCTGGTCCTTAATGCAACCATGTTGTGGTTGTACTCTGCATCATGTCATACCTGTCGACACACAATTGGTGGCCGTCTACGCAACTTCTCACAACATCCTGTGCGGTACAAGTTGTGGAGCTGGGTTTCCGTTTTGAATCACAAACATCCAACCTTCGCTTGGATCTCCTTGATCGTTGTTGCACTGACAGATTTTTATGTTCGTGCAGTGGCATCAGGATCCATTACCGACTACTACTTCTTCTAGGACGAATCCATGGCAAATAACGACATTAAATATGATCGCTACCGCTTCGATGTAGTTGTCATCGGTGCTGGCGGTGCGGGATTACGTGCAGCGGTAGAGGCACGTCAGGCCGGACTTAGAGTCGCCATCATCTGTAAATCATTATTTGGCAAGGCCCACACCGTTATGGCCGAGGGTGGCGCAGCTGCCGCTATGGGTAACGTAAATGAAAATGATGGTTGGAAGGTGCACTTCCGCGACACGATGCGGGGTGGAAAATTCCTTAACAACTGGCGCATGGCAGAACTACATGCCAAAGAGTCACCAGATCGTATTTGGGAGTTAGAAACCTGGGGTGCGTTGTTTGATCGCACCAAAGATGGCCGCATCTCACAACGTAACTTCGGTGGACATGAGTATCCCCGTCTAGCTCACGTTGGCGACCGCACAGGTTTGGAGTTAATCCGCACCATGCAACAAAAGATTGTTGCGATGCAACAAAAAGATGCCAAAGAGCATGGTGATGCAGAGAAGTACATCAAAGTATTTGCAGAGTTAACCATCACCGAAATTATTAAAGATGGCAAGAAAGTTGCTGGCTGCTACGGCTACTGGCGCGAAACCGGCGAGGAAGTTTTATTTGAAGCACCAGCTGTCGTTCTTGCAACCGGCGGAATTGGAAAATCTTTCAAAATTACCTCCAACTCATGGGAGGGTACCGGCGATGGACATGCGCTGGCGTTAAAAGCTGGATCAGCTTTGGTTGATATGGAGTTCGTACAGTTCCATCCAACCGGCATGGTTTGGCCACCATCAGTTCGTGGAATTCTGGTTACTGAATCAGTCCGCGGTGATGGTGGAGTACTTACCAACTCTGAAGGTAAGCGCTTCATGTTTAATTACATCCCAGATGTTTTCAAAGATAAATACGCCGACAACGAAGAAGAAGCTGATCGTTGGTACAAAGATCAAAACAACAACCGTCGTCCACCAGAGTTGTTGCCACGTGATGAAGTGGCGCGTGCGATTAACGCTGAGGTTAAAGCCGGTCGCGGCTCCGAACACGGCGGTGTTTACCTTGATGTTTCAAAGCGTCTGCCAGCCGATGAAATTAAGCGTCGTTTACCTTCAATGTGGCACCAATTCAAAGAGTTGGCTGATGTCGATATCACCGAGCAACCAATGGAGGTTGGCCCAACCTGTCACTATGTAATGGGTGGCGTAAAGGTTGATCCAGATACTGCAGCTGCTTACGGTGTTGAAGGTTTGTTTGCTGCCGGTGAAGTCGCTGGTGGAATGCATGGCTCCAACCGTCTTGGCGGGAACTCACTTTCAGATCTTTTAGTATTTGGTCGTCGCGCCGGTGCAGGTGCCGCCGAATATGTAAAGGGCTTAGGTGGCAAGGCCCCAGAGGCAAGCGATAAAGCGATCGCAAAAGCTCATGATCATCTCAACGCTCCATTTACCCGCGAAGGTGATGAGAATCCATACTCACTGCATCAAGAGCTACAAAACGTAACTCAGGATTTGGTGGGAATTATCCGCACCGAAAAAGAACTTGTTGAAGCGCTAAAGAAGTTGGAATCAATCCGCGAACGTGCTGCAAAAGTTAAAGCAACTGGCGGCAAAGCTTTCAACCCCGGATTCCATCTAGCAATTGATCTAGAGAACATGTTGTTGGTTTCTGAATCAATCGCGCGCTCGGCTCTAGAGCGTCAAGAGTCTCGCGGCGGTCACACCCGTGATGATTATCCAAAGATGGATCCAAGCTGGCGCCAGGTAAACCACTTAACAAAATGGGATGGTAAAAAGGTCGAGGTGGATGCAGAACCTGCCAAGATGCTGCCTGATGAGTTAGTGGAACTGTTTGAAATGGATGAGTTAAAGAAGTACTTCACTGAGAAAGAACTCATGAAAGGCGGTAAATAAATGTCCCGCAAAGTAAAGATGCGCATTTGGCGTGGCGATGTCAAAGGCGGAGAGTTCAAAGATGTCACCGTTGAAGCCAATGAAGGTGAAGTAGTTCTAGATGTAATCCATCGCGTACAAGCAACCCAGATGCCAGATCTTGCTGTGCGCTGGAACTGCAAGGCTGGAAAATGCGGCTCCTGCTCCATGGAAATCAATGGAAAACCACGCCTGGGCTGCATGACCCGCATGAACTCATTTGCTGAAGATGAAACCATCACCGTTACACCATTGCGCGCCTTTCCAGTCATTCGCGATCTAGTGACTGATGTTTCCTTTAATTACAAGAAAGCGATGGAGGTTCCTGCCTTCGAAGCTCCAACAGATTTGAAACCTGGCGAGTACCGCATGCAGCAGATTGATGTGGAGCGCTCACAAGAGTTTAGAAAATGTATCGAGTGCTTCCTTTGCCAGGATACCTGCCATGTAATCCGTGATCATGAAGAAAATAAGAAATCCTTTGCTGGTCCTAGATTCTTTATCCGTATTGCAGAGCTTGATATGCATCCACTTGATCGCTTGCGCAACCGCAAACAAAAAGCGCAAGAGGAGCATGGTCTTGGAATGTGCAACATCACCAAATGCTGTACTGAGGTTTGCCCAGAACACATCAAGATTACCGACAACGCAATCATTCCAATGAAAGAGCGTGTGGTTGATGTTAAGTACGATCCAGTTCGTTGGTTGGGTTCAAAGATTCGCAAACGCGAAGGTATCAACTAATGAATCTAGTTAAACGTTGGGCGATTCTTGCGCTCGCGTTTTGGCTGACAACTTTTATTGTTAGCGGAATTCAGATTGAAGATGGTGCTTGGAACTACTTCTGGGTCGCTGCGCTGTTTGGTGTAATAAACACCGTGCTTGGTGGATTGCTAAAACTATTCACCTTGCCGGCGGTAATTCTCACCTTTGGTCTATTTATCTTTGTAATTAACGCCGCGATGTTGATGTTGGTCGATCGCTGGAGTGATGTTTTAACCATCGATAAGTTCACCTCAGCCTTGATTGGCTCATTTATCATTAGTCTGATCTCTGGACTTACCAACAAAATAGTAAATCGGGCGTGAAAAAACTCCTTGCGGTTGCCGTTGGCGGTGCACTGGGCTCCTTAGTGCGGTACTTAACCGTTCCAAAAGGGGATGAAATAGCTTTATTTGCGGTCAATATCGCTGGTGTTGTCGTGGCTGGATTGGTGGCCTTTCGATTTACCAAAAGCGAGCTATTAAGGATTGCGCTCATTCCAGGTTTTGCCGGCGGTCTAACCACCTTTTCATCAGTAGCGGTTCTGCATGCTCAACAAAACTCAATCAAGGTAATCATCTATTTCTATTTGATGACTCTGGTCAGCTTGATTGCTTTGTATCTAATAAAACCGCGGGTTAAACCATGAGATTAGGTGCGTTTCTGATCGGAGCCTTTATCGGAGCCCCCACTCGATATGTAATTGATCAGTACTTCCGTAATTACATGAAGTTTCCGACCGGAATTCTTATTGTTAATGTCGCTGGATCCTTCCTATTGGGCCTACTTATTGACTCTCAATCCGATCTGGCTTTTGGCTTGATGGGTTTTTGTGGGGCGTTAACTACCTGGTCAGCCTTTGCTCTGGATCTATTCAATGAGTTAGAAGAAAAAGATTGGAAGCGGTTTGCCGTCAATCTATTGAGCAATTACACCCTGGGAGTATTAGCGGCGCTAACAGGTCTTTGGCTAACCAGCAATTAAATTGTGGGATAATTTTGCCATGAAGAAAATCGCAATCATTCTTTCGGCATTACTATTCCTAACCGCATGTGGCAATGATCCAGAGACCACAATGGCGCCAGAGTTGCCGTCGGTTCCAAATGATTGCACCAAGACCGAAATACTTGCCGCCTTCCCAGAGAAAGTACCAAATCCAAAATTCATAGATACTGACTGGGATCCAGCAGAAGGAACAGATTTATACGCTGCCTACAACGCAGGCGGAATAGCCTGTTCATACGGAATTCAAGAGGCAGAGATTGGCGCAACCATTTTGTGGGCGCCAGATAATCAAATTCTGTTTAATGAGCTCTCTACCCAGTGGGTTGCAGCAGGGCAAAAAGAGGTTGATTTACCTGATTTTGATGAGGAGAAAGCTTATGTATTAACCCAAGGCACAGAGGGCCAAGGTGAGTTCATAGTCTGGGCTATTAATTACCTGATTGATGGTGCATGGATTCAGATCGGCGCAACCTTCCTTGGCTCAATTGAAGAGGCGATGCCACTTGTAAAAGCAGCTGCAGATTCATTGCGCACTCCAAAACAAGCTGCGCGTACCAATCTAAAGGGTTGCTATATGGCTGAACTACCAGAAGATCTATATGTATTTAATATTGATTATCATGACAATAACACAATCTCTGCAGGTGTTTACTACAAGAACATAAACACGGATGCATCAAAAGGAGTTTTTGTTGGCACCTATACCAACGGTGTAATTCGGGGCTTCTACAACTTTGATACTGAAGGATTAAGTTCGGAGCGCGAATTATTTTTCAAGGGAGATAAAACAGGTTTCATAACCGGAAACGGTCCAGTTGAAATCAAAGATGGCATTGAAAGATTCAAGCGCCCATTACAGATCAAATGGAATGAGGATTACAAATACATTCCAGCTGAGGATTGCGAAGCCTTACTTCGCGGTTAAAGCCGCCATCCACACCTCAACCTCATCAGGGTGACGAGGCATTGCAGCGCTGAGATTCTTGCAACCATCTTTGGTTACTAGAACATCATCCTCAATACGGACTCCGATACCGCGGTACTCCTCAGGGAATAAGGTGTCATCAGGTTGAATATATAAACCTGGTTCAACGGTAAGGATCATGCCCTCTTTCAAGATGCCTTCAGTGTGCGCCTCTTTACGAGCGTGCGCGCAATCATGAACATCCATTCCCAACATATGGCCGGTGCCATGCACGGTCCAACGTCGATGCAACCCAACATCAGGTTTCAAAGACTCTTCTGGAGAGATCGGCAAAACACCTAACTCTGCAAGGCCGCGAGCCAAAACCTCACTGGCAGCAACATGGAAATCACGGAATTTAGCGCCTGGTTTTACCGCTTTCATGCCAGCTTCCTGCGCTTCATAAACCAACATATAGATGCGACGCTGCGCCTCTGTGAACTTTCCATTAATTGGAAAGGTGCGGGTGATATCTGCGGTAAACAATGATTCCGCTTCAACACCGGCATCAATTAAAACCAACTCACCATTTCGCAGCTCACCATCGTTACGAATCCAGTGCAATACACAGGCATGTGATCCAGCAGCAACGATGCTGTCATAACCCAAATCATTTCCTTCAAAACGCGCACGGGTAAAAAAGGCGCCTTCTACTAATCGCTCACCACGCTTTTTGCCAACCGCATTTGGAATAGCACGGATCATCTCCTCAAAACCGCGATGTGTTGCATCAATTGCCTTTTGCATCTCTGCAATCTCAAACTCATCTTTAACTAAACGCGCTTCAGATAACCAAGAGAAGAAAGCTGCATCATCGGCACTCTCTTTTACTCGAGAATCAATATAGGAATCCTCACCACGAAGAGTCAGTGAATCCTGTTCATTACCCAGGAAATCATCCAGGGTATCGATATGACGCACTGATATTTCATAAGCAAACTCAGTTTCCTCTAACGTCATACGGCGGCCCACCCAGAACTCACCGTGGCGCGCATTGCGATAAAACTCATCACTATTCTCTCGAACTGAGCGAGGATGAATAAACAACAAAGAGTCATGACCAGAACCATTTGGCTCCAAAATCAAAACCGAATCAGGAACCGCATCGGTGCCATTTACTCCACTCAACCAGGAGTACGCGGTGTGCGGACGGAATCGGTAATCGGAGTCATTGCTGCGCACCTTGAAGGTTCCAGCAGGGATTATTAAACGCTTATTAGGAAAGGCTTCAGACAATCTCTCTCGACGAGCCACAGCGTAAGGAGCAACAGGATTCTTCTTTAGATCCTTCAGTGGAGATGGGGCCCAGCCCTGTTCCATGAACTTCTTTAGCGGCTCAGGGGTAGGAATATCGTGTGGGCGTGAAGGGAGTTTCCGTTCGGCAGCTTTTTCACCATTGTCGAAAGTGTTCATAATGCGAGGGTACAGGCTCAATTAAATTGTTTCATCAAGGAGGGCTAAACTCTGCCTGCAACTAGGAGACGTCGCATAGCCCGGTCTAGTGCGCCTCACTGCTAATGAGGTTTTCCCGAAAGGGAATCGGAGGTTCAAATCCTCTCGTCTCCGCTCAAAATAACAACGAATTTTGTACTCTAAAGAAGGTATTTTTTGCGTATCTTTGCCTAGCAAATCAAATAGAAGCTATTTGTAAGAACAGTAAATCTGCAAGATGGCCATTGTTTTCAGTAAGAAAGAAGATAGATATGGAAAGCTTAAACACCGGGGTATAATCGGAATATGCGCAAAGTTCTACTTTCTGGCTTCGCCCTCATTCTTACTATAAGTGTTATTGCTCCAACTTCCGCTAATCCAAA
>JAURMX010000042.1 GCA_030830475.1 Candidatus Nanopelagicales bacterium
AAATGTTCGCCCGCCGATAAGTATGACCGTTCCTTCGTGTATCGAATCGATACTTCGACATGGGAGATTGATGCCGCATATCGAGTTGGTGTGGTTCCTAAAGTTGTTGAGGTAACACCAGATAACAAGTATGTTTTAGTAACTAATTGGTGTTCTTATGATTTATCAATAATTTCTATCGCCAGCCAAAAGGTGGTTAAAACACTCAAGGTTGGTGCTTACCCCCGTGGAATTGCCATCTCAAATGATTCTCAATTTGCCTATGTAGTGCAGATGGGCGGAGCGGTAATTCACAAAATTAATTTGAATACCTTCGAGCGTGAATTATTGAACATTGGTACTAATCCAAGAGCGGTCGTGCTCTCCCCTGATAACTCCATGCTTTATGCCACTTTAAATAGCTCTGGCAGAGTTGTAGCGATGGATTTAACGACCAATAAAGTAGTTAGGTCGGTTCGAACTGGTAACACTTCTCGCAGTCTAGATATCTCCGCCGATGGAACCGCGCTCTTTGTCGTTAACTACACCAGCGACACGGTTTCAAAGGTGCGATCAAGTGATTTCAAAGTTATGCAAAAGATTAAGGTCTGTGACGAGCCAATCGGGATTACCTACGAACCTTTGTACAAACGGGTCTGGGTTGCTTGTTATGGCGGAGCAATTAAGGTTTTTACTGATTCCCCTTCACGATAACCCCAAGTAAGCGATCCATAGCTGCGCGGGCTTTGTTTCGTGCGGTCAAGGTTGGTGTGATCCCATCGGCCAAGATTGCAAATACATACTCTGTTTCACCGTTTTGGACATAGCCCGCCAAGGTAACGCTGTTGTTTACCCAACCGGTTTTAGCGCGCACCTTACCCACCGCCTCTGGTGCGGTTTGCAAGAACCTCTTCTGTAATGTCCCAGTTTTTCCACTAACCGGAAGCCCCTCATATATAGAGGCAAAGGTGGGATTATTTCTAATCGCAGAAAGTAAGTTCACTACGGTGATTGCAGAAACGCGATTCCTTTTTGAAAGTCCACTACCATCCTTAACAACCAATCCTGAGTGATCGACTCCCAGCGAATCAAGAGCTAATTTGAAGGTTGTGGTTAACCCTTTTCCAGTAGTTGGAAATCCAATCTCTCTGGCAGCATCCTTTGCAAGACGATCCGCCAATCTATTGTCACTCCAAAGCGTCGCGAATTTGACCATTTCACTGACTGAAACAGAGGTGACGCTGTTGAGTTCCTCAATCCCAATCGCTTCAGCCTCTGCATAAGTGATCCTTTGGAAACTTACCTTTATGCCTTTGTTTTTCAAGTTAGCAGCTAAATCGTATGTGTCTCTATCAAATAAACCGGTGTAGAGAATCTTCAGTTTCTTGCGGTTTTCAGAGTTAGCTTTGCTTACTAATCCCGGCAGAAATCTCTGCTTATTTTTCTTGGCAAAACTTAAGTTGCTAGTCAGCCAAGGATCTAAAGTGCCCTTGATATAAAAGGTGTCAGGCTCTGCGGTCTTAAAGATCTTAGTTGAATACTGTTTATCTGGGCCCAAGAAGTAAAGAGCGGTGGTTGTTGACAGCAGTTTTAAAACAGAGGCCGGGATTCGTGGTGTGTCAGCTTGGTTCTGTGCCAATATTGATTGGTCAACTGGATTTACAATCAGCAAACCTGGAGAAGCCAACTGTTTGGAGTTTACATATTTCTCTAGGGAAAGAAGGGCCTGCGCTGGCGATAGTGTCAGTGTTGTCGCAAGAGCGACCAACAACAGCCTCTTAAACATTGCGGAAGAGTACTAACCGATTCTGTGAAATAGCGGCACCTAAAAGCACAATTAGGCCGCCAATTGGCTCATTCCAGGTGAGTGGTTCACCCAGGAAAATTAACCCCATGATGACCGCTACTACGGGGGTTATGTAAGTAACTGTCGACGCAACAACGCTCCCCGCACTTTGGATGATCTGGAAGTTCCATATATAGGCAAATCCACTTCCAAATATCCCCAAAGCCAACATGGAAAGAATTGGAATTAAATCAGCGCTCTCATTCTTTATTCCATCAAACAAATAGAAAGGAAGCAGAGTCAATGCGCCCATTAGAAGCTGAGTTGCGGCCAACACCTCTGCTGGTAACTGCAGAGGCATGACATTTCTTTTTGAATATGGAAATGAGATGCCATAACAAAGAACAGCGCCCAACAACATAAGCACCGCCCATAATGGGTTTTCACCTAATCCATTCCAAACCCCAAATACCGTCAAGATTCCTAGCGCTCCAATTAGAAGTCCAAGGATTTGATTGCGAGAAACTCTCTCTTCTCTAAAAACTAACAGCATGACAAGCAAGGTCATCAATGGCGTGGTGGCATTTATGATTCCAGCCAAAATCGATGTGACTTCAGTTTGAGCCTTGGCAAATAGCACGCCCGGGATCGAATTCAATAACAGTGAAACAACCCAAAGCTTCAACCAGATTCTCGGATCGGTCGGAAGGCTGAGTTTTCTTAACTTGAGAAATATAATAAGGTGAATGCGCCGAGCGCACATCTTCCGAAGGCCACGCCAAACGGGGTCAAAAAGATCAACCCCTGTTTAATGAACAAAAAGGAGCAACCCCAAACAAAACCTAATGCGAGGTAGGCAGGTAACCAGCTTGCCTTTAGGCTTTGCCCCATGCGCACGGGATATGTTTATCACGAGATTTTTGGCTGGCATGACACCGGCACCTTCGTTGGCGATATGCCCTCAGATCCAGGCGCAGGTTTACAGCCTTATATGAATTATGAAAATGCCGAAACTAAAAAGCGGATACATGAATTGATTGTGGTTTCAGGGTTAATTGATCATTTAACTCGGGTACCAGCCCGCAAAGCTAGTGAGGCAGAGTTAGAAACCACTCACACCCAGGAACACATCGCTCGCATTAAGGCTGAATCTGCGACTCGACTTGGTGGTGATGGTGGGGATTTATCTACGCCATTTGCACGTGGTGGATATGAGATTGCCGCAATGGCTGCGGGTGGCGCTATAGAACTTTTTGATGCGGTACTAAATGGTCAGGTTGATAATGGTTACGCATTAATTAGGCCGCCTGGACATCATGCGGTTAGAGAAACTGGAATGGGATACTGCATTTTCTCCAATTTAGCGGTGGCGATTAATGCTGCTAAGAAGACCCATGGTCCAAATCTTCGAGTAGTTGTTGTTGATTGGGATGTACATCATGGCAACGGTACTGAGGCAATATTCCTTGATGATCCAAATGTCCTAACAATTTCACTTCACCAAAACCGTTTGTATCCACATCACACCGGCGATGTTGATGTAGTTGGCGTTGGAACTAATATCAATATTCCGCTTCCACCCGGTACTGGTCATGGTGGTTATTACTACTCATTTGATGAGGTCGTGGTTCCTGCGATTCGAAAATTCAAACCAGATATTGTCTGCGTTGCTTCAGGTTTTGATTCCTCTGTATTTGATCCACTAGGTCGAATGCTAATTACCGCAGAGGGTTACAAAACTTTAACCCGTAAGTTAATGGATGTTGCTGATGAGGTTTGTGGCGGTAAATTAATGATGACTCATGAAGGTGGATACAACGCTACCTACGCACCATTTTGCGGTTTATTTGTTTTGCAAGAATTATCTGGTGTAACAAAACTCCCCGATCCATTTGCACATGGCAATGAGTATCCAGGTCATGAGTTAAAGGCACATGAACAAGCAATCATCGATGAAGCCAAAAAGTTGGTTGCCAAGTTATGAACCAGCCGCCAGCTGAAATCGGCCCCGGTGAGTTTTATCCAGTAGTCGGTGTTGGACCGCACCCAAAGCCCTGGCCAGTCGGTGAGCAATACGATCCAGAGCTTTTGGAAAATGGGGATCGGCGCAATGTGCTGGATAAGTATCGGTACTGGAGCGTGGCCGCGATAGTGGCGGATCTAAATACCAAGCGTCATGCCCTACGTATCGCAATTGAAAATTGGCAACATGATTTAAATATCGGCTCAATCGTGCGCACCGCTAATGCATTTAATGTTTCTAGTGTTCATATTGTTGGCAAGAGGGATTGGAACCGTCGTGGTGCGATGGTGACTGATAAGTATTTAACGGTAATTCACCATCCCACTGTGGCTGATTTCAAAACCTGGTGCGATGAAAATCTGGTGGCGATTATTGGTATCGATAATGTCGAGGTCTCTACACCAATTGAATCGGCTAAATTTCCAAAAGATTGTGTTTTGTTTCTCGGCCAAGAGGGCGCTGGAATGTCTGATGAAGCGGTAGCGGTTTGCGAACAGGTTTTAGCAATTTCCCAATATGGGTCAACTAGATCTATGAACGCTTCAGCTGCTGGTGCGATTGCTATGTATGCCTGGGCGATGCAGCATTTACATAAGTAATTGCTTAATCAATCCATCAGTTGCTTTTTCAACCATTCCTAAAACCTCTTCAAAAGCTGAATCAGGAAGAGAGTAAGGATCTGGCACCTCTACTGAATCCGGATTAGTTGGGTCAAACTGTCTCAAGAAAAAGACCTTCTGTTCCTCCTCATCACTAGTTACATAACGCATAACCTCTTCATGATTATGGCGATCCATAACTAAAACTAAATCCGCACTTACCAACCTTGAGTAATTAAATTGAGAGGCGGTGTGCTCATATCTATAACCAGCTTTCTCCCAAGTTCTTTTTGACGGCGGGTTTGGTCCCTGCCCTTCATGCCAGTTAGAAGTTCCCGCTGAATCTACAAAGATCTTTGGCTTATCTATCTCGGATACTTTGTTATGTAGCACTGCGGCTGCCATCGGTGAGCGACAGATATTTCCCAAACACACCATGGTGATTATGAGATTGTCTCTTTCCTTCAAATGGGAAAGGTCAGGCAGGTTCACTAACTAATCTTCTAAAATTTCAGCGATAGCGGTTATGCGCCGCTCAATTTCAGTAGCCTCTTCAGAACGGCCTTGGGTATGCAGAATTTCAGCGATCCGTCGTTCGATAGACATTATGAACTCAAAATCCTTGGGATCTGATTCGGCTGCGATATCTAGTACCCGCTCGAGGGTGTTAAGGCCCTCATCTACCTCGCCCGATAAAACCTGTGCCTTACCAAGTTCGAATGAGGCGTAGGTCAATCTACGGTGATCGTGGGCGGTGGTAAAGACATCAACCGCTTTTTGCGCTGCTGCTAAAGCTGATTCAGCATCACCTAGCTCTGTGTAGCAATGTGCAATTTTTTGATCGCAACGCGCAACATGTATAACTTCACGGGCAGCTTTAAAGTATTTGCGCGCTTCATAAAAAGCTTCTAACGCCTCTTTATATTTCTTTAGCTCGCGATAAGCACAACCAATTAAATGGAAATCAGTAGCAGCACCAAGTTCATTACCGTCGATAAGGTGCTCACGCGCACACTCCTCCATGCAATCAATGGTGTTTTTGTACTCTTTTGAGCTGAACCACCACTCACCTAAGGTGCAAGCAAGTTCTAGAGCAATAGGTGATTTGTTTTCCCGTAACAACTCAACCGCTTTACTCATCGCAGTTGCTGCTTCGGTCATTCTCTTTAATTGATTTAAGTTGTAACCAATCGCAGAGTAAGCCTGCGCTAATCCTTCAGTTGGGGCGGCAGATCCTAATTCAGAGTAAATATCACGTGCGGTTTCTGCTAGAGCTAAAGCTTCGTCATATTGGCCACGCGCATAGATTCGCGCGCTTAATTCGTAGTAAGTGCTGGCACGTTCAATTCCTTGAGTTTCCGGAATTCTCTCCCACAACATTTCTTCGGTGATGATGTCATCGTTTAATTCATCATCGTTGTGTTCGTCGGCCAATGCATCCCCTCCTTCAAACTTGGCTCTAAACCTAGCAGGAGGAGATGCATAGCATCGCTCTCAAAAGGTGAGTTTTTACAGTGAATCAGCCTTTCCAAGCACCACTGTGAAGGTGCGGCTACCACCAGATGGCATATCCACCGTGATTTTCACACTATCGCCAGGGGCATAGGAACGGATACGCACAATTGCAGAGATCAAATCGTTGATCTTTCGACCATCAATTTCTCTAATAATCGCACCTGCTGGAATTCCCGCTTTTGCCGCTGCTTCGCCTTCAACTATCCGCAGAATCTTGGCGCCAGTTCCGGTGTATACGGTATCAAAGTTGATACCAAGGAATGGTCTGGAGGATTTTCCAGTAGCAATAATCTCATCAACAACACGTTTTGCTTGATTGATTGGGATTGAGAAACCAAGTCCGATTGAACCGGTAGAACCGTTACCTAGTGTTGCAATTGCTGAGTTGATTCCCACCAACGCACCTGTTGCATCAACAAGTGGACCTCCGGAGTTGCCCGGGTTAATTGCAGCGTCGGTTTGAATCGCATCGATAAATGATTCAGCACCGGTACTGCCTGCGGTAACTGGACGGTTAAGCGCAGAAACAATTCCGCTGGTAACTGTTCCTGCTAGTCCAAGTGGTGAACCAAAGGCAACAACTGGTTCACCAATAATTAATTTGTTGGAGTTACCGACCACGATTGGTTTTAAGTTTCCACGTTCAATCTTCAAAACCGCAATGTCATAAGTGCTGTCTTTGCCAACGATTGAGGCTCTTTCAATATCGCCATTATTTAGCTCAACTCGAACCGTTCCGCCCTGAGCAGCGGTATCAATAACATGTTCGTTGGTAATGATGAAAGATGAACTACCGCTAGAGCGATAAATAACTCCAGAGCCGGTACCACTTCCAGTCGGAGATGAAACCGCGATTGAAACAACTGATGGAGAAACCGCAGAAGCAATGGTTTGTACATCTACCGAGCTGCCAACCACCGTCATTAAGGTGCGAGTTCTGGAGCAGCTGCCATCTGTGGCGGCATAAAGCGCTTTTGTGCGGTTATCTACACAGACTTTGGTGGGTGGGACATCGGGGGTAACCGCGACCGCGACTCCTCCAGCGACAACCGCGCCCATCACAAAACCGATCATTACTTTGCTAAATGTAGAGACTGTTTGCATGCCCTTACCTCATCATTTTTTTCTTAAAGAAACCTTAATCTCTATTGAACCTCTGCTGGGTAGACTTCGCAAATTATGGACACCACCCTGCGTCGCGCTCGCCTCGCAGTAACCATTACCTTCATCATCAACGGCTTCACCGCGGGAACCTTTGTGGCTCGTATTCCAGATTTTAAACGGATACTGGATATATCCAACGGCACCCTGGGTCTCTCACTTCTCTTTGTCTCAATAGGTGTTTTTGTCGCCTTAAAACCAGCAGGACGCAACGCTGCGAAGTTTGGTAGCCAGCCGGTTATTTTCTGGTCCACTTTGGCGCTGGCAATCAGTTGTACTTTGGTTGGATCACTTTTTAATCTCCAATGGTTTTGGTTTTCCTTATTTGTTTTTGGTTTTGCAATCGCGACTCAAGATGTTTCTATGAATGCGCATGCAGTCGTTGTGGAACAACGTGCAAACCGCAGATTAATGAGCGTTTTTCATGGCATGTTCTCGGTAGGAACATTAATTGGAGGTGTGTTCGGTGGTTTGTTCTCGCAATGGGAGGTAACTCCGATGCAACAAGCCATAACGTTGGCCGGTATTTATGTTGTCGCGGCTTTATTGATAAAACCGCTATTTCTGCCAGCAGAGGTAGACAAACATGATTTCTCAACTGGACCACGCGCTAAACATCCATTCATCTTTTGGATCTTTGGATTATTTGGTTTGTTTGCCGCAATCAGCGAAGGTGCAGCCGGTGATTGGGGTGGAGTACTAGCCCGAGATGCCTTTGGCGCAACACCTTTCATATCTACCTTGCCGTACATAGTTTTCTGCACCGCAATGATCATCGGCAGATTCTCTGGAGATTACTTAGCGCATCGTTTTGGTGCTTCAGTAATAATCGCAACTGGTGGTTTGATATCAGGCACAGGATTGACCGCTGGATTATTTATCGGTGGAGTTCCGGCAATCATGGTCGCCTGGTTCTTATTAGGTTTGGGTTTATCTGTTGTAATTCCTTTGATGTTTAGCGCAGCTGGAACTTTGGCCTCTACAAAATATGCTGGCATCATCGCGCCATCCGAAGCGGTAGCAAAAGTTTCTGGTGTTTCCTATTTTGGCTTTGTAATTGGCCCGCCATTAATTGGCTTTATTGCAGATGTAATTGAGTTGCGTTGGACCTTGTTGTTAATTGCGGCCTTGGCTTACCTTTTAATCTTTGCCTCTAAATATGCAAAGAGTGCGTAATTACTTGCCCCAGGATTGATGTAGCGGACGACCTTCGGCGTAACCAGCCGCTGATTGGATTCCAACGACGGCTTTCTCTGCAAACTCAGTCAGTGATTTTGCGCCCGCATAAGTGCAAGAGGATCTAACTCCAGCAATAATTTCATCAATTAAATCCTCGACACCTGGGCGGATGGGATCTAGATACATGCGCGAAGTAGAGATGCCTTCCTCATAAATAGCCTTGCGCGCCCGATCAAATGCATCATCACTTGAGGTGCGGGCCGCGACTGCACGTGCAGAGGCCATGCCAAAGGATTCTTTATAAAGCCGACCATTGGAATCTACTCTTAGATCACTTGGTGATTCATAAGTACCTGCAAACCATGAGCCAATCATTACTGCAGATGCTCCAGCTGCTAACGCCAAAGCGACATCACGGGGATGACGCACTCCGCCATCGGCCCAAATATGTTTGCCTAATTTCTTTGCCTCTGCTGCACACTCTAAAACGGCGGAAAATTGTGGACGGCCGACTCCGGTTTGCATGCGAGTAGTGCACATCGCACCTGGACCAACTCCAACTTTGATTATGTCGGCTCCAGCAGCAACCAAATCTCTAACTCCTTCTGCGGTTACAACATTTCCCGCCACAATTGGAATTTTGGGATCTAGAGAGCGAATTAATTTGAGAACTTCAATCATCTTTTCTTGATGTCCGTGAGCAGTATCAATAACTAGAACATCTACCCCGGCATCAATCAAGCCCTGTGCTTTGGCCTTAACATCACCATTTACGCCGACCGCTGCAGCGATTCTTAATTTGTTATTTGCATCTAAAGCAGGTTGATACAAAGTGGCACGGAGAGCGCCGGTCTTGGTAATAATGCCAACAAGATTTCCAGAACCATCAACTACCGGTGCAAGGCGGCGATTCTTCTCGTTGAGTAAATCAAAGGCTTCGCGGGCATTAACAGTGTTTGGAATTACCATCAAATCCTTAGACATGATGCGATGTACCTGGGTAAAGCGATCTACGCCCTCCCAATCCTCTTCCATCACAATGCCAAGTGGTTTGTTATTTTGGACAACCACAATGGCACCATGTGCTCGCTTATGAATTAGCGATGTTGCATCGGCAACGGTTTGGTGTCGTTCTAAAGTAATTGGGGTATCAAAAAGAACATGACGTGATTTCATCCAGGAGATAACTTCAGTAACAACCGGCAGCGGAATATCCTGCGGAATAACGGTCAGACCACCACGTCTAGCAACAGTTTCTGCCATGCGGCGTCCCGAAATCGCGGTCATATTCGCCACTACTAGTGGGATTGTGGCTCCGGTGTTGTCAGTGGTTGATAAATCAACATCCATTCGGCTCGTAATGTCGGAGCGCGACGGAATCATAAAAACATCGTCGTAGGTGAGATCGTGATTTGGCTGATGAAGTAACCGCACGTAGTGGAACTATAGACCTGTCAGAGGCGATAAGATAAATCAATGCCTGAACCGCTGATTAGCGCGCGTGGATTGACCAAAAAGTACGGGGATTTCACCGCAGTAGATACCATTGATTTTGATGTAGACAAGGGTGAGTCGTTTGGTCTGTTGGGTCCCAATGGAGCCGGTAAATCCACGACTATGCGAATCATCGCAGCAACCTCACAACGCAGCTCTGGAACTATCTCCATTCTCGGTCGTGATCCTGAAGAACATGGTCCACAAATTCGTGCCCACCTCGGTGTTGTTCCCCAACAAGACAATCTTGATGGTGAGTTAACAGTCTCCGAAAACCTTTTTATTTATGGTCGTTACTTCGGATTGAGCAAGAAATTTATCCGCAACAAAATTGAAGAGTTATTGGATTTCGCACAGCTGCAGGACAAACGTGATGCAAAGGTAGAGGCCCTAAGCGGTGGAATGAAACGGCGTCTAACTATTGCCCGTGCGTTAGTAAGTGAACCTGACATTTTGATGTTGGATGAACCAACTACAGGTTTAGATCCGCAGGCTCGTCATATTTTGTGGGATCGCCTATTCCGTTTGAAAGAAACCGGTGTAACTCTGGTGATTACAACTCACTTTATGGATGAGGCGGAGCAGCTCTGTGATCGACTAGTTGTTATGGATAAAGGCCGCATCATGGCTGAAGGCTCACCGTTAGAGCTCATAAAGCAGTACTCCACAAAAGAGGTGCTTGAGGTTCGCTTTGGTTCTGATCGCAATAAAGAGGTAGCACCTATCTTGCGTGAGATGTGCTCCCGGATCGAAGAGTTACCAGATCGCATCCTGATGTATGTTGAAGATGGCGAGGCATTGCTTGAAGCCATCACCGCAAAGAAGTTACATCCCACAACATCTTTGGTTCGGCGTAGCTCACTAGAAGATGTATTCCTCCGTTTAACTGGAAGATCGCTAATCGAATGAATTCAGGGATTGATGTTTCCAAGATTCGGGCACGTGGCGCTACTTATGTAGCTGAAGCCCGAATCGCCCAAATGATGAAGTGGAAGGGCATTATTGCCATTGTTGCGATTGGCAATCCGCTTTTCTATTTGGTGGCCATCGGCATAGGAATTGGTGTATTGGTTAATGAAAACTCCGGAACCTCTGGGACCGGTGGCGTCGAGTACATAACTTTTATCGCGCCCGCTCTTTTGGCTAGCGCTGCTTTAACTGGTGCACTAGATGAAGCGATGTTTCCAGTCATGGAGGGTTTTAAGTGGCGCAAACTTTTCTATGCCATCAACTCCACACCCATTAATCCTGGACAGATTGTTTTAGGTGTTTTTATCGGTGCAATCGCTCGGGTGGTTTTCACAGTTATTTGTTATTGGGCGCTGCTTATTGCCTTTGGTGTTGTAACTATTGGGCAATCCTGGGATGTAATTCCAGTGACAATCTTTGCAGCTGGTGCCTTTGCCGCAGTCATTATGGGGGTAACCGCCAGCGTGAAAAACGAGGATTACTTTATGACGGTTTTGAACCGCATGATAATCATGCCGATGTTTTTGTTCTCCGGCACATTTTTCCCGTTAAATACTATGCCGATTTTCCTACAACCCATCGGCTGGATCTCACCTCTTTGGCACGCCACTGAATTGGGTCGTTACTTTTCTTATGGTTATTCAATCTCTGGCGTTATGTTGTTAGTTCATTTTAGTTATTTGATTGTCATGATGGTGATCGGCTTTAAATTAGCTAACCGAAAGTTTGCTGAAAGGTTGGCAAAGTGAAGAGCGCGGTCGAGATCGCAGAAGAGAGAGCAAATCGTTGGGGTCACCAACTTTATGCTGGCCGGGCTCGTGCGATTCTGGAGCGCGCTTTTATTGCTTTGCGCTCCTCAACCTGGGTACCTATTGCTACTGGATTTATAGAACCGGTTTTATATCTTTTGGCTTTTGGCTATGGCATGGGTGAGTTAATCGGCAATGTTGATAGTGGCCGTGGCACCGTGGATTATGCGGTTTTCATTGCTCCCGGCCTACTTGCTACCAGCGCTATGAATGGTGCGATTTACGACTCCACCTGGAATGTGTTTTTCAAATTAAATGAGAGCAAGTTATATAAAGGAATGTTGGCCACTCCTTTGGGACCGCTAGATGTTGCACTCGGTGAGATTACTTGGGCTTTGTTGCGTGGACTTTCTTACGCTATAGCTTTCTTAGCGATAACTGCACCTTTGGGATTGGTGCCTGGTATATCTGCAATTTTGGCAATTCCAGCTGCAGTATTTATTGCATTTGGTTTTGCTTCATTTGGAATGGCAATTACCTCTTACTTTAAGACCTACCAACAAATGGGAATGATAAATATTGTTTTATTGCCAATGTTTTTATTCTCTGGTTCTTTGTATCCGATCTCTGTTTACCCAGATTGGTTAGAGTTTTTAATCCAACTATTTCCTTCATGGCATGGAATTGAATTAGTACGAGACCTTTGGTTTGGTTATTGGGATGCCGGAACTTTGATGCACTTGGGTTATTTCTGTGTAATGATTGTGAGCGGCCTGTATTTCACCACCCGACGCCTGCGCAATTTATTTATGCGTTAAACACGCATAAATCTGCTATCTCTTGACGTTCATTGCTACTCAGGAGTAACCTTACCCCTAGATATTTAGATTCTGGTACAGACCAGAAAAACGAATAGGAGTGTGGTACCAACAAATCGGATCTTCTGATCCGTATTTGGGAAGTCCCGAAACTCCCATGTTTAATAAAACCAATCATTCGCAGACCTATAGGTCGACACCCAATCGGGTTAAGCCGGTTTCTCCTGCGCGTATCCAAGAGCTACTCGAAATCGAGCGGGCTAAATTCAACAAACTGGCTCCACAATCCGGCATCGAAAACCAGCGCGCCTCTCAGGTCACCCCACTCGGAGTTGCTTCCAGCTTCCAGCACTGGGATCCATATCCCATCTCAATTGTGGCCGCTAAAGGTGCCTGGCTTAAGGATGTAGATGGCCGCGAAATGCTTGATTTATCAATGGGCTTCGGCGCACTTTTGGTGGGCCATCTCAATGAAGAGGTAGTTAAAGAAGCGCATGCCACTTTAGATGTTGGAACTTTGTTTGCTACCCCATCACCAATTACCCGTGATGGTGCAGAGATTATTTGCCGTCGATTTGGTTTGGATATGGTCCGCTTTGCCAACTCAGGTACTGAAGCAACTATGTATGCGTTACGCACCGCACGCGCAGCGACTGGAAAATTAGGTGTTGTAAAGATTGAAGGTGGCTACCACGGTTCATATGACCCGCTGATGGTCTCCGCAAAACCAGCTTTAGAAAAGGCGGGAGATCCGAACTCTCCAAACACCGTTCCACTAAATGCAACTGTGCCCGGTGATGTTTGGGTTGTTCCATATAACGATGCCGATGCCATCGAAAAGATTTTCCAATCCCATGCTGACAAGATTGCTTGTTTATTTATGGAGCCGGTATTAGAAAATATCGGAATTGTTCTACCTGATATGGGTTATCTGGAAAGAGTTCGTGAACTTTGCGATCAGTATGGCGTGCTTTTAGTTTTTGATGAGGTAAAAACCGGATTAACCGCCGGACCACAAGGTGCTGCGCAAAGACTTGGTGTTAAACCAGATTTGATTGCGCTTGCTAAATCAATTGGTGGTGGAATTCCAGTTGCTGCATTTGGTGGCAAGCGTGAGTACATGGAAGTTGTCGTAAATGGTAAGCATTCACATCTCGGTACCTTTAATGGACATTACTTAGCGATGGCAGGTATTCGTGCAGTAGATCGTATCTGTACCCCGGAGGCTCTCCAACGCAGCGAGGATTTAAATCGTCAAGCACTAACTAAGATCTCAGAAATAATTAATGAGTATGAAATTCCGGCCCACACCGTTGGTTTTGGCGTAAAAGGCTGTATTACCTGGTCGGCCGAGCCGGTTCGTA
>JAURMX010000043.1 GCA_030830475.1 Candidatus Nanopelagicales bacterium
AGCAATTCAAGGAATCGGTGCTTTGGCTGGCTCGGTTATGGCTCCTGTTGCCTCAAAGAAACTAGGCAGAGGTAGAGCTCTTGCGCTAAACCTTTTCTTGGCCTCTATAATGATTGTCTTCACAGGTTTGGCACCAAATGCTTACGTATTCGTGGCCATATCTGTGGTCATTGGATTCACAATCTCAGTTTGGAATATTTTGTTGATGTCGCTTTATCAGTCACTCATCCCAGCACATCTATATGGCCGAATCCACGGGGCAAGACGGACAATTGTTTGGGGGTTGATGCCGGTTGGATCATTGTTTGGTGGCGTGATTGCGCGTGGTGGTTTGAGATTGCCATTCTTGATTGGCGGTGCGGTTGCAACTCTGATTTCAATACTTGCTTATAGAAGAGTTGTACAGGTTGGTCAAGAGTCTGTCGAAGCACCGCGGGTCTGATAACGCCCCAGAAAATCCTTTTTAAACTCGAGGAAATCACCGTTATTTATTGAAGCGCGCATCCGGTCAACTAAGTTAACAATGAAATGCAGGTTGTGAATCGTGGCAAGGGTTGAACCAAGAATCTCTTTGGCACGGAATAAGTGATTCAGATAGGCCCGGCTGTAATTGGCGCAGGTATAACACTTGCACTCGATATCAATCGGATTGAAATCCCTTTTGTAGCTGCCATTTGAAACATTGAATCTGCCATCAGGGGAGTAGACAGCGCTGGTGCGGGCTTCGCGGGTAGGTGCTACGCAATCAAAGGTATCTGCTCCATTTTCAACTCCGGCAAATAAATCAGCGGGCTCGCCAATGCCAAGTAGATGGCGGGGTTTATTAACCGGCAACTCCTCTGCCATCCAACTAACAATGGTGCCCAGAATTGATTTATCCAAAGCCCCACCCATGCCAAATCCATCGAAGGAGATTCCAGAGGATTCCATGGTGCCTAAATCTCGTGAAGCTTTGCGTCGTAGATCTTCAAATTGCGCTCCCTGGAGAACACCAAATAGTGCTTGATAGGGCTTATCTTTTCGCTCATCGGTTAATCGCTTGTGCTCGTCAAGACAGCGCAAGGCCCAGAGCCTGGTGCGCTCTAGAGATCGCTCTTGATACTTGCGGGTGTTGTGCAGGGTAGTTAACTCGTCAAAGGCAAACATGATGTCAGCACCAATTTTGTGCTGCACCTGCATAGATATTTCTGGAGTAAATCTATGCATCGATCCATCCAGATGAGATTTAAAGGTAACGCCCTCATCATCGACATGGGCTAGACGTTCTCGTTTCTCTGCAATGACTTCATCAGAGTTGAGTGAGTCGACATTCATGTCAATTACTTTTTTGAAGCCAACACCAAGAGACATAACTTGAAATCCACCGCTATCGGTAAAGGTGGGCTTATTCCAATTCATGAACTTTGATAATCCACCTGCTTCATCCAAAGTGTCTGGGCCGGGTTGGAGATATAAGTGATAAGCATTAGATAAAACAGCTTGAGCTCCAACCTGTTCAACCGACTCTGGGAGCGCGGATTTAACAGTGGCTTTTGTGCCAACAGGAATAAAAGCCGGGGTTTGAATCACCCCATGGGGCGTAGTTATTTCACCTGATCTGCCTTGAAAGCCAGGAATATTTTTATTCAACACAAAGGAAAAACCCACGGCACGCATTGAACTAGTTAATGAGGGCACAGGCAATTAATGGGGGTTATTGGGATATGGTTTCGCGGTGAAGTGGCGTAAATCCAAAAAAGAAAAAACAGCACCGTTGGGCCGAAATTATTGGCGACTCTGGAGCGCGCATGCCACAGCTAATTTAGGTGATGGAGTAGCCAGCATCGCATATCCTTGGTTGGCCTCTGCGGTCACTAGATCTCCGCTTTTGATTGCTTTGGTTGCAGTGGCCTCGAGGCTGCCTTGGTTGGTTTTCACTTTGCCGGCTGGTGTAATTACCGATCGATTTGATAAGCGCAAGATTATTGTCGCAATGGATATCGCTCGCGGATTCTTGGCATTGCTGGTTGCTATTACCGTAATGAGCCAATCCAGCAAACTTCCAGAGCTCGATCAAGTCGGGTCCATCCAGGATCTACAAACTAATTGGTTCCTTTATCTTGTGCTGGTAGTGACGGCCTTGTTGTTGGGTTGTGCTGAAGTTTTGAGGGATAACTCCGCCCAAACCTTGCTGCCATCTGTCGTAGAGGAAAAGCAACTAGAGAGTGCAAATGGCAAGCTTTGGTCAGTTGAATTTGTCATGAACGCTTTTGCCGGACCGCCTCTCGGAAGCTTCTTACTTGGAGTGGCGATTTTTCTACCTTTTTATTTTGACGCAACCACGTTCTTTGTTTCTGCGGCCCTAATCGCAACATTGATTCCTAGTATGAAAAAAGTGGAGAGTGAACCTCGGAAAGAGAAAATTAACTTCCGAGCTGAAATCAAAGAGGGTTTCGGTTGGTTGTGGCGCCACGAACTATTACGTCCGATGGCAATTATTTTAGGAATTCTTAACGGTATCGGTGCATTGACTGCTGCCGTCTTCATTCTTTTTGCGCAAGAGGTTTTGCAAACATCAGTTTTAGTGTTCGCAATTCTTGGAACCGCAGGTGCAGTTGGTGGGACCCTTGGTGGAATGTTGGGACCAAAGATTTCTGCAAAGTTGGGCAGCGGTCCTTCGCTATACCTAACCCTTTTGTCCGGACCCATCATCAGTTTGATTATTGGTATTTCATCGAGTTGGCAGCTGTTCTGGTTTCTGTCTGCGATCTCCACAGTGTTTGCGGTACTTTGGAATGTGATTACAGTTTCGTTGCGGCAAAGCATTATTCCGACCGAACTACTTGGTCGCGTAAATAGCGTTTATCGTTTCTTTGCCTGGGGAAGCATGCCCATTGGCACTTTGCTTGGCGGCGCTATCGTTGATCTAGTTGAGTTGACGGGGGATAGAGAACTGGCGCTGCGGACCCCGTACTTCATAGCCGCGGCCTTGGGCTTGGTACTTTTCTTGTTTGCCGCCCCTAAGTTGACCACCGAGAAAATAGAGAAGTCCCGCGCAGAAGGTCGAAAATAACCCCTAAACCCACCTTTTCGTGCTCTGCATAACGAAAGTTAACAATCAGGCATATTGAAAAAATACGCATAAATAGGGCAGACTCTCGCCACCCTAAGGACCGGGGTGTGGGGGAAGTCGACTTCTCATACCTATGTCCTTAATTTCTATCACTAGGAGAAGAAATGAAAGTAACTCGTATTGCCAAGGTAGCAATCGCTACTGCAGCGGCTGCGGGACTTGCTGTCGGAACGCTGGCTCCAGCTAACGCGGCAACTCGCTCCACTGTAGTTCTTGTTACCAGCAATCAGCTAACTGGCTTGAACCCAAGCGTTGTAAATATGAACCTCACTTTCAACAGCGAAGTTGCATATATGCAGGGCTTTGGATTCAACTACTACGACAACTCACCAAAGCTTGTAGATAACAAGACCTTTGGTTCATACAAGATCGTAAGCCAGAATCCATTTAAAGTTCAGTACACAGTAAACAAGGGCAAGGTATGGTCAGATGGAACACCAATCACTGGTGTTGATCTACTTCTATCTCACGTTGTTTGCTCCAGCTCATACTCATTCACAGCAAAACTCGGTGATCCAACAGACAACGAAGTAGCACCAGCGTTCAACGCTCTCTGCTACGGCGGCGTTTACGATGAGCACCATGTTGGTCTTCCAACACTTTCAGCTGACAAGATGTCAGTAACCATCGAATACGATGCAAAGATTCCAGATTGGCAGATTCAGGGCCCTGGTCCTTCACCTGTTCACACTTTGGTATTGATGGCAGAAGGCAAGACAAAACTTCAGAAGGTTGCAGTAAACAATGCTGCAAAGGCTAAGTTTGAGAAGGCTTTCTACAACTACAACACCAAGTTGATGAAGGCGGCTGGAGATATTTGGTCCAACGCCTACAACATCAACACCGTAAACAAGTCAACCAACCCACTTCTAACAGTTGGTAATGGTGCTTATATTCTTACCTCAGCCATCCCTGGCCAGAGCGCTACATTGACTCTAAACAAGAGACATGTAACCAACCCATCAGGTCCAAAGACCAATGGTATTAAGACTGTGGTTTTCCGCATCATTGGTGATGGAACAGCTGCAGCTCAAGCGCTACGTAACCAGGAAGTAGACATTTACCAGGGCCAGCCAACTGCTGACTCAGTACAGCTACTTTCTGCAATCCCAACCGCCAAGATCATTGGTGGAGATCAGGCTGTTTATGAGCACATCGATCTACGCGTTGGCACAGCCAGCGGTGTTGATGAGCCTTACACAGGTCCGTTCAATGGCATGAGTCAAAAGGCTGTTGACCTACGTACCGCTTTCTTGCTGGCTTACCCACGTGATGAAATCGTAGATAAGTTGATCAAGCCAATTAACTCCAAGGCGGTTCGCATGGACTCACTATTGATTTTCCCAAGTGAGCCAGGTTATGCCGACATGATTAAGCAGTCAGGTGTTGCTAAGTACACCAAGGGCTCACAATCAGATCGCGAAAAGGAAGCGCTAGCGCTAGTTCGCAAGCATTCAGCGACTGATGTAAAGGTAAACCTCCTGTGGGGAACTCCTTCAAATGCAAGACGTGCTGCAGAGGCTCAGATTGTAAAGGCGGCTCTGGGTCGCGCTGGCTTTGATGTCAACGCACCAGGTGTAGTTGCCTGGTCCAGCCAGCTTGATTCAAGCGATTGGGATGCAGAGTTCTTTGCTTGGGTTAAGTCCGCAGTTACACAACAAGGTAACTCTGACCTATTCTGTTCTGATTGCGGAAACATGCTACTTGGCTATAGCAACAAGACTGTTGATGCAGCAAACAAGAAGCTTGGCGCATCTCTTCTTTCTGAGAAGCAAAAGTTTGACCAATACCTAATCATCGAAAAGGAATTGATGAAGGATGCGGTCTCACTTCCAATCTTCCAGCACCCTGGCGTAACTGCGGTTAACAAGAAGCTGCAGAACGTTAAGCCAAACCCATTGTCACCACAGTTAGTGTGGAACTACTGGGAGTGGAAGTACTCAAAGTAAGGCTCAGCCCTTAGTTTGAATAGTTGCTCCCGCGCGGAGCAGCTCAAATAGCAGTAAATTAAGTGGCACCTGGGTAAAATTCCTCAGGTGCCACTTAATCCATGTAGATGAAGTTGCAACTTGAGATTCAAAAGGTTCAAATAAAGGAGTAGAGGATGCTGGCTTATGTGATTCGGCGACTAGGTGCACTAGTCGTGATTCTCTTTGGCTCTAGCTTTTTGCTCTACAACCTATCTGCAGTATCTACCGACCCGCTCGCCGAATTGCGCTTGAGCGATGCACCAAATAAAGAACAGTTGATTTTGAATTTAACCCGCGAACTACGCCTGGATCTCCCACCACCACTTCGATACTTCATCTGGCTACGTGGAGTTTTAGGAATATTCGTGGGAAATCCAAACTTTGGCTTAACACGTGAGCAAGAACCGGTTGTTGATGCGATTTTGGGAGCTATTCCGACCACAATTCGCTTAGTTTTTGTTGCGACGATTGTTGCGATTGTCCTTGGTATTGCGCTTGGAATTACCTCGGCGCTTCGTCAGTACACACGTTTTGATTACGGAATGACCTTCTTCGCTTTCTTGCTTTTCTCGTTGCCAATTTTCTGGGTAGCGGTTTTGTTGAAGCAGTACCTCGCCATTGATTTCAATGACTTTTTAGTCACGGCAAAGATATCGCCGCCCTGGATCATTGGGTTGAGTATTGCGGCAGGGTTTTTCTGGGCTGCGATTATTAGCGGCACGCGTAAGCGAGTGACTTTGATATTTATTGGAGTCTTCATTGCGAACTCAATATTCCTCACCGCATTAAGCGCCTCAGAATGGTTCTCTTATCCTCGTTTAGGACCTATCGCGATCGCGGTTTTGGGTGTCGGAATCGCTTTTGGAGTTACCTACTTATCAGTTGGCTTATCTGATAAGAACGCGTTAAAAACCACTTTGCTAATGGCTGCAATAGGAACTATCTCTTATTTTCCAGCTCAAGCGGTTTTAAACTCTAACCGTCCAAGATTGGGCATGTTGGTGCTTTTTGTAGTTTTGGTACTGGTTTCAATCGCTGGTGCCTGGCTCTTTGCTCGAGTTGATCGTGGTCCAGTAATTAGAACCAGCATCATCACATCTACCTTGATCGGTTTGTTAATTTTGGTGGATCGAATGATGCAGGCTTGGCGCCCATATGTCGAAAGCGATGATGTTAATTATCGCCCTGTTGCAACAATTGGACAATCCCGTGTTTGGTTGACGGAGGTGCCTTTCTGGGTGAGGGTCTTGGATTTTGCAATGCATCTAATACTCCCGACCTTGGCTCTGACTTTGATTTCATTTGCTGGCTATATACGTTTCTCACGCGGTACTTTGCTTGATGTTCTAAATCAGGATTACATCAGAACTGCTAGAGCAAAAGGCTTGACCGAACGCACCGTGATTATGCGGCACGCTTTCCGTAACACGATGATTCCTCTGACCACAATTATGGTGGGAGATATAGCAGGAATTGTGGGCGGTGCGATTATTACTGAGCGGGTTTTCGCATGGCAGGGAATGGGAACCTTATTTAATAAGGCGATTAATACCTTTGACCTCAACCTATTGATGGGGGTTATTTTATTCCTTTCAACATTGGCTATTTTGGCCAACTTAGTGGCAGATCTTTTGTACTCGGTGCTTGATCCTAGAATCCGCGTAGGAGCTGGTAAATAATGGCGCGTAATAAAAAAGAAGTTGAAATCGTAAATGAGGCAAATGAAAACGCCATTGCCAACAAGGAGACAGAGGGCTTAAGTCAGGGCCAGATTGTTTTCCGTAGATTCATCCGGCACCGCGCAGCGATGATCTCAGTGGTATTTCTTTTCACGCTGATTGTTATTGTCTATACGGCTTTGGATTGGCGTATAGGTGATAAAGATGAACCGCTCTTCACCATACCTGGTTGGTGGAAATACGGCTTCGAAGATATGCCAGATTTGCGATTCGAAGATTGCCCTGGTGGAACGGTGGGTTGCCCAAGTATTGACGCGGTCCCATTCTTGGATGGTGATGGAGTGTCTCTAGGTGACCATCCATTTGGTCAGGATGACATTGGCCGCGATTACTTGGCTCTTGTAATGCGCGGCGCCCAGCGCTCAATCCTTGTCATGTTCATTATTGGAATTATCGCTGCAACTCTTGGAACAGTGATCGGCGCTATCGCCGGGTACTTCCGCGGCTGGGTTGATGCAATTCTGATGAGATTAGTTGACTTTATTATCACTGTTCCGGTGATAATCATTGGAGCAGTCATCGGCTTCCACTTTGGCAACAAAGGAGCGGCCTTCCTAGCTCTATTGCTTGGTTTATTTGCTTGGACCGGTTTATCTCGTCTGGTAAGAGGTGAGTTTTTAACCTTGCGAGAACGTGAGTTTGTTGATGCAGCCCGAGTCGCCGGGGCAAGCAATCGAAGAATTATTTTTAAGCACATTCTGCCGAACGCAGTTGGTGTGATTATTGTTTCCGTGACTTTGTTAATGTCTGGAGCAATTTTGCTAGAGACCGCGCTTAGCTATTTGGGATTTGGTGTTGTGGCGCCGGATGTCTCGTTAGGACTATTGATTTCAACCTATCAAGATGCCTTCACAACTCGTCCTTGGCTGTTTTGGTATCCAGGATTATTTATTATCGCAATCGCCTTATGTATCAACTTCATTGGTGATGGCTTGAGAGATGCCTTTGATCCACGTCAACGTCGTCGCCTGAGTCGTAAGGACAAAGCAAATGCCCGACAGGGAAAAAGTCGCGCTGAGGTTGCCTAGCTATGCATAACTTGAGCAAATACAGCCACAATGGTCAGAGCCAGAAACAGGCTGATGCCATTGAAGTTCCAGCTGGAGTTGTAACTGACTCTTGCTTGACCTTCAAATCTTTTGAATTGATCAAAACGGTTCCGAGCGATTGCGGTGGCAGCTCCAGAGCTAGTGCGAGGACTTTCTCCTGCTCTGATAATTCCACTATCTCCAACTCTCATACCTTTGACCTCATTGGGATGCACAGTTCGACTGTGATATCGACCCGGGGCTTGAGCAGCGAAGGCATGAATCTTTTCTCTGGTTTGGCTATGAATGACATACATGGTGTAGCGGGCATCGATCTCCTCGACCTCATGCCAACCAACCGTAAAGCTTTGCAAGGGATTGATAATCATCAAGCCTTCATCAAAGAAGATAACTTTCGGGTGAACAAAAATCAGGTAGAAAATGGCACAGAAAACCAAACTCCACGCAATAGCGCTGATGGAGTTAATAAATCCATAATCCATGATGTTAATCGAGACCAGTGCGCTAGCCGCAAAAAAAGCCGAAAAGGCCATAAAGATTCCACTTTTGGGTCGGAAAATTTCAAGGTTGGTCATCTACTAATCCTCTCATGTACAGAAAGAAGGGCTGCCTAAATGTCCGAACCAGTTCTTCAAGTCCGTAATTTTACTGTTGAATTTTGGGTAGATGGTGTCTGG
>JAURMX010000044.1 GCA_030830475.1 Candidatus Nanopelagicales bacterium
AAGCGCCGCAAGAAGGCTGCTGCTAAGAAGGCAACAGCTAAGAAGGCTGCTCCAAAGAAGCGTCGTCGTAAGAAGGCTGCTAAGTAATTTAGCACCAGATTTACGGAAAAAGCCCGGCTGCATATGCGCCGGGCTTTTCTCTTTCTAAAATCCTTATATTGCTATCGCGGAGATCTATCCCTTACTCTCTTCTAGGAACTGATTACGAAGCTCCTCTGTCACATGGCCAAAAATCCCTGCCAGCGCCTCCTGCTCCTTAGCCGATAGCTGATCAATCAATCTCCTTCTAACACTTTCAACATGGCTCGGAGCCGCAGCCAAAATCGCCTTCCAACCCTTATCTGTCATAACCGCCCAATAACCGCGGCGATCCTCAACACACTCTTCTCTTTTGACCCAACCCGCTTTCTCCATCACCTTCATGCGATGCGAAAGCCGCGATTTAGAAAGCATCGCAAGCTCTGCCAACTCACTCATTCTCATTCGGCGGCCAGGGGCATCAGATAACTGAGCCATTACCTCGTAATCGGCCATAGTTAAATCATGGCCATCAAGATCGGCATCTAGTGCTTCTAGTAAACGTCGAGAGGCGATTATGTAAGAGCGCCAAGCCTTCATCTCCCTGGGGTTTAACCAGCGTGGGGCGCTCTTTTTTGCCATGTGCTCAGAGTAGAGGAAAAACTAATTAGTTGAAAGTTGAACAATTATGATGTCCCTATGCTTGGGTTGTGAATCTAGAAGTAGCCCGCGAAACTCCGAGACCACATATTTGGCGCCGGGTTGCCGGAACGGTCTGCATTATCTTTACCTGGCAGGTATTGGGCTTTTTGTTCACTCTGGCGGCGGCGAAATTCTTTGATTACGACTTAGATTTGCTGTTTTCCACCGCCGATGAGGATTTGGCGCTGGTCCGTCAGCTAGCACCGTGGAGCGCTGCTGCCACGGTGTTGGTCTCCTTTATCCCCTTGTTTGTGGCTACGTTATTGGCTTATCGCATCTTCCTAAAGCGCAGTATCAAACAACTCTTTACATTTAATGATAAGTACTCGTGGACAAAAACCTGGATCGGCTTCGGCAGCTTTTCAATTGTTTTGCTCCTCTTTGGTGTGAGCGATCTCCTGATAAACAGTGACTCGTACTCCTGGAACTGGGATGCGGCCCGATTTTTCCCATACCTTCTAGTGGCCTTTACCTTGCTGCCAATTCAAACCACGGCAGAGGAGATGTTCTTTCGCGGCTGGCTTCAACAATGGCTCGACAATGGCAAGAAGCGTCAATGGAGCATTTCATCGCTGGGCGGTTTCTTCTTTGCCCTACCCCACATGGCCAATCCTGAAGTGGCCGGAAATAATCTCTACCTGCCCATCATCAGTTATGGCGCAGTCGGTTTTATGTTGGCCTGGGTTACTTTTCGAGATAAAACCATAGAGCTAGCAATTGGTGCCCACTTCGCAAATAATTTGCTAGCTGCCTTACTGGTTTCCAGTGCGGACTCTGCCCTCCCCTCTGCCAGCTTATTTGTCACCCCGGAGATTGCCTGGGCTCCTGCAGCGGTTGTTTCAGTAATTATGGTCCCAATTTTCATTTGGCTAACTAAGAAATGGAGCGATAAGGTCTCATCATGACTCAAAAAAGCGGTATTTTTCAAGGAAATTTCAAAGCTTCGATTCGTCCCCAAGATGATATGTATCGCCATGTAAATGGTGGCTGGCTAGATACAGCAGAGATCCCATCTGACAGAGCCGCTGATGGCGCCTTTTATTTTTTGCGTGATGAGTCGGAGAAAAATGTTCGTTACATTATTGAAGAGTTAGCAAAGAGTGGTGGTGCCGCTGGTACTAACGCCCAGAAGATTGGTGATCTCTACGCCGATTTCATGGATGAGGAGCAGGTTGAAAAACTAGGGATCTCCCCTATCGCCTCGGAGTTAGGGAGGGCTCAATCCTTCTCCAATCTTGAAGAGTTCACCGCTTTGCTGGGTCAATTTGAATCACGGGGTCTAGGAGGATTTCTAAATGGCTGGGTAACCGCAGATGCCGCTGATCCAAGTACCAATATCGCCTACATCTATCAGGGCGGAATCAGCCTGCCTGATGAGGCTTACTACCGGGAAGATACCCATGCAGAGGTGCGCAGCAAGTTGGTCAGCCATATCGAGCGGATGTTTGATTTAGCTGGAGTAAACAATGGTGCGGCTCATGCCGCCAACATCATGGCCTTGGAAACAGAGATAGCCTCATATCACTGGGATACGGTCCGTAGCCGCGATGCTGTGCTGACATTCAATAAGAAGAGCTTTGATGAGATCTCCGCCCTTGCAGCGCCCTTTAATTGGCATTTATGGGCAGATAACGCGGGTGTGCCACGAACAGTGCTGGATTCTGTGGTTATCGCCCAACCTGATTACATCGAAAACATGGGCAAGATGTTCGCCAACTTCGATATCGAGAAATGGCGTTCCTGGCTAACCTGGCATCTACTTTCCAGCGCCGCTCCATACCTAAGCTCCACATTTGTTAATGAGAACTTCGCTTTTTATGGCACCACATTGACCGGTATCCCTGTTCTCAAAGAGCGTTGGAAGCGCGGTGTGGCCCTGGTGGAAAGTGCACTGGGTGAAGCTGTTGGTCAGTTCTATGTAGAAAAACATTTCCCGGCCGCTGCCAAGAGCCGGATGGTCGAACTAGTCGCTAATTTGATTGAGGCTTATCGGGTCAGCATCAAATCATTGGATTGGATGACCGATGAGACCAAAGCAAAGGCGCTAGCCAAGTTAAACAAGTTCACGCCGAAAATTGGGTATCCAGATAAGTGGCGTGATTACTCGAAGCTAGAGATCAAGCGTGGAGATTTACTGGGCAATTTGGCCCGGATCTCAAGGTTCCGCGGTGATTACGAGTACAACAAAGTGGGTAAGCCCGTTGATAAGAGCGAGTGGTTGATGACCCCGCAGACCGTTAACGCCTACTACCACCCATTAATGAATGAGATTGTTTTTCCAGCAGCAATTTTGCAACCTCCATTCTTTGATTTAGAGGCTGATGATGCTGCCAACTATGGCGGAATCGGCGCGGTAATTGGCCATGAGATCGGACATGGTTTTGATGATCAGGGCTCTCGCTATGACGGAGATGGAAATCTCTCCAACTGGTGGAGCGATCAAGATCGTGCAGAGTTTGAAAAACGCACCTCAAGATTAATTGAACAGTTCAACGCACTTGCTCCAGAAGAGGTACCAGATACCAATGTAAATGGCGCACTCACTATCGGAGAAAATATCGGAGATCTTGGTGGTTCAACGATTGCTTACAAGGCCTACCAGATTGCATTGGGTGGCAAAGAGGCGCCAGTTATCGATGGATTTACCGGTGATCAGAGATTCTTCCTGGGCTATGCCCAAATCTGGCGCTCCAAGATTAGATCTGAAGCTATGAAGGTGCGTTTGGCTACTGATCCACACTCTCCAGGCGAGTTTCGTTGCAACCAGATTTTGAAAAATCTATCTGAGTTCCACAGCGCTTTTGGGGTAAAGCCCGGTGACGAGCTATACATGGAAGCGGAGCAACAGGTAAGAATCTGGTAGTTAAATTTAATTAACTACTTGCTGGCCAGACGAGCTTCGCGACGCTTGCGCTGCTCCTCTGGATCTGGCACAGGTACCGCCGCAATTAGCTTGCGGGTGTATTCATGCTTAGCGCGCTTCAAGATGTCATCTCGATCGCCCTCTTCTACAAGCAAACCGTTCTGCATAACTGCAATGCGGTGAGAGAGGATGTCAACAACAGCTAAGTCGTGGCTGATGAACAAGCAAGCAAACTTCAATTTGTCTTGCAGCTCTAGCAACAACTCAAGGAAGCGGGCCTGAACCGACACATCAAGAGCTGAGGTTGGCTCATCAGCGATCAAAAGATCCGGTGTTAGAGCCAGAGCACGGGCAATACCTACACGCTGCCTCTGACCACCTGACAGCTCATGTGGGAAGCGGTTGCGATAAGAACGCGGCAACTCAACCTGCTCGAGCAAATCCTCAACCTTACGGTTTAACTCATCGCTCTTTGCCAGGCCAGCCAAAAGAATTGGCTCGCCAATTGACTCACCGATTGGTAGACGTGGATTTAGCGATGATGCTGGATCCTGGAAAACAATTCCGGTGTGGCGACGAATTGGGAAGAGCTCTTTCCAGGTCGCATTACTGATGTCATTGCCCATGATCTCTAATTTTCCGGATTTAATCGGAAGCAAACCAATTGCGGCACGACCTACAGTGGTCTTTCCAGAACCTGACTCTCCTACCAGACCAACAATTTCGCCTGGGAAGATTTCTAGATTGAAATCACGCACCGCTACAAACTCAGGAACTCGACCACGCTTTGGATAAGCGATAGTTACATTCTCCATCTTCATGACCGGCATCTGCTTGCGCGCCTCTGCATTGAGAGTTCGCTTTGCCGATGAGCCTAGTTTTGGTACCGCCGCCAACAACTCCTTTGAATAAGGATGTTGTGGGCGATTAAAGATTTGATCCGCACTGCCATGTTCGACGGTGTGGCCATCCTTCATAACCAAAATGTCATCAGCCATATCAGCAACGACACCCATGTCATGGGTAATCAAAAGAATTGCAGAGTTCAACTTGGTACGTAGGCCGCGCATCAAATCCAGAATTTCAGCTTGGATTGTTACATCAAGGGCCGTAGTTGGTTCATCAGCGATCAATAAACCAGGATCGCAGGCCAATGATTGGGCGATCATGGCGCGCTGACGTTGACCACCTGACAATTGGTGCGGGTACTTGTCAAAGGAACGCTCTGGATCTGGAATTTCAACCATCGCAATTAGCTCGATGGCCCTCTCTTTTGCTTGCTTTGGACCAATATCAAAATGAGTGCGTAGAGTTTCTACAATCTGAAATCCAATTGTATAAACCGGGTTCAAAGCGGTCATCGGCTCTTGGAAGATGTAAGCAACCTCTTTGCCACGGGCTTTGCGCAACGCAGCCTTTGAGGCGCCCAACATTTCCTGACCTTTTACTTTCACGCTGCCTGAGGTGCGCGCATTTGAAGCCAATAGATTCATAATGCCCATGGCCGTAGTTGACTTACCAGAGCCGGACTCGCCGACTATTGCTAATGTCTTTCCAGCTTCGACATCAAAGTTCATATCGATAGCGGCTGGATACCAGACACCATCTACCCAAAATTCAACAGTAAAATTACGGACTTGAAGAACTGGTTCGGACATTTAGGCAGCCCTTCTTTCTGTACATGAGAGGATTACGTGATGACCAACCTTGAAATATTCCGACCCAAAAGTGGAATCTTTATGGCCCTCTTGGCTTTCTTTGCGGTTAGCGCCTTGGTCTCGATCAACATCATGGATTACGGATTCATTAACTCCATCAGCGCTATTGCATGGGGTTTGGTTGTCTGTGCCACTTTCTACCTGATTTTTGTTCATCCTAAAGTCATCTTCTTTGATGAAGGCTTGATGATTATCAATCCCTTGCAAAGCTTTACGGTTGGCTGGCATGAGGTCGAAGAGATTGATGCCCGCTACACAATGTATGTCATTCATAGCCAAACCAGAGAAAAGATTCATGCCTTCGCTGCTCAAGCCCCGGGTCGCTATCACAGTCGAACCGTGCATCCCAATGAGGTCAAAGGTATGAGAGTTGGAGATAGCGGGATTATCAGAGCTGGAGAAAGTCCCCGCACTAGCTCTGGAGCTGCCACCGCAATCGCTCGAAACCGATTTGATCAATTCAAAAGATTTGAGGGTCAAGGAAAAGTCAACTACGACTCTAGCTGGAACTTCAATGGCATCACCCTGTTTCTGGCTCTGACCATTGTGGCTGTACTTGCTCAAGTTATGCATAGTTAGGCAACCTCAGCGCGACTTTTTCCCTGTCGGGCATTTGCTTTGTCCTTACGACTCAGGCGACGACGTTGACGTGGATCAAAGGCATCTCTCAAGCCA
>JAURMX010000045.1 GCA_030830475.1 Candidatus Nanopelagicales bacterium
TCCGAAAATCTGATCTCCTGCACCCCCAAATACAAACCAATCAATAGGGAGAGCCGTACGTCGCCAAATCCGATTTGGCCCCGCGAGAAAACAAAAAGTAGAAGGTAGAGAGTTAGATTGAATACTCCAACTGCAAGAGTGTCTAAGGTAATCCAAGGAGCGAATGTGACAATAGCTAGATAAACATCTTTGCGACGAACTCTATGAAAACGAACATCGTGAACGCCGATTCGAACCGCCCAGAAGCAGAAATGCAGAGAGAGCACGCACCCAAATTAACAACCGTATTCTTAAAGCTTAAAAGTTTTCCACAACCACTAGCGCTGATTTAGAAAATCTAATACCTCAGAGAAGGTGGTGTCGAAATCCAAGCTCTTCCCAGTCATGAGCTGAAATTGATACAAAGCCTGTGCCGTAAGAAGCTCCAGTCCTGAGATAACTGGTTTACCAAATCTCATCTGTGCTGCGGTGAACGCTGGCGGCCAGGGCGCATATATAGCATCCATGAGAACCGCAGATCCAGGAAATCTCTCAGCTAACTCCACAACACCGGTATTTGGTACGGTGTTGATCACCAAATCAAAGCTATCCCAATCTCTGAAAACATCCCAATCCATAAACTCAACTTGAACTCTTCCCGCAGCCTGTAGCAGCTTTGCATCACGTTTGATGTTTCTTCTTAGAACTTTAACGTGAAGATCTCTACCAACTGAAACTCTCTCTAGAGCGCAGACTGCTGTGCGCGCAGTAGCTCCAGCTCCAATCATCAAGACTGAATTGAAGGAGTGTCTCGCCAGAAGATATTCAAAAGCCAAAAGGTCAGTGCTTAGCGCCTGCCATTTTTCATCGCTTCTGTAGATAGTGTTGGCTGATTGGATCCTTTTAGCCACACTGTCTAAAATCAAGAGATTAGAAAGTTGTGCATCACAGACAGATTCCTTTAACGGCATGGTAAGTGAGAATCCAAACCATTGCTCGCTCTCGGTTAGAGCGCTCCTAATCCACTCTTTGAACTCTAACTCCTTAACCTCGACGGCGATGTACTCATAATCCATTTGGTGCTTGTGGTACAGATAATTATGAATTGTCGGCGAGAGTGAGTGACTTATGGGCGAACCCAGTACCGCGGCCGTATGTCTCATTCAAATAATCCTGCTCTAAAATTCCTCTTGTACTCTGCCTTCCAGAGCAAGAATTCATCATAGGAGTTAGTGAACCTAGTTTCACCTGGCTTAACCGTCACGAAGTACAACCAATTTCCTTGCAGCGGATTTAAAGCGGCGGTAATTGCCGCCTTGGTAGGGCTGCCTATCGGAGTTGGCGGTAGACCACGATAGATAAAGGTGTTGTATTTACTCTGCACCTTAGTTTCCTGCAATGAAACCCTGATTTCTCCACGTCGGTTTAATGCATAATGAACTGTGGAATCAAATTGAAGTGGCATCCCTATTTCAATTCGGTTATAGATAACCCGGGCAACCTTTCCAAAGATATCTGGGGTTCCTTCACTCTCAATCAGTGAAGCTATGATCATTAGCTGATATGGGGAAAACTCCTGATTAGCTTTCCAGGTTAAATCCCTGGTTATCCAGTCAAACTTGTCAACCATATCTCCAACTATCTTTTCGGCAGTAACCCCTTTATTGAAGGAGTACTGCGCTGGGTAAAGAAAACCCTCTAATTCAAATCCAGCAAATGGTTCTGGCAACTTTTGATCTTTGTAAGCTTTATCAATGTCAGGAATCTCTAAACCAAAGTTGATGAGAAGCTCTCTAATCTCATTCCACCGAGCGCCATCTCTAACCTTTATAAGGTTAGGAATTCTCTTTGGATCCAGAAGTTGATCTAACGCTTGCTGGGCCGGAATCCTGGTTTCAAGAAGATGCTCTCCAGGAGCTATTCGGGTCGCCCTTTCATCGGCAACTGCAACTCGAAAAAAAGCTAAAGAAGACTTAACGACATCAAGGTTTTCCAGTTTGTTGCCTATTTGAGAGCCACTCTCCCCTGGAAGTACCTCAACCAGAACCTCTGTACCCGCCTCGCCGGGTAGGTAATCTGGCGCCTGCGTTACGCCGCCGTTTAAAGCTCTCAAAGTTAAGGTAAACAACAATATGAAAATACCGGCACCGATGACCCGTAACAAGGCAGGGAGATCCATTAAGGATCTAACTGTTTGGTTCATAACCAGCCAATTCATTATTTAGACGCTCCGAGTTGAGAGCAAAATCGAGAATTTCCACAGCAGCTAATTGGTCAATGTTTGATCGGTTTGGTTTGGCTTGATTGGGTGTAAATTTTGAGTTCGCCGACTTAGTTGTTAGCCTCTCATCTAGTAACCGCAACCATACTAAATCTCCTAATTCTTGCCGCAGTTTCCCTACTTCGACTCTCACCTTGGCGGCTGCTGCACCTTCTGTACCTGACAGATGCAGTGGTAGACCTACATAAACAACGACAACCTCTTCACTCTTAACAATCTCTGCCAACTTAGAAATGTAATCTTCGCCGGAAACAGTTGCGTAAGGTGAAGCGAGCATTCCTGTCACATCTGAAATAGCCACCCCGGTGCGCACATCACCTATATCGATAGCCAGGCGACGACCCAACGGCAACATCACTAAAGTTTTCTAATTGCTTCTTTTATTGCGCTCAGCGCTACAGAGATCTGTTTACTATCTACTCCGCCACCTTGAGCAAAGTCATCCTTGCCTCCTCCGCCCCCGCCTAAAATTGCTGAGGCATCCTTAACCAAAGCACCAGCTTTAACTCCAGCGGCTCGAGCAGTTTCATCCGCAGCTAGAACCAAAACCACTTTCTCAGCCCCTTGGCTCGCTAAAGCAACAACTGAATTGCTTAATTTACTTCGCAGATCTAGAGCGATAACCCTCAAATCATCACCGGAGAGATTTGGACTTAATTCATGGGTGATGACCGATAAATTGCCAATCTTCTCAGCGTTGGACAATAGATTCGCAGACTCTGACAACGCCTGCTTGGTCTTAATCTGAGCCAACTCTTTTTCAATTTCCTTCATCTTTGAAACAATCTGTGAAATGCGTTCGGGGAGCTCCTCAATTCTGGTCCCCTTTACTATCTCATTTATGGAGTTGAGCAGAACATGCTCTCTGGCCAAGAATGAATATGCATCTACGCCGACTAGCGCCTCAACACGTCGCACACCTGCACCAATCGAGGATTCACCAAGTAGTTTAACCACGCCTAATTGTCCAGATCTAGAAACATGGGTACCGCCACAAAGCTCACGGGCCCAATCACCGACACTAACTACACGAACAACATCGCCATACTTCTCACCGAAGAGTGCCATTGCTCCAATAGCTTTCGCATCTGCTTGCGACATCTGTTGTGCCGTAACCTCTAAATCCTCCAATAAGAGAGTATTTACTCGCGCTTCAACCTCGCTCAAAGTCGCTGCCGATACCGCTCCGGCAGAAGGGAAATCAAATCTGAATCTTCCTGGTGCATTCTCTGAACCAGCTTGAGTTGCGGTCTCCCCCAAAACTTCACGGAACGCTTTATGAACCATGTGAGTTGCGGTGTGCGCTCTTGAGATGCCGCGCCTTCTCTCTAGATCAATCTCAGCATGAACCGCCACACCTGATTCCCATGAACCCCGCGCCACCCTTCCGCGATGCACAAACACGCCTGGAATCGGGGCTTGTACATCATCAATCTCAATCAAAGAACCATCGTGGGCACGGATTAATCCACCATCAGCAAGTTGGCCTCCGCCTTCAGCATAAAACGGGGTTCGATCCAATATAACTTCAACCTCATCACCTTCATTGGCATGTGAAGCCACTGCTCCGTCAATCAAAATTCCAAGAACATTACTCTCTGTCTGGAAATGGCTATAGCCGACAAACTCCAGCTTCGTTCCGAGTTCAGCGATTTTGCGGTACTCAGAGACATCGGTATGTCCACTCTTTTTCGCCTTTGCATCCGCTTTAGCGCGGTCTCGTTGCTCTTTCATCAAACGCTTAAAGCCGTCGGCATCTATTGCCAGTCCCTTTTCAGATGCCATTTCTAAAGTTAAATCAAAAGGAAATCCATAAGTATCATGTAACTTGAAAACATCATCGCCAGAAAGCTGCTTGCCGCCTGACTTTTTCACAGCTGAGCTGGCTTGATCAAAGATTTGAGTTCCACTCTTTAAAGTTTGTAAAAACGCTTCTTCCTCAGCGATCGCCACCTTTATAATGCGATCCTGATCTGAAACTAACTCCGGATACTGAGGACCCATAGCCTCAATAGAGGCAACAATCAAATCTTTCATATTTCGGTCTTGAGAACCAAGTAGTCTCATGTTGCGTGTAGTGCGTCGCATCATGCGCCGAAGAACGTAGCCTCTTCCTTCATTTCCAGGCGTGACTCCATCACCAATCAACATGGCTGCGGTTCGAGCATGATCTGCAATAACTCTTAAGGAAACATCACTGGAATCTTCTTTTCCGTACTTAACACCTGAAATTTCACTGGCTTTATTCAAAATATGGCGCGTTGTGTCAATCTCGTAAATATTTTCTACGCCCTGTAACAAAGCAGCTGTACGCTCTAGGCCAAGTCCAGTGTCAATATTCTTTGCCGGTAGCTCACCTAAGATGGGATAACCCTCTTTACCTGGACCATCTCCGCGTATGTTTTGCATGAAGACCAGGTTCCAAATTTCTAGATAGCGATCCTCATCTGCGATCGGACCACCTTCTTTTCCATATTGCGCTCCCCTGTCAAAGTAAATTTCAGAACATGGACCACAAGGGCCTGGAACTCCCATTGACCAGAAGTTGTCTGCCATTCCGCGGCGTTGAATTCGGTCCTTAGGCACACCAACTTTTCTGTGCCAAATATCCGCTGCTTCATCATCATCAAGATAAACAGTTACCCATAGCTTTTCCTCTGGAAAGCCATAACCACCATCGCTAACTGGCTTAGTGAGAAGCTCCCAAGCTAGAGAAATCGCTCCCTCTTTGAAGTAATCACCAAATGAGAAATTGCCACACATTTGAAAGAAAGAGGCGTGGCGAGTGGTTTTACCAACTTCATCAATATCAAGGGTGCGAACACATTTTTGTACCGAGGTGGCCCGGGTATAGGGCGGGGTCATCTCTCCTAAGAAAAAGGGTTTGAATGGAACCATCCCCGCATTTATTAAAAGTAGATTTGGATCATCTGCAATGAGTGAAGCCGATGGCACGACTGTATGCTTTAAACCAAATGAGTTGTCGGCTTCAAAGTATTTAAGCCAACGGGATCTAATCTCCGCTGAATTCACTTTGTCTTAAAACTCCTCGTCATCGACAAAGCGAGAGTTCTTACTCTTTTTTGCAGATTTACTTTTCTTCTTTTTACGTAATTGTGAGGCGGTTAAAACAGCTCCGGCCGCCTTCATGGCCATTTGATTCTTGTCTAGGAATGTTGAGGTGTTCTCGGTAATTTTTGTGCTGAATTCCTCCATGGTTTTGGTGACCTTGTTGATGCTCTGTAGCGGTCCATTCACTAGTTCGACCGTAGTTGTCACCTCATTGAGTAGCGGGGTTGTTTCGCTGGAAATATCTTTGACCGCTTTGCCTACCTCATCAATCGCTCGACCAAGTCGCACCACAGCATAAGCGATCGCCATGCTGATGATTAATAAAGCACTAGCAGCAATAATTGCTGCAATTCCTCCCGCTGACATGCCCGTAGCCTACCCAATTCCGAACTAGTTCAGCTCAGGCAGAGCAACTTCAGGGGTTTTGTGGGCTTTATGTGCTGCTAATGCCGACAGGTGATAGGCCTCGATGGCAGCGATGTTTTCCGGCAACTGGTATTTACTTCCATCTACGACATCACCTTTGTGTCCCTCAATCACAGCATGCACATCGTTTCCAGATAACGTTTTGTGGGTCTCTAGAGCATGTGCGACCGCTAATACATGAACTCTATCTTCCCGCAATAACTCCTCGGACTTGCGCAACAATGATGCCAAATTATCTTCAATGCGATCAGACAAAGCTCGGCGCATTTCCTGCTTGGCGTCATTTGGCTTTACTCCACCGGGTGCACCTATCTCCATTCTTCTACCAGAGGCGTATGAGGAAACTGTTGAACCCATTCCCCAGTACCCTTCCATCAATCCGGCGATGGTAGTTGCAGACTCTAAATCCCCCGAAACACCTGAAGAATTGTCTCCATCGAAAAACATTCTCTCGCCCGCAAGAGAAGCAAGAGAGACCAGAATGTCTCCTTCATACTCGCTTTTCCAGTGAGTGAATTGATCATCTGGCGGAATTGATGCCACCATTCCAAGATACTCGGCACCTTTTTCAATGGTAGCGATATCAATATCCATGTGTTTCCGCACGCGATATGCCATGACCGCATGACATGCTTCATGTACCGCGGTGGCATGACGCTCCCGCTCGATGTACTCAACATCCTCTGACGGTCCCAATTGTTTTAACTGTTTGGCTTTCAAAACGTCTTGCCAGGTAACAGTATCGCGCCCATTGCGTATCGCCATTATCAAGGACTCGTTTATCAAATCCTTAATAGTTGCACCGGTTGCATATGGCGTGATGATTGCCAACTTTTCAATCTCATCTCTGGTTAGCACATGCGAAACTTTGGCTAAATAACCTTCATATGTCCTGATTCTTCCCGCCTTACTGGGGTAACCAACACGGTACATTCGATCGATTCGGCCTGGACGAAGTAAAGCTTCATCTAAAGACTCCGGCATATTGGTGGCCATCACAACTAATATCCGATACTTAGGTGGATTTTTTGGTCGCATACCAAGGGTTCTGCGCACTACTCGATTGAAAAACCCTCTAGGTTTCTTTAGACCAGATAACTCAGTCAAAAGGGCTTGTAAGGTTCCGGTACCTGCGCCGCCTCCTGCGCCCGCTCCCATCATGAATCTATTAACCAAGGTTGCAGATCCAGGTGAATCATTTTTAACTAGATTCGCCTTAACAACCACATCACCAGCTGTTTGACTTAAATATGTTAATCCGCGACAAGTATCACTGGCATAAGCCCCTGGTGCTCGATTGGTCATAATTCCACGATTACCTAAAGCATCAGCCTCATCGAAAAAGACGACAACGCCACCATAACGAAGCGCCAATTTTCTAAGTTTTCTAAACAAACTCTTGACCTTCAATATGCCGATTCCGAAAAACATATTATTAAATGCGCCTGGATCTACAAATACAAATGGTTTACCAGTCTCACCCGCCATAGATTCAGCCATTAGAGTTTTACCAGTGCCTGGTGGCCCCCAAAGCAAAATGCCACCCGGAACATAACCTCCAAGCCTCTCAATACTCTCTGGGTTTTCTAGAAAAACAAGGTTCTCTCTGATGCGGGCCAGTACATGGTCCTGACCCCAAACATCACTAAAACGGGTCTTTATGTCATCTGGAAAATACGTGTCAATTCCACCTCTACTTAGAAACCAAAAAATGGCAACAAATTGAATGATCACAAACACAACAGCAAACATCAGCTGTCCAATAATCGGCAAAGCGCTCCACAAAGCTTGTGGCGCAAGGAAGAGTGCCCTTACTGGGGTTTCGTCGTAAATTGCGCCTAATACAACTGACAAAAGCGAGAGAACAACAATCCATTTAATTACCCGAGAAAGGCGAAAACGGGTCCAGTCGCTCAATCGATGAGTCATGCGATCTACGAAAGTAAAGTAACGCTGCCAAAAACCATGGTACGGAGCCAATAACTCAGATACGAGAAAGTGGGCTTGTCGTAAGGTTTCGACTGCAACCAAAGGAAAGATCCACCAACGTTGGTAACTACTGTTTGTAACCGCCTGCGAAAAGGCAAGCTCCTCATCAGCCGCCATATCTGACCAGACCAGGACAAAGAACACAGCCGAGAAAAACAATAAGAACTTAACTCGATCGTAAAATGAGAGATGAACCCGGGTTTTTCGATCTGTGTCCCGTGGCCGTGAGCTCATCTCGATACTCATGAACTAGCTATTCCTTCTTTTCCTCTGGCTTAAAATCCACGCCCGTTTCCTTGCGCTGCGCAACGGTGATTGGAGTTGGTGCGCCAGTTAATGGATCACCACCGCTGGCTGTTTTCGGAAATGCAATTACCTCTCGAATTGATTCGGCACCAGCCAACAAAGCACAGAGTCGGTCCAGGCCAAGGGCTATGCCACCATGTGGCGGTGGGCCGTAGTTGAAAGCCTCTAACAGGAAGCCGAACTTACTTTCTGCCTCTTCCTTCGTTAAGCCAATTACATCAAATACCGCCTGTTGAATATCGCGACGATGAATACGGATTGAACCTCCGCCGATCTCGCTGCCGTTCAGAACAATGTCATATGCGTAAGCCAAGGCTGATTCTGGATCTGAAACAAAGGTTTTTTCAAACTCTGGCTTAGGTCCGGTAAAGGGATGATGAACGGCGGTCCACCCACCACCATCGGTCTTTTCAAACATTGGTGCATCTACTACCCACAAAAACTTCCATGCGGATTTATCAATCAAATTGCAGCGCTCTCCGATTTCAAGCCTTACCGCTCCAAGTAGGCTCAGCGCCTCTGATCGCTCACCGGCTGCGAAGAAAATCGCATCCCCGTTTGCTGCACCCACATGAGCTGCAATACCGGCAGATTCCTTCTCTGAAAGATTTTTCGCTACTGGACCGGAAAGAGTTCCATCCTCTCCAACCAAGATGTACGCCAAACCTTTAGCACCTCTTGCTTTAGCCCAATCTTGCCAAGCATCTAACTCTCGCCTCGGTGATGAGGCTCCACCAGGCATAACAACTGCACCTACATGTGGTGCCTGAAATACTCTAAAAGAGGTTTCCTTGAAAAACTCAGTTGTATCTACAAGCTCATTTCCAAACCGCATATCTGGTTTATCTGAACCAAAACGACGCATCGCTTCGTGATATGTCATATGCGGGATAGGTAATGGAATCTCATATCCAATACTTGCCTTGAACACAGCTCGCAATATCTTCTCTGCAACAGCGATGACATCAGATTGATCTCCAAATGACATCTCAATATCTAATTGCGTGAACTCTGGCTGACGATCAGCTCTGAAATCTTCATCACGAAAACAACGAGCAATCTGGTAATAGCGCTCCATGCCTGCAACCATCAGAAGCTGCTTAAAGAGCTGTGGAGATTGCGGTAGTGCGTACCAAGATCCGGGCTGTAGCCGTACTGGCACTAAAAAATCTCGTGCGCCTTCCGGTGTTGATCGGGTTAGGTACGGAGTTTCAATCTCTAGAAAATTCTCCTGATCCATTACCGATCTAATTACAGAGGTTACTTTGGAGCGTAAACGTAATGCTTTGCTAGGCAACTCTCTTCTGAGGTCAAGATATCGATACTTGAGCCTAACCTCTTCACTTACATTTACATTCTCTCCACTATCAACTGGAAAAGGTAAAGGAGCCGCTTCACTCAGCACTTCAAGCGCTTCGCAGATAACCTCAATCTCTCCAGTTGGAAAAGCTAAATTTTCATTCCCTTGTGGGCGCTTGGCCACTTTTCCCTTAACCAGAACACACCACTCGGCCCGAAGTGCGCCGGCCACATTTTCATCAGAGATAACAACTTGAACATTTCCGGAGGAATCACGTAAATCGATAAAAGCAACCCCTCCATGATCCCGACGTCTGGCAACCCATCCAGCCAAGGTCACTGATTGACCAAGATCGCCTGCTCTTAATGATCCAGCGCCATGAGATCGAAGCACTTTTGTTAGACCCTTCCGATAGTTGAATTAGCTAAGTTTGGCTAGTTCTGATGCGAGGGCGCTTAGGGTAACCGATGATGCCTTGCCTGTGCTCATCTCTTTAAGCTCTACGGTCCCAGAGGAAATCTCTGCATCCCCGATTACAATGGAGAAACGTGCGCCTGACTTGTCAGCGGCCTTCATCGCGCCCTTTAATGCCCGATCTCCGAAACTTTGCTCTACAACAAACCCTGCAGTACGTAGCTGATTTACCAATGTGAAAGCAGTTGACTGTGCAGCAACACCTAGCGGGATTACAAAAAGATCTACATATCTAATGTTTTCTGGAATGCAGCCTTCGGTTTCCATGGCGAGCAATACTCGATCAATTCCTAATCCAAAACCTATGCCAGATAAATTCTGACCTCCGAGGGTTTCCATGAGTCCGTCATAGCGACCGCCACCACCAATACCGGATTGGGCCCCTAAACCATTATGAATAAATTCAAATGTAGTTCCCGTGTAATAATCCAAGCCTCGCACCATTCGTGGATTAATCTCAAATGGCACGTTGATACTTTTTAGAGCAGCCTGTACAGCAGCAAAGTTTTCCATGCTCTCTTGATTCAAATAATCCAATAACAGTGGGGCCGATTGCATCTTGCTTCGAACGTCATCTCTCTTGTCATCAAACAAGCGCAATGGATTCTTTGCCGCACGATTCTTTGTCTCATCATCAAGATTCAAACTTTCAATGAACTTGACCAGATCTTCTCGATGACGTTTTCGGGACTCGGCATCACCTAAAGAGGTAATGTGTAAAGAGAAATTTGAAACTCCCAATTTTTTATAACCTGCATAAGCAATACCTATAACCTCGGCATCAAGGTAAGGATCATTCACGCCAATAGCTTCAATACCGAACTGGTAAAACTGACGATAACGCCCGGCTTGAGGTCTTTCCGCTCTAAAAAATGGTCCACGATAGAAAAGCTTTACGGGAAGCTGTCCGCGGTCCAGGTTATGTTCGATTACCGCTCTCATAACCCCGGCGGTGCCCTCAGGACGCAGAGTCAGTGATCTGCCACCTCTATCTTCAAAGGTATACATCTCTTTACTTACAACATCGGTAGATTCACCAACACCCCGGGTGAAAAGTTCAGTATCTTCAAAAATCGGAAGTTCGATTAATTCATAACCCGCCGCCAGTGCTGGAGTGGTTAAAGTTCTTGAAACATAATCAAAGAGATTGGAGCGGGGCGGCAAATACTCAGATACCCCCTTAGGAGCTTGAAACTTTGGGTTCACACCAATCGCCCTTCTATCGCCGCCTGTAAATATGGATTGTTCTCTAGCTCTGAAATTATTGAGGTTTCATCGCCATGTCCCGGCAAGACGCGAAGTTCGCCAGACAAGGTAGCGATTTTCTCACGAAGTGAGCGCTCCATGTCAGAGATTGAGCCGCGTGGCAGGTCAGTTCTTCCAATAGAACCACGAAATAGAACATCCCCTGAGATCAATAATTCGTCATTTACCTGCGCCACCGTAGATCCAGGTGTATGTCCTGGAGTGTGCAGGAAACGAAACCTCATTTCACCAAGTCGAATCTCTTGTTCATCCTGCAAACTCCAGGTGCGATTTGGTTCAGTAAAGGTGAGATTTGAGGTTACTTGAGATTTAAGCTGCTTAACCAAATCCTGACTTTGCGCCCCCATCGCCCGTTCTGGAAATGCCAACAAATCTCTATCTGATTCATGAATATAACAATCAGCCTCAACAAAATCCTCAATTGCTGATATCAAAGAGAAGGTATGGTCTAAATGACCATGCGTGATATATATCGCGCCAAGTTTTAGATTATGTTGGCTAAGTTTTGCTCGAATCTGCGGCGTAAGGCTTGGAATATCAATCCCCGGATCAATCACTACACACTCTTTGCCGGCCGCTGGGGCAACTATCCAACAGTTGGTTTGGTAGTAAGGCGCCACCACGCGATCTACCAAAAGGCCCATGTCGGGATTCTCTCAACATCTGGCAGGGTTTTGCTTCATCCTGCATCCCTGCCAGAGATCCATCCATGCTGGGAAAAGCCCGCATCAGATATCCCTATGCGAGAAATCGGGGTGAATTTCACGAGAGTTTTTCCTCCTTTTACAGTATCGGCACTCTGGGGGTAACGTTCTTCCCCTTACCAACCGCTGAACCCACAACGTCGCCAGATCAGATGGCGGCGCGCAACGTTCGAGAAAGCTAGGCCATCATGGAATCACTCGATAATCAAAACTCTCTGCCCAACTCTGCAGCTGCAGCGTTGATAGGTGATCCGGCAAAATTCGGGCGGGTTGATGAAAATGGAACAGTCTTTGTTCTAACCAATGATGGCGAGAAAATGGTTGGCTCCTATCCAGGAAAAACCCCCGAAGAGGCGCTCGCTTATTTTGTAAGAAAATTTGAAATCGTCGCCTCAGAAGTAGCGCTACTGGCTGCTCGAATTATTAGCGGTGCAATGGTTCCGGAAGATGCACATGATGCGGTACGCAAATTACGAAATCAGGTTGAGCATTTAAATGGAGTAGGAAACCTGGAAGCTTTGAAGAGCTCACTAGAGCAAATTCCTCCCCTGATTGATGAACACCGCCCCGCTTACGAGGCGAAGAAAGCTGCTGAGGCTGAACTCAAAGCCGCCAAACGTGCTGCGACAATCGCCGCTAAAGAGGCGTTAGTTACCGAAGCCGAATCTCTAAGTGAATCTACAAGTTGGAAGGTAACTGGAGAACGCCTCAAGGTACTTCTAGAAGAGTGGAAGAAAGCTCCACGCCTTGATAAGAAAACCGATGGCGATCTTTGGAAACGATTCTCAAGTGCAAGAAATAAGTTTGATAAGCGCCGTCGCACCCATTTTGCCTCTCTCACGGCGCAACAAAACGAGGTTAAAAGCACTAAGGAAAAGATCGTTACTGAGGCCGAGTCCTTAGCGACTTCAACAGATTGGGTTGCGACAGCCCGCCGCTATAAAGCGCTGATGGATGAATGGAAAGCCACAGGCCGCGGTAAGAAAAATGATGATGCCAAACTTTGGAATCGTTTCAAAGCGGCCCAAGACACCTTCTTCGCAGCAAAGAATGCAGATTTAGAAAAACGTGGCGAATCAATGGCCGCCAACTTGGAAAAACGAGAAGCGCTCGTTGCGGAGATAGAAGCCTTACTTCCTATTACCAATTTGGATGACACCCGTAGAAAGTTTAGAGATCTACGCACCAAGCTATCCAAGATCGGCATGATCGATAAGAAGAAGCGTGCTGTGCTAGACAAGCGGGTTGATGTCGTTGAAATGACGATTAAAGAGGCGGAGCAAGAACAATGGCGACGCAGCGATCCCGGAGCACGTGCCCGTGCGAATGACGTTGTTAATCAACTTTTGGCTGCAGTATCTGATTATGAGGCCAAGGCAGCCAGAGCGGAAGCTTCAGGTGATGCTAAGAAGGCAGCTGAGCACCGAGAGGCAGCAGCGGCTCGTCGCATGTGGTTAAGCGAGGCACAAAAAGGATTAGCTGATTTCACAACTGCCTAATCGATAACTCTGGTTGTCAGGCTAGTTGTTGGTAATTCGATAAACGTCGTACACGCCTTCGATTCTGCGTACCGCGGCTAAAACCGCATCTAAATGCGAAGCATCTGCCATCTCAAATGTAAATCGAGAAAATGCGACCTGCTCTTTAGTTGTATTTACAGCGGCATGCAGGATATTCACCTGCTGATCAGAAAGTGTGCGGGTAATGTCCGAGAGCAATCGAGCGCGATCAAGCGCTTCTATCTGAATATTTACCAAGAAAACAGATTTTGCATTCGGATCCCACTTAACTTTTACGATTCGATCCCCTTGATGGAACTTTAAATCAGCAACATTTACACAGTCTGTGCGATGAATTGAAACTCCATTGCCTCTCGTTATGAAACCGGTTACTTGATCTCCTGGCACTGGGGTACAGCAGCGAGCCAGTTTTACTAATACATCATCAACACCCTCGACCTGAATTCCACTAGCGCTGCGTCTACTTTGTCTGTTACTTGCATTCCCAGAGATCAAACCCTCCAATAAAGGGGTCTCATGAGTCTCTTCTAGCCCCAAGGACGTTTCCAACCGTTCAATAACATGGGCCGCAGAAATATGTCCATCTCCAACGGCGGCATATAGTGCATCTATATCTGGATAGTTCAGATCGTGAGCTAGCTGCAGCAAGGTATGGCCGGCGAGAATCTTTTGGATTGGCAATCCCGCTTTACGCATCTGTCTGGCAATAGATTCCTTACCAGCATCAATCGCCTCTTCCCTGCGTTCTTTAGAGAACCAGGCTTTGATTTTGGAGCGGGCTCGCGGGGATTTAACAAAGTTCAGCCAGTCACGACTTGGCTGAGCATGTTCACCTTTGTTGGTTACAACCTCAATAACATCACCGTTAGATAACGGAGCTTCCAATGAAACCAGCTTCCCATTAACTTTTGCCCCTACGCAACGATTGCCTACCTCAGTGTGCACTGCATAAGCGAAATCAACTGGGGTTGATCCGGCTGGAAGTGCAATGACACTTCCCTTTGGGGTAAAAACAAAAACCTCTGGGGTGCGGAGATCAAAACGCAGAGCATCTAAAAACTCGGTGACATCTGAGGTTTCCTGTTGCCATTCATGAAGCTGCTTGAGCCAAAGCATGTCCGGAGAATCCGAGGACTTGGAATCTGAGCCTAGTTTGTACTTCCAATGAGCGGCAATACCGTATTCGGCACGGCTATGCATGTCATGGGTTCGAATTTGAATCTCTACCGCTTTGCCGGTTGGTCCAATGACGGTCGTATGAAGAGACTGATAGAGATTGAACTTTGGCATGGCAATGTAATCCTTGAAACGACCTGGAACTGGATTCCATCTCGCGTGAATTGCACCTAGTACGGCATAACAATCTCTGACATCCTTTACTAACACCCGAATGCCAACCAGATCATAAATATCATTAAACTCTCGACCTCTCACAACCATCTTCTGATAAACGCTGTAGAGATGTTTCTGTCGACCAGATACCTGCGCAGTAATACCCTCTGAAACTAAATCCTCCTGTACCACCTTGATTACATCGTTGGTCAACTTTTCGCGTGATGGATTTCGCTCGATAACTAAACGTTCGATCTCCTCAAATTTCTTTGGTTCCAAAAATCTAAATGAGAGATCCTCCAACTCCCATTTAACCGCGTTCATACCCAATCGATGTGCCAATGGTGCGTAGATATCCAAAGTTTCGCGGGCTTTACGGACAGAGGATTCTGGATCAACATATTGCCAAGTGCGTGCGTTGTGAAGTCGATCTGCCAATTTAATGACAAGGACTCTTATGTCCTTAGCCATTGCCACCACCATTTTGCGAACGGTCTCCGCTTCTGCGGTTGGACCATAAGTTAGACGATCAAGTTTGGTAACACCTTCAACTAAATTAGCGACTTCATCACCAAAATCAGCCCGGAGTTTCTCTGGTGCGTAATCAGTATCTTCAACGGTGTCATGTAAAAGCGCTGCCGCAATTGTTGCAGGATCAAGGCCAAACTCCACCAGAATCTCTGCAACAGCAACTGGATGGGTGATGTATGGATCTCCGCTTTTTCTAAGCTGACCTTCATGTGCTGTTTTCGCAATAGCATAGGCGCGTTCAACTATTGAAACATCCTGTGCCTTGTTGGCATCAGTCAGCCTCTTTATAACTGGTGCGATAAGCGCGCTCATGCGCTTACTTTACTTTACAGTTATTTGCGCTGCTTTTTGGTTTCGGAATTGGGCACATTATTGAGACCAGCTCCACCTCGTCGCGCCATAACTCGCTGATTGTGCGCCTTAATTGCCGGCTCTCTTTCTCTTAGCGCAGCCAAAATAGGAGAAGCGATAAAGATTGAAGAGTAGGTTCCAGCTATCAAGCCAATGAATAGGGCTAAGGACAGGTCCTTAAGAGTCCCTGCGCCCAGCAGACCCGCACCAACAAATAAAATCGCCGCAACTGGGAGAAGTGCGATTAACGAGGTGTTTAGCGATCTAACGATGGTCTGATTGACCGCAAGATTTGCTGCCTCAGCGTAGGTTGTCTTTCCGGTGCTGGTAATCGCCCGAGTGTTTTCTCTAACCTTATCGAAGACAACAACGGTGTCATACAGCGAATAACCCAGAATTGTTAAGAATCCAATTACCGTAGATGGAGTTACCTCAAATCCAACTAAAGCATAGATTCCAACTGTGATGAAAACATCATGAATCACCGCAACAATCGCAGCTACCGCCATCTTGGGCTCAAAGGTGAGCGCAAGATAAATCATGATGCAGATCAAGAACGCTATTAGTCCCTGCAAGGCTTTCTTAGAAATCTCTTCACCCCATGATGGACCAACATTCTGAGTATCAATTGATTCAACAGTTATTCCAAACTCTGCCGCCAAAGCATCTTGAATCGCATTTGATTGAGCGGTATCAATTACCCCAGTTTGAATGCGAATCTTGTCATTGCCAATGGTCTGAATGATTGTGTTGCCTTGATAGCCGGCGCTACCTACAGTCTCGCGAGCTTGTTCAATAGTTCCACTTGTAGTTGTAACAGTGAAGGATGAACCACCTTTGAACTCAATTCCCAAGTGCAATCCTTGAACACCTAAAGAAAAAAGAGATAGCACAATGAATACACCCGATAGCGCGTACCACTTTTTACGGGCCGCAATAATGTTTATCGAAGTCTCGCCGCGATAAAGGCGACCGCCAAGTCCAGAAAGTTTCATGATTACGCTCCCGCCTTTTGATTAGCAACTGAGGCCATTCCTACGCTCCGCGGTGATACACCTGACCAGTTTGAACCGGATTGGAAAAACTTTAACTTCGCATACAGTGAAACCAATGGTTTAGTAAAGAAGAAAATGATGATTAAATCAATAATCGTGGTGAGCCCCAAGGTAAAGGCAAATCCCCTGACGCTTCCGACCGACACGATGTAAAGAACGGCCGCAGAAATCAAGGAAACCAAATCTGCAACCACGATCGTTCTACGAGCACGTTGCCATCCAGTTTCCGCGGCTACGCGAAGTGGTTTGCCATCTCGCATTTCATCTCGAATACGTTCAAAGTAAACAATGAATGAGTCGGCGGTAATACCTATAGCCACAATTGTTCCGGCGATTCCCGCCAAAGTTAAGGTAAACCCAACCCACTCGCCGAGTAGTAAGAAGGAGATCAACACCATAGCCGCTGCCATGATGAGCGATCCAATAACTACAGTTCCTAGAGCTCGGTAGTAGAAGAGTGAGTACAAAACCACTAGAAGTAGACCAAGTCCACCAGCAATTAATCCACCAACTAGTTGATCATTACCCAAAGTTGGAGAAACTTGTTGCACCTCTCCACGGTCAAAGGCGAGAGGTAGAGATCCGTACTTCAATACATTTGCCAAATCCTGCGCCTCAAGTTGAGAGAAGCTGCCGGTAATTTGAGCGCTGCCACCTAAAATCGCTTCATTGATGCGCGGTGAGGACACAACAACGCCATCAAGCACAATCGCGACCTGATTTTGCGGAGCAGGGAGATTAACAACGTTTTGAGTCAAACTGCCAAATTTCTTTGTTCCATCCCCTGTGAAGTCAAGAGAAACAAACCAACCGCTAGCAGTTTGTTGATCGATGGCTGCTGTTGCACCTTTGATATCACTGCCGATTACCTGCGCGGGTGCCAATACATATCGCGCGCTACCAAGGCGATCACAGGTAACTAAAACATCACTAGCTAAATCTCCGCTTGCTCCACCGGTCGACGCAACATTAGAACAGTCGAGACTCTTAAATGTGGCTTGTTGTTCCGGGGTTAAAGATGCACCTTGTAAGAGGGCTTCATCATCTGGGGTGGGAACAGCGCCCGCTTCGAGAATAACCTGTCTAAAACGTAGCTCCGCAGTTTGCCCAACTAAATCGACTATTCTTCTTCCAGTTTCACCCGGTACAGAGATAACAATCTGACGATTCGTACCAGTTCCTTCCGCGGCAACCTCCGCCTCAACAACCCCCAGAGAATTAACACGTTGTCTGATGATGGCAACGGCTTGATCGATCGATTCAGCGGTCACCTCTCCCTGCGCACCATCCTCTAAGCGAGGTTGCAAGGTCACGCTGGTTCCGCCGCGTAGATCTAAACCGAGGTTTATATTCGTGGCACCTATTGCACCAGCTACACCGAAAAGAGCAGCGGTCAATATGACCGTAATTGTGATGGCGCGGACTGGACGGGCCTTTTTTACATCCCCTGAGTTACGTTGATTGTTTGCGTAAGACATGAGGCGAGAGTCTAGGCCCGCTCTGCCTTAACTGTCGAAAAGCCCAGGGTTTTGAGGCGGCGGTGTCTTTCCAAGATGATGCCAGGCCGCCGGAGTCGCGGCTCTGCCTCGTGGAGAGCGAACCATAAAACCTGATCTAACCAAGAAAGGCTCGGCTACTGACTCCACCGTCTCCCGCTCCTCACCAACAGCCATCGCCAAAGTATTTAAGCCAACAGGTCCACCATTGAACTGTTCGACTAGGGCACGCAAAATCGCTTTATCCAATCTATCCAGGCCAATTTCGTCGACTTCATACATCGATAGGGCGGATTTCGTAACTGATAAATCCACCTTTCCATCCTCATGAACCTGGGCATAATCGCGAACCCGCCTTAGCAATCTATTGGCGATACGCGGAGTTCCCCGAGATCTCTTTCCTAATTCAGTGATTGCCTTCTCGTCAATCTCCACCTCTAACAACTGCGCGCTGCGCTGGATAATCTTTGAAATATCAGAATCATCGTAAAAATCTAAGTGCGCAGTAAAACCGAAACGATCACGCAAGGGTGCGGGCAAGAGTCCCGCTCTAGTTGTGGCACCAACTAAAGTGAAATGTGGTAACCCCAGAGGAATCGCAGTTGCACCAGGACCTTTTCCAACTACAACATCAACTCGAAAATCCTCCATCGCCATATAAAGCATCTCTTCGGCGGGGCGGGCCATACGATGAATCTCATCAAGAAACAAAATTTCGCCTTCGACCAACGAAGAAAGTATCGATGCCAAGTCGCCCGCGTGTGTAATTGCTGGGCCGCTCGTAACACGAATCGGTGCATTCATTTCGCTAGCAACAATCATTGCCAAGGTGGTTTTTCCTAATCCAGGTGGACCCGATAACAGGATGTGATCAGATGGGGCGCCTCTTTCTCGCGCTGCTCGCAAAAGGAGATCGACCTGATCTTTAACTCTTTGCTGTCCAACAAACTCATTAAGTGTGTGCGGCCGGAGTGCTTGCTCCGCCGTAATCTCCTCAGAAGATAATGAGGAGTTCATTATTTCCTCACTCATTTACTTCTACCTGATTGCGCCAGTGCCAACTTCAAAATCTCCGGTAAATCTTTCTCGCTGGGCGAATGACCCAACCCCTGCAGCGCATTCTCCAAAGCCAACTCTGCTTCTTTGTTTGAGTACCCCAAACCGGTCAAGGCACCGATGATTTGACTTCGCCAACTTCCAGAGAGAGATATTTTGTTTTTTATAACACCAGAATACTTATCCTTCAACTCTAGAAGTATTCGCGAAGCTACCTTCTTGCCAATCCCTGGAACCCGCTCCAAAGCCGCGTTATCTTGTGCTGAGATTACATCACGCAAATCGCCAGGTTGGTAGACCGCCAATAATGCATTTGCCACCTTTGGACCGATTCCCGTTACAGACCTAAGCTCCTCAAAAAGAGATTTGCCGTCCAGGCTTTCAAATCCAAACAAACTCCAAGAGTCCTCCCTCACTACAAGTGAGGTGAACAGTGAAATGGTTTGGCCCAATTTTACTGAGGCGGCGAAATCTGGCGTAACAATTACCTGATATCCAATTCCAGAGACATCAACAGTGATCATATTTAGTCGCACATCCAGTACCGTGCCCTTGATTTGCGCAATCATTTAATCCTCTTCAAACTCTTTAATCGCTGTCTCTCTTTGGCTACTGCGTTGGTAATTTTTTTTCCGCTTTCGCCACGCCAATGATGGCAGATAGCAAGAGCTAAGGCATCAGTGGTGTCCACCGGTTTTGGAGCTTCAGCCAGGCCGAGAATTTTCGTAACCATCAAAGCGACCTGCTTCTTATCAGCTCTTCCCGAGCCTGAAACTGCGGCCTTAACCTCACTTGGAGTATGTAGCGCAACTGGTAATCCAGATTTAGCGGCCAACACTAAAGCAACGCCAGCAGCTTGTCCGGTAGCCATCGCAGTTCGTACATTCAATTGAGAGAAGACCCTCTCGACGGCGATTACATCAGGTCTATATTTGCTAATCCATTCCTCTAACTCATCATTAAGTTGAAGTAGCCGAAGTTCTAGAGCGGAATCGACATCGGTTCTAATTACACCACAATCCACCATAGTTAGAGTTTTGTGGCCTTTGGACTCAACTATTCCGATACCACAGCGGGTCAAGCCTGGATCTACCCCTAAAACTCGCACAGGAGAAGCCTATTCTCGCGTTAGACGCAATTAAGAAAGGCTCGCCATTACCTCCTCAGAAACATCAAAGTTTCCGTAGACGTTTTGTACATCATCACACTCTTCAATGGCGTCAATTAATTCAAAGACCGCCTTTGCGTTTTCGGAATCTAAGGGAATTGACATTGAAGGCAGAAAGGAAACATCAGCTGATTCATAATCAATTCCTGCGCCTTGCAATGCCGTTCTAACCGCCACCAAATCGGATGCAGAAGAAATAATCTCAAAGTTTTCGCCCAAATCATTGACCTCTTCAGCACCTGCTTCCAGAACAGATTCCAATATTTGATCCTCGCTAAAAACTTGAGCACCCTGATTCTTCTTAACGATTACTACGCCTTTGCGATTAAAGAGATAGGAAACTGAGCCAGGATCAGCCATATTTCCACCATTGCGGGTTATGGCAACTCGCACTTCAGAGGCTGCTCTATTTCTATTATCAGAAAGACATTCAACCAGGATCGCTACGCCACCTGGTCCATAGCCTTCGTACATAATGGTTTCCCAGTTAGCGGAAGATTCATCCTGGCCAGAGGCGCGTTTCAATGCTCTTTCAATGTTGTCGCTTGGAACCGAATTCTTTTTAGCTTTTTGTATTGCGTCATAAAGAGTTGGGTTGCCATCTGGGTCAGCGCCCCCATTTCGCGCTGAAACTTCAATTGCTTTAATGTATTTTGCAAATGCTCGTGAACGCTTTGAATCAATCAAAGCCTTCTTGCGCTTGATGGTTGCCCACTTGGAATGGCCCGACATTATTTAACACCAACCTTTAATGATTCCTTACACACCACATCAATGAAGTAGCGATGTACTCGATTATCGCCGGTTAACTCTGGATGAAAGGAGGTAGCAAAAAGATGATTTTGTCGCACCGCTACTGGATGGCCATCTACCTCAGCCAATACCTCAACACCCTCTCCAACAGATTCAACCCAGGGAGCTCTAATAAATACCGCCCGCACCGATGGCTGCGTGATTCCTTTGAAGTTCAAATCTGTTTCAAAAGAATCCACCTGGCGGCCGAATGCATTTCGACGAACCACCACATCAAGGCCACCAAAACTCTCCTGACCTTCAATCGCATCCAGAATCTGGTTTGCAATCAAAATCATTCCAGCGCAGGAACCGTAAACCGGCATACCTTGATTTATGCGGGAGGAAATAACATCGAAAACTGAGAATGCGCGAGCTAATTTGGAGATAGTGGTGGATTCTCCACCCGGAATTACTAGCGCATCAATTCCATTAATTTCATGAGCGGTGCGAACCGCAAAGGCATCCACACCGCAATCTCCAAGAGAGCGAATGTGTTCTCGAACATCGCCTTGGAGTGCTAAGACTCCAACCTTCACCTTCTCTACCAGCCTCGCTCTGCTAGACGATGTGGAACTGGAATATCGGCAACATTAATTCCAACCATGGCTTCGCCCAATCCTCGTGATTGTTCAGCTACAACCTTAGGATCATCATAGAAAGTTACCGCCTTAACAATCGCCGCAGCGCGCTTGGCGGGATCTCCTGATTTAAAGATTCCTGATCCAACGAAAACGCCATCTGCACCAAGTTGCATCATCATCGCTGCATCAGCAGGAGTTGCAATTCCACCAGCAGTGAAAAGAACAACTGGTAGTTTTCCAGTTTGTGCAATTTCACGGACTAACTCATAAGGAGCCTGTAGTTCTTTAGCTGCAACATAAAGTTCATCTTCACGCATAGAAGTTAAACGACGAATTTCATCGGAAATCGATCGCATATGAGTTGTTGCATTTGAAACATCACCTGTACCCGCTTCCCCCTTAGAGCGAATCATCGCTGCGCCCTCATTTATACGTCGGAGCGCCTCACCCAAATTAGTTGCGCCACATACAAACGGCACCGTGAAGTTCCATTTATCAATGTGATGCGTGTAGTCCGCTGGCGTAAGAACCTCTGATTCATCGATGTAATCAACGCCGATCGCTTGCAGGATCTGTGCTTCAACAAAATGTCCAATTCGAGCTTTGGCCATTACTGGAATGGAGACGCTCTTCTGAATCTCCGCGATCATGTCTGGATCAGACATTCTTGCAACGCCGCCTTGGGCACGGATATCAGCTGGGACTCGTTCCAGTGCCATAACCGCTACAGCACCGGAGTCTTCGGCAATCTTGGCCTGCTCAGCATTAACGACATCCATGATGACGCCACCCTTGAGCATCTCCGCCATGCCTCGCTTAACTCGAGAGGTACCTATTGTGTGCTGATTCTTATCGGTCGTGGACATGCGCGGATTCTACTTTGAATCGATAGAACTGCGAATTTAGGGGTTATTTCCTGCAGTGGGGCGCTTAGAAGCTTGATAGGTGAACTCGGGCTCTTGATCGGTGAGGAAAAACCACACCTGGCCATCTGCAAATTTTGCCTCTGTTCCATCTAAGAGGGTCCATTTGGTTTGTGAGCTCGCAGTTTCGCGAGACCAAAGCGCCTTGATTACTCGACCATCACGAAGGAGAAATGCCTCCCCCTGTCCTACAACATGATTCTTTGGAGTGATACCGCCGAATTTGTCCCCATATTCCGATGGAGTTATTTCTATCTTCTGGATTACCATCATATTTGAACCTAATGCAACACCTGTTGAGGAAAAGTTTTCTTTGCCATTGTGTTTCAGCAGAAAAAGCTTCTCTCCTTTACTCCAATGGGCCTGGTATTGAGCGTTGGGCCAATTAATCTCTACCGACTCAATTCTTTTACCCTTATCTGATATCTCGCCATGACTCCAACCCACACTTTGAGCTACGGCCAAGCTCTCCGATTTTTCCAAAAGCAAATTGGGTTTAACCATCATCGCGTAAGGAGGTGTACGAGAAGGATCATTGAAATAGATGGTCGGCGGATTTCGTTCCGCACTTAAATTAACCAGATTAGATTGTGCGATGACGGGGCGTAACTTGCTCTGTGCGCCACTGTAGAGAAAACCCACTCTGCCGAACTGAGCCAAAATCTCAAGGTCGCTAATTCTTGCAGAGCGTACGGGACCGATGACTTCGGGATAGTTGGAGGAATAAATCCCCATCAGCCGAGTTAAACCTGCTTCCACTTGAGTTACAAAAACGATGTCGGCAAACTCAACACCTTGTTGGGGGTGTGCAGCATTTGTATCATCAATTTTTACCGCGATTATCTCTCCATTGGAACCGGGAAGGTTGGTATATACATTCCGTTCTACCTCTGGTTCTGGTTCTGACTCATTCACGTTAGGAAGGCTAGAGCAGGCTGAAATCAGCACTGGAATTAAACAAAGCAATAAAACACGTATACCTCTGATATTCATTTAGCGCGTTATCTCCATCAAAGAGTCATCCTCAAAGGCATATTTGACTGGCAAAGGAGCATGTCCTGCCAATCTAAAAATACGGTAAATCAACTTCTCGCGGCGGGCTCGAGCCGCATTGACCGCTTCAATATGCAGCGAAATCGCAATCTTTAGTCGCTCAGTGAGCGTATCTAACTCTTGAAACAACTCTGGATATCTGCGATTCAAATCACTCTCTTCAATTATCAGCAACAAAGCCTGTGTCAGAGAGCTCTCGGCCTCGCTCCTCTCTGAAATCTCCGCTTCTCTTGCTTGATGTGCAGCGGCAGTTATTAACAGCCCAGTGGCTGGATCAACCGCTCCTGTGTGAGCGATATCCAGAGCTAATGCAGCCCTGCGTTGCAGTATCGCATCCAAGTTTGCCCAAGAGGTCTCTGCTCTGTGATGCAGTCTATCTAATCGATTTGCGCTAAAGGTTAGATACCAAATAATTAACAGGAGGGTTATCGGAAGCCAGATATAAGTGTTGTTCATCAACTACCTCTATTCATCCTCTCGAGAGAAAATCCGATTCCACAGGCGGGTCTCTGAGCTCAATCCAACCTTCTCCCCTGGTTTCAGAGCATGCAAATAGACATTCATAATCTCATCGCCTACTTGGGCCCAATCAAAGCGTCGCGCGTATTCAACTCCGGAGGCTGACATCTCATCTCTTGTCTTCTGATCCTTTAAAAGCGTTATAACTTTACGAGCCAAATCCTCGGAGTTTTCATTTTCGAATAGCTGCCCGTATTTTCCATCTTCTAAAAGATAGCGGAACGCTTGAATATCACTGGCAACGATTGGAACACCGGATGCCAAAGCTTCAGCCAATATTATCCCAAATGACTCTCCGCCGGTATTGGGGGCAACATAAAGATCAAGTGATTTCAGGAAAGAAGCTTTTTCGGCATCATTAATTCTTCCCAAAAACACTAATTTATTTCTCAATGCGGGATTTATTTTCTGCATCGCTTCTAAACCCTCACCAGGACCGGCAATCAAGAGTTTAAAGTTAGGATGAACTCGAGCGATATTCGGTAACGCATCAAGCAGAATATCGAGCCCCTTCCGAGGTTCAGAGAAACGGCCAATAAAGCCAATGTTCAGTGGTCTTTGCCACTCTGGATTAGCGGAGGCCTCCGCGAAGAAAGGAACACTAATGCCATTTGGAATAACGACAGCATCGGTTTCTAAGTGGATTCTCAATGTTTCTCTGGCCACCTCGCTCACTGCAATACGTGCCCTTAATTTTTCTATTACAGGTTCCAATAGCGGAGCGATAGCAAAAGCAACTTTCTGACGCGGAGCTGCAGCATGAAAAGTTCCAACCATAGCTCCTTCAGCAATAGAGCAAGCTAGAAGCGATAGCGATGGAATCGCAGGCTCGTGTAAATGCAACACATCGAAATCTCCTGAGGAGATCCATTGTCTAACCCTCGATGCAGCAACTGGTCCAAAAAGCACTCGTGCAACAGCGCCGTTATAAGGAATTGCAACCGGACGTCCGGCAGTGACTACAAAATCATCGGAGATGTCAGAGACATCGCTGGCCGGTGCTAAAACAGATACCTCATGGCCATGTTGTCGATAATGTAAAGCTAAATCACGAATATGCGACTGAACTCCACCGGGAACATCCCAGGAATAGGGAGATACAAAACCGATTTTCATGATCTCTCTACAAAACTTTCATCTATGAAGATTCTCTGTTGCATATGCCAAGAGGTTAAGTTATTTGAAATATCATATTCAAATTGATTGGCCAGCAATTGCGTAATCCGCTCAATCTCGATTTTCTGCTCTGCTTGATAATCAATAGCAAGCGGTTCTGCGAACTTAAGGTGGATTCCTGAAGTCGTGTATGAAACATAAGCGGTTATGAGGTCAGCATTTGTTTTATAGGCCAGCAAAGCCGGACCTGCCGGCATGCGTGCAGTTTTTCCGAAAAAATCGACATTCACTCTCGATCTACTCAAATCTCTATCAGCAACCAAAGCTACTAACTCTCCTTCATTGAGTATGCTTTCCAGCTCTCCAAATACGCCAGCATTCAAATCCAAGACCTGCATTCCCATTGCCTCCCGGTGCGCGAGGAACTTGCGAAACAGGCGCTCAGGCTTTAGGTGTTCCGCAACAGTGTTTACTCTCACTCCACGTGCACAGATGTACGCGCCGGCATGATCCCAATTCCCAGCGTGTGGCAATGCAACAATCAAACCTCGACCCTGCTCTATTGGCCTTAGTAAATACTCTTCATTCTGAGTTGTAACTGTTGTGAATACTCTCTCCTTACTCCAATCAGAAATACGAAAAGTATCGCACCAATATCTCATGGCAGATTTCAATCCCTCTTGCACTAACACCTCAAGCTCTGACGCTGGCAACTCCGGTTTAACAGCACGATAATTACTGCGAAGTCTGGAAACACGTTTACCGTTTCGCTTATATGCCAATGTTGCTAGTAGGTCAAAGATTGCGTAGGCCGATTTTTCCGGAACTATACGAACTGCGCGCCATAAGGCGCTATATATAAGGTAAGTCAACCAGGCCATAATTCTTTTCAAGCCTTAGCGACTACAAGAATCCGTTGAATAACGGTTATTGAACTTGCCAAACAGATTACATATAAGGAAAGGCTAAGAGCCCATTCGATTCCCAATCCGAATAAACCTGTTCCTACTAAAACTAAAATTAGTCGCTCAGTTCGTTCGGCTATACCAACTGAGCATTCAACTCCCAGGCTCTCCGCTTTTGCTCTTATGTAGGGGATTAATGTTCCTGTGACTAAGGCGACTAATGCTGCGTAAGAAATAGCACTCAAATTCTCATTATGGGCAAACAACAGAATTCCAATAAAGATTGCAGCATCTGAAACCCGGTCCAGTGTCGAATCTATTAATGCACCTAGCTTTGTTGGGCCAACTTGAGATTGACGGGCCATAGTTCCATCCAATAAATCACTCAAAACAAAGAAGGTGACCAGAATTGTGCCCAAGAAGAAGTTTCCCTGTGAAAAGAAAAATATGGCACATAATGAACTGCCCAGCGCTCCAATCACAGTCAGAACGTTCGGAGTTAAACCAATTTTCAGCAGCCAGCGAGCCACTGGGGAAATAATTGCCGTTACCGGAGCTCTAAATCGATTCTGAAGCATCGGGCACATCGTAGGCTTTATTAGTGACCACGACCAACACCGAAGCGCAAACGTCGCCAACTACTATGCGATGGCTATTCGCCGGACACAGCAGTGCGAAATCAATTGAAGTGGCAGCTGCGTTTGAACCGGGCTTCCCGGGGAGGATCTTGGGATGTGATTTGAAAGATGACGAGATCAACTATTCCGAGGTTTTGAATGGTATTTCCGCTGTCGCTTTGGTTATTAGCGCACAAAGCGGTGTCTCGAAATCGATGATTGATTTTTGGAGTTTTGTTAGTGAACGTCAATACCCAAGGCTGATTATCGTTACAGGACTCGAATTCAGTGAATCGGATTTTGATGACATCGTACTAATTGCCAATCGAGTTCTGGAGCAAGTAACCACTCCATTCCTTGTTCTTCATGATGAACTAGGCGAACCTTCAGGTTTGATTTCACTGACTGATTTGACCGTTTTCGATTACTCGCAAAAGCCCATGACCCAATATAGAGCCGATGATGAATTGCAAACCTTGGTCAATGAATTCAAAAGTGAGTTTGAGGAGCAAATTCAGGGGTTTGGGAATGAAGGATTTATTGGTGGCTTAGAAGTTCCTGCGATTCCTCTAGTTGTTAACAAAGAGATCGGTCTTGCTCAGATTAAGAAATATCTCGATTTGGTAATCGACTCGAAGATTTAGGAAATTACCAAGCTGCTGCGATTTCATCGCGCGTAGTAGTCAACAATTTAGGCAGAACTTTGGTTTGCCCAATAATCGGCATGAAATTAGCATCCCCGAACCAACGCGGGACAACATGTTGGTGGATATGGTCGGCTACCCCAGCACCAGAGAGCGCACCTTGATTTAAACCAATATTGAAACCTCCACAATTTGAAACCTTGCGCAGCGTTTTCATAGCATGAGCGGTGAAAGCCTGCATCTCATTTCGCTCGGACTCTGTTAAATCAGTTAAATCCGCAACATGGCGCTTTGCGCAGATAAGTAAGTGACCAGCGTTGTATGGATATAGATTCAATACTGCGTAGACCTCTTCACCGCGGGCCACAATTAAAGCCTCTTCATCGCTCTTTCTTGGTAGTTCGCAGAAAGGACAGGGCACATCATTGTCTGGTTTAGGTCTATTTTCTCCGGACAAATAAGCCATGCGGTGCGGGGTCCAAAGTCGCTCCCAGTTATCAGGCATCCCTGCCCCACCGGTAATCTGCTGATCAGACATTAACTAAACCTGAGTTCTATTTTTAACCGCAGCCTGAATCTCATCAATAGCCGCAGCAATTGGAACACCATTTTTCTGTTCGCCATTGCGATATCTAAATGAAACTGCGCCAATCTTCTGATCCTCTTCACCGGCGATAATCATGAATGGGATCTTTTCGGTCTGCGCATTTCTAATCTTCTTCTGCATTCGATCATCGGAGGCGTCAATCTCCGCTCTTATTCCCGCGGATTTCATCTCCTTAACCACCCCTACTAAATAATCATTAAAGGCTTCCGCAACTGGAATAGCCCGTACTTGAACTGGAGCTAACCATGGTGGGAAGGCACCCGCATAATGTTCGGTAAGTACTCCAAAGAATCTTTCGATTGAACCAAAGAGCGCCCTGTGAATCATTACCGGCTGTTGTCGTGAGCCATCACTTGCGGTGTAGCCCAAATCAAATCTCTGTGGCAACTGGAAATCTACTTGAATCGTAGACATCTGCCAGGTTCGACCGATCGCATCTTTGGCCTGTACTGAGATTTTGGGGCCATAAAAAGCAGCTCCACCCGGATCAAGAACCAGCTCAAGATTTTGTTTCTCTGCAGCTTGGCGCAACGCATGTGTTGCAGCCTCCCAATCAGCATCTGAACCAACTGATTTCTCTGGATTGCGAGTAGAAAGCTCTAGGTAGAAATCCTCTAAACCATAATCTCTTAATAGATTAAGCACGAAGGTAAGCAGGCTATCTAACTCACCGGCCATCTGTTCTTTGGTGCAGTAAATATGTGCATCATCTTGTGTAAAGCCTCTGGCTCTGGTGATTCCATGGACAACGCCAGATTTTTCGTAACGATAAACCGTGCCAAATTCAAAAAGACGTAAGGGAAGGTCTCGATAAGACTTAGCCGAGGACTGGTAAATCAAATTATGGAACGGACAGTTCATCGGCTTCATGTAGTACTTCTGCCCCGGCTTCTTTACCGTGCCATCTGCATTAAGCTCTTCATCCATAACCATCGGCGGGTACATGCCTTCGGCATACCACTGCAAATGTCCCGATGTTTCAAATAAGGCCGCTTTTGTTAAGTGGGGCGAGTAAACAAATTGATAATCCTCTTCTTCATGACGTTTGCGGGAGTAATCCTCCATCGCTCTTCGGATAATGCCACCTTTGGGATGAAACACCGCAAGCCCGGAGCCAATCTCTTCGGGAAAGGAAAATAGATCCAACTCAGAACCAAGGCGGCGATGATCCCGCTTCTCCGCCTCTGCCAATAAATGTAAATACTGATCAAGCTCCTCTTGAGATGGCCAAGCTGTGCCATAAATTCTCTGCAACATTGGGTTCTTCTCTGAGCCACGCCAATAAGCACCCGCACTTCTCATTAATTTGTATGCTGGAATGTATTTAGTTGATGGCAGGTGAGGACCTCTACACAGATCGCCCCAGACCGCTTTGCCATCACGACCGAGATTGTCATAGATCGTTAACTCGCCAGCGCCAACTTCTACCCCAGCCCCTTCTGCAGCCTCTTCGCTAGAGTTTGAAGATTTAAGTTTTACCAATTCACATTTATATGGCTCATGCGATAACTCCTTAATGGCCTCTTCATCACTAATAGCCCTTCTTTTGAATCTTTGTCCATCCTTGATGATTTTCTTCATCGCAGATTCCAACTTAACTAAATCCTCAGGGTTAAATGGACGCTCAGGATCAAAGTCATAATAAAAACCATCTTTGATTGGTGGACCAATACCCAATCTAGTTTGTGGGAATAACTCCTGTACCGCCTGTGCCAAAACATGGGCGGTTGAATGGCGCAAAACCATCAAACCTTCTGTTGAGTTAATAGAGACTGATTCGACTTCATCTCCATCTTCTAAATCGCTCCATAAATCTCTCAGTGCCCCATTTATTTTGCAAACGACAATGGCATTGGCGCCCGGCTTGGTCAATTCTGGATAGAGCTCCTCAAATATTAAGGTTGGCTTGGAATCGGCAGAAACACTCCGAACCTGACCATCAACCTTGACACTTATCTGTTGGCTCACGTGGCGAGGCTACCAAATTACTTAGAAACTCTGCTCAATCGATTAATTGAATTTTGTACTTATTTTCTAATTGCGGAAATTAAGCGCAGAGTTAAGCGTAAAAATGTGCAATTAGGATGATTGATAGAGATGTAAAGATCGCTGCAAGGAGATACTTCAACCAGAGCGGCATGCCAACTTTATCGGCAGCATTAGCGGCAATGCTCTTAGTTTTTAGCATCGCTCTGGAAGCCCATGCAAACTCAGTAGCCAAAATTCCGAGACCGGCTAACAAGACCAACAAACCTGGTCCGGGAGCAAATAAAAACACAGTTCCAATAATGGTTACTAATCCACCAACCACGCCAATAAAAACCCGCCAAATCAGAGAGCCATATGGCGTGCTCTTAATCTGTTGGCGGATATTCATACCCCAAGTTTATCCCTAACCCAAGCGTGAAAGGAACTCTGAAGTTCTGTGAGCGACTTAGAAATTGGGTAAAGAATGCTTTCATACCGCTCAACACCTTGAATCTCGCGCAGCGACGAAACTAAGGCAAGAGATTCAACCCTTCCTAAATCAGATTCCACAAGGGTTGATTCTTGGATGCCAAAGCTCTCAATGAGCATGGCTCTTGTAACTCCAGGAAGCGCACCACTTGAAGTTTTGGGGGTGTACCAAACACCATCTTTGAACCACAAGATATTTGCCATCGAGCCTTCTACGACTTCACCTTTTTCATTTATGAATACACAGTCGTCATAACCATTGGACTGCGCCAGCCGTAGAGCGCGAAAATTCTCTGCATAAGAGGTGCTCTTGGTGCCTGAAATAGAGTAACCAGAGAATTTGGTATCTGGATAGCGCATCAACTTGGCCGGCGAAGTATTGATTTCATATGGCATATGAGAGATCAACAGCTGCCCATCTGAAAATACGGTTACTCGTAACCTGCCATATTCGAATTGAGAATTTGCCGCCATTACAGCATTAATCCCAGTTGTTATATCACCAGCCAGGGGAGATTTTATGTGAAGTTGTGAAAGAGAGTTTTGTAGCCGCCGTAAATGGTGGTCCAGAGCAAATGGTTTACCTAGATAGGTACGGATAGTCTCAAAAGCCCCATCGCCCATTAACCAAGCAGCACTGAGTGCAGGTAGTTGATACTGATCAACTAGTTGGGTGTTATGCCAAACCTTCAAATTAAGCACCTTCCTGACCGCCTGCAATCCTGATTAAACGAGCTGCTTTCAACTCAGTTTCCTGCCACTCTAGTTCGGGATCGCTGCCCCAGGTTATTCCAGCACCAGTTCCAAAATGCAAAATGCCATCTTCGCGTTGCCAGAAAGTTCTGATGGCAACAGCAATCTCCGCCTCTCCATTGTGATACCAACCTAATGCGCCACAATAAATATCTCGCTCTTTCTCCTGCCTCCCAATAATCTTCAAAGCGGAGGATTTTGGTGCACCACTTACAGAGCCTGGAGGCATCATTGAGCTCAATACCTCATCAAAGTGAAGATTTCGTGCGATTTTCCCGTTTACATCTGAAACCAGATGGTAAAGACCGGGATGCGCCTCTACAGATAACAACCTTGGTGTAGTCACGCTACCAATTTCGGCAATGGCACCTATGTCATTTCTAATCAGATCAACAATCATCAAATTTTCAGCTCTATCTTTCTCGTAAAAATCAGGGGTCGCTGAGGTACCTTTAATTGGACTAGAGATTATTTCTCCATCCTTCAAATTTAAAAATCTCTCTGGTGAAGCTGATGCTATTTCCAGTCCAGGCAGAAAAAGATAAGAGAGGTAAGGTGCGGGATTTCCAGCAGCAATAGCCCTAGCTAAAGGAAGCAAAGATTTATTAGCCGTGTTATATGCTGAAATAATTCGACAGGCATTTACTTGATAAACCTCGCCAGCGGCAATCTCTTCTTTAACCAGCTTTACGTAATCTAAGTAAGAATCTCTATCAAGCGATGAACGCCACGATGTTACTGAGATTGGGTTCCAAACTCCTTCAAGCGGCAAGGGGGCTTCCATGACATTTTTAAATCTGGCCAATAACCATTGACCTTCAAAACTTCCAATGACCGCCCAAAAGCCAGGTGCTCTTAATGAGCTCGGGTCAGTCGATATTTCCTCTAAACCGGTAGCGAGTTTTCCACCCATCCAGAACATGTAACCCACAGAGCCGAAGGTACCGCTTCGCAGAAATGCACTCAGGGTGGAACTTATTTTCGGCCTTAAGTTGGGGCTAGCCCCGATGGTGCGATAGATTTCGCTCTCTTGCCGGAGGTAATAGACCCGGTAAATGCGGACGTAGCGCAGTTGGTAGCGCGGAACCTTGCCAAGGTTCAGGTCGCGGGTTCGACCCCCGTCGTCCGCTCGACTGTTTAGTTGAGATGGTTAGCGATTTGGTGGAGTGGCCGAGAGGCGAGGCTCGGGACTGCAAATCCCGCTACACGGGTTCAAATCCCGTCTCCACCTCGAAAAGTCTTAAAGTGATTTTCACAATTGAATATGGACGATTAGCGCAGCGGTAGCGCACTTCCTTGACATGGAAGGGGTCACTGGTTCGATCCCAGTATCGTCCACTCCCAGTGGAATCAAGAAGAGGATTGAGTAAAGGATAATTCTTATCGAAACTCTGCAATTCTCGGATCCAACCTATTGCTTATCAGATCACTCGCCAGCATCATAAAAAAAGTGAAGACACCCAATACAAATACTCCACCCATCAGACGGTTGAGGTCATAGTTGAAGATTGAGTCCATTAGATAGATTCCTATTCCCTGCCAACCAAATACCAACTCTATGATCACAATTCCATTAAAAAGGTACAGGTAGTTAGGAACAAATGTATTTGAAAGTGACAAGTAGCAAGATCTAAATACATGCCTAACTAGGACCTCTAGTTCATTTAATCCCTTAGCACGCGCCATTTTCACATAATCAGATTCCAAAGCATCAAGTGCAGCACTTTTTGTAACCTGATAGTAGATTGCAACAGTCGTTAGTGAAATTGCGAAAGCAGGTAGCAGAACATGCATAATTCGATCAAGTTGAAGAATCCAATAACCAGGCTCTGAGTACCAGACTGACTCAATAGCAAAACTTGGAAATGGCCTTCCTGAAATCTCATCTCGCCGTGTGTACTCTGGAAATAAGAGGATAAGTTTTTGGAGGTATAGCGAAACTACCCAATAGCCACCCATCTGAAAGCCAAAGTTAAATCTCTTCGGAAAGCCTCTAGCAATCAAAGCCCAGCAAATCGAAAATACCCCTGCTGTGGCGAATGCGAAAATGGCTAA